>DATNEI010000216.1:0-54566 GCA_035606795.1 Pyrinomonadaceae bacterium
CTTTTCCGAGAATATATCCGATCACTGACACCGGCGTCTCGGGACTGTCGCACGCTGAACAGGTTCGCCGGCTGATTGATGGCGGCGCAACGCTCATTCAATTACGCGAAAAGAACGGTGCGCCGAAAGATTTTATCCGTCACGCAGAAGAAGCTCTAGCCATCGCGCACCAAAACAAAGTCCGAATCATCATCAACGATCGCGTCGATGTGGCGCTGGCGCTCAATGCTGACGGCGTCCACTTGGGACAATCGGACATGCCGGTTGAAGCGGCCAGAAAGCTTTTGGGGCCGCGATCAACGATTGGCTTCTCCACACATAACCTCGCACAAATTGAAGATGCCATTGCATTGCCAGCGGACTACATTGCCTTTGGCCCTATCTTCGCCACGCATACGAAAAGCGACCATGAACCAGTGGTGGGGCTGGATCAGTTGCGTGAAATCAGACACCGTCTTGGTGACCAGCCCCTGGTAGCCATCGGCGGCATCACCGAACAAAACTTTGCCGGTGCGCTTGAAGCGGGCGCAGATTCGGTTGCCGTAATTTCAGATTTGCTGAAAGAACCGGTGAAAATCGCTGAAAAGCTCGCGAGAATGCTAGCTTCCTCCCGCGGGTAAACACCGCTCTTCAACGATAAACAGTTTTTGCTTGCGTTTTCCTCGCGCCATCAGCGACAATAGCTTGCCGCGTTTTTGCGGCCCTTCGACTTACCTCACTCGCATTCTTGAAAGTTTCTAAAGTCACAGTCATGGAGCGTCCCTGGGCATGAGTTTCTTCGACCTGCCGCCAATCATCGAGCGCATGTTGCTCGTCTCTGACAAGATCAGCGACCTGAATTTTTCCGTCGGCCAGCTACCGCAGGTCGAAATCAACGGCAAACTAACGCCGGTGCAGCCGCTCGGAATGCAAAAGCTGACGCCTTACCAGACCGAAATCCTCGCGATGACGCTGTTGCACGAAAATCCCGAGGCCACCGAAAGGCTGGTCAAGACCGGGACAGCCGATTTGAGTTACTCGCTGCCGTCGCGCGCGCGCTTCCGTTGCAATATCTTTCAGCAGCGCGGCGTGTACTCGATCGTGATGCGCGTCATTCCCACCGATATTCCCACCCTCAACTCATTGAATGTTCCTTCGCAACTTTCAGAGATAGCTGAGTTGCGCAATGGTCTGGTTCTGATTACCGGACCGACCGGCTCGGGAAAGAGTTCAACGCTGGCGGCCGTCATCGACATCATCAACGAGACGAAGCATTACCACGTAGTGGCGATCGAAGATCCGATTGAGTATCTGCACTCGCACAAGAACTCGACAATCAATCAGCGCGAGGTGGGACACGACACAAAAGATTTTCCGTCGGCGTTGCGCGCGGCCCTGCGACAAGCGCCGAAAGTGATTCTCATCGGCGAAATGCGCGATTACGAAACGACAGAAATCGCACTCGAGGCTGCTGAGACTGGTCACCTGGTGTTGTCGACGCTGCATACAATCGATGCCTCCAAGACGATCGATCGCATCATCGGCATGTACCCAAAAAACGAAGAGCCGGTAATTCGCACCCGGCTGGCGCAGACTTTCCGTTATATCGTGTCGCAGCGCCTAATACCGCGTGCTGATTTTCGCGGGCGAATTGCCGCAGTCGAGATATTGCGTTCCACCCCCCGCACGCGCGAGTACATCGAAAATGGCGAAACGGAAGGCAAGTCGCTGCTTGAGGCGATGCGTGACGGCAAGTTGGACGGCATGCAGGATTTTGACTCGGTCATTAAGGGCCTCATCGAGCGCAACGTTGTCAGTGTTGAAGATGGTCTGGCGTTCGCCACGAACCAGAACAATTTGTTGCTTGCGCTAAAAGGCCTCACGTCTTCTGACGATTTCATTCGCACCCAGTCTGAAGGAATCATCACCGATTCAATTTCCGACAGCCTGGTTTACAGCCTAACCGACTAACTACGAACACAGTCATGCTGGTTATTTGCTCAAACTGCAAAGCGCGTCTGCAACTCGACGAAAGCAAGATTCCGTCGCATTCATTCAAGCTGCGTTGTCCAAAATGTCAGGGTCGCATTGAGATCAAATCCGCGGTTCCCAGCGACAACGACAGCAGTGGCATTACATTTCCGGAAGAGATGACGCCGCCGGTCACCCAGGACTCTCCATTCGAACGTCCGCCAGTCGCAGCCCCCTTCAAGCCGAACGGCTCGGACGCAGTGGCTGATACGGCCACTGCCAGCTCAGACGACATAGTGAAACTTTTGGCGCAAGTTCTGCGACATGCAGACAGCGGAGCATCGAAATCCGGCGCGGTCAAACGGCCGGCGTGGAGCCGCCGTAAGGCGCTGGTTTGTGTCGAAGCTGAACTAAGCGGCGAAATCGCCAGCGGTCTCGTCGCCAGCGATTATGAAGTCTTTGTCGCAGAAAACACTGCTGAAGCGTTAGGTCGCATGCGCGAAGATCGAATCGATGTGGTCGTGCTGGACGGGAATTTCGATCCGGTGGAGCAGGGTTTTGCGTTCGTTACGCGAGAAGTGAAGTTACTCCAGCCTTCGGAACGGCGCAGGCTGTTTCTGGTCTATATGACGCCGAACGCGCGCACCTTGGACCTGCATGCAGCCTTTCTGCACAACGCTAATCTGGTGGTGAACCCTACCGATGTGGGGCGATTGCCGGAGGCGCTGGATGTTTCGTTGCGCTATTACAACGACCTGTATCGTGAATTGAATCGAGTGCTCGAGCTGGCGCCGATTTAGCTTCCGCGGCCACAACCTAGTTTGATAAGCGAAGCACGCAGTAATGCGTGCTTTTGCATTTTGTGAAGGTACCCACCCTCGTCGGCTGCGCCCTTGGCCAGAAATATTTCGGCGGCTGCCTTTCGTTCGCTTGGCGACCACTCTGCCAGGTTCATGGCGGTGGACGCCGCCAGCAGGAGATCGTTGAAGAGCTTGGCCTGGATTTCATTTTTGGAAGGCCTTAGCCCCATGCTCTTTTCAAGCTTTTGTGAGGCGTAAATGCGCATCCGCTGAGCATCACCGCCAAAGTCGCGGGCCATCCGCCGTTGCACCGCCAAGCCGATGTTGCGGACTTCGAATCTATCCCATTCATTCGATTCTTCTCCCCGCAAGTCAAACAACATGTGCCCGAACGCCAGCTTGCGCAACGTGCGCGCGCTGGTCCGATGCCCCACCTGGGTGGCCATCTTTTGCTCCTCCGCCAAAGTCAGTTTCCGCAATTCCTTTTTCACGGGACGAAAACCGAGCTTCCGATAAAACCAGAACGCGCCTGATTCAATGCCTTCTTCGTTCTCGTGTCCGATCTGATACGGGTCGATGGAAAACACAATGACGCCGAACAGTTGCCGCATCAGCCGCAGAATGCGCGCGTATAACCAGGCGGTCTCACCATTACGAAATGTGTAGTAGAGGTTGAAACCACTCTCCATCCGCTCGAACAGCGAGAGACCCTCGAAGTATGCGACCGGCACCCCGTTTTTGAAGATTATCGCAGCGTGATAGGCGCGCAGCGGCAGACGATGTTCCGGCGGAACACCGACAACAAAGGCTTGAGTGCCGCGCCCGAGATCGGCTCTTACAACGCGCGACGGATCGCCGTGCGTGAATCCGTGCAGCTCGCGATAGCGGACGGCGGAAGTCTCGCGGGCAAGATCCAGAATCTTTTCGCCCTCGGCCCGCGACAGCTTCGCGAGTGGAATTGGAGGTGAGTTCAGTTCGTCGATCAGCGAGACGTCGCGGCGCTTAATCAGCGGCTGGTCATGGAAGAAAGTCTGGCGCGCCGGCAACCGCATGCCTGTGCGCGACGAACGAGAACCCAACTTCCAGGTTATGTGGAGCTTCAGCGAATCGTAGAGTTCTGCTTTTTGACGATCACCCAGGCGCGAGTGTTCAAATTGCCTAATGACCCAAGCCACGTCGTTTTGGCGGCCACGCGCGTCATCGAGCCAGGTCTGATAAGGCACGTGCGCCTCGACCATGGCATCTTCTTCGAGCAGCGGCAGAAACCGCCGCATCGTCGCGCCAAACTGATCTTCGCTGTCGAACCAATCCCAATCGATGGAAACCTGATGCGGAAACTTTGCCACCAGCCAGCGCACCAGCGCGTAACTGAAGTTGCTCGTCACGCTCGTGCCGGCAATTCCAGAAACGTCGGGAGCATCAAGCGGCGAGAGATCGACATCGGAGTCTCGTAATTCAACCACACGCGACGCAATCTGTTTTATCTGCGTTTCGGATTGGCGGAGCTCGCGCCGGTTGCGCGGATATGCGCGACGAAAAAGAAGTTTTTCATGAAGCTCGATGAGCGATTCAGCGTCTTTGATGCGGGATAGCGGGTGACGGGGCATTTGTCCGCGGCGAGTCTACAGGTGTTTGCGCATGAATGTCGCGATTTTCCATGCATCAATCGCTTTCCACGGAAGTTCCGCCGTCGTGTAGTGACCGCACGGCAACCACACTACGTCGAGATCGATTCCGAGCCGGCGCACTTCACCGATGACTTCACGCGAGAGCTCGACGGGAAATGTCAGATCGTATTTCGCCGCGATGAAGCGCATCGGCCGCGGCTTCATCTCAAGCAGACGCGGTATGAACGGCACGGGGCTGATAGGCTGCCAGAATTCGCGCAGCTCTTCGAGCGTTAGCTCGGATTCAATTCCCTGGCGCACATGCTGAGTTGAGATTCCCTGCCACACCACGTCAGCGACGTACCCTGACACATGATTGAACACGCCGACGTTGATATCAGGTTCGTGTGCGAACGTCAGAAACGCTGTGCACGAACCAATGCTGGTGCCCAAAACGCCGACCCTCTCGTAGCCTTGTTGTTTCAACCAGCGCACGGCCGCGCGCGCGTCGAGCACGGCCTGGCGCATCGATTGAATCGTGCGGCCGATATTGGAGCTCACCAGATGTTCCGCGCGCTCAAGCTCCGCCGGCCGCCGCTCTTCGTGGTAGGGAAGTGTCAGACGCAACGCACTCATGCCCAGCCCGTTAAAGATGCGACAGGCTTCGACGTGACTGTCCGGTTGCGCGTTCCATTGCGGCAGGACCAACACGGCGGCGCGCGGTTTGTTCTTTCTTTCACGCTGGGGCAGAAAAAGTCGCGCCCGGGCCAGATTATTTTCTGACGACGGCGTGTGAACGGCGCTGGTCCAGGTGAGCACGCGATCATTCAAAGCGAAGTCAGAAATCCCCGGCAGTTCGTAAAACTTCTCACTCGCGGCCATTGCTTGCGCGGAATGCTGTGCCAACACGACGCGTGGATCGTCGCCGTTGACGTGGTCGAGGATGTACTCCAATCCCCACGCAAACGGCCGCACGACGCGATTGTCGTCGCGTTTTGTGTGCGCAATTTCTCGCGCCCTCATCCATTTTCCAAACAAATTCGTCACAGTTTGTTAACGCTCGAAAATCCCTTGCACAAATCGAGTCAGTCATCCTAAAGTTCAGCCCAAGCAAAATCAAGTAACCCCTGTTTTTCCGATTTCCGAGCGCTCGCCGTGCGTGTCCGATCGAATTGACGCGGCCAGAGCGCGCATTCGTTTCCGAAGGGTGTCATGTTGCGCAAGAGTCAGCTAACGACTTTGTTCGCGATTCTTCTCCTCAGCTTATTGGGGCTGAGTGCTTGTTTGCCGCAGAGTCCGCTGGAATCAGGCAGCGGGGCGAACATAACTCTATATGGATTCTCGGTGATGAAAGAGCCGCTCGAGAAGGCGATCTATCCCGCCTTCGCGGCGAAGTGGAAGAGCGAGCATGGCAGCGATGTGCGTTTTACGTCCTCGTTCGCTGGGTCGGAAACGATTACGAATCAAATCCTCCAGGGCGTGAAAGCGCAGATTGGCATCTTCTCGATCGATCGCGATCCGCAAAGATTGAAGGAGAAGGGATTCGTCACCAGCGACTGGCACACACTGCCGCAGAAGGGAATCATCAACAAAACTCCGTTCGTGATTCTGGTTCGCAAGGGAAACCCCAAAGGCATACATGATTTTCCGGATCTCGGGAAACCGGGCGTAAAGGTTGTGCACCCCGATCCAATTAGTTCCGGCGGCGCGCAATGGTCTTTGCTGGCGATTTACGGATCGGAATTGGTCAAGTCTCAGAAAGAAACTACCGAACCGGATCGCGCCCGCGCGTTGCAGACGCTCCAGGCGATCTGGCAGAACGTATTTTCCACGCCCGCGTCAGCTCGTGAAGCGCGCACGACTTTTGAACTCGGCAATGGTGATGCGCTGGTGACGTATGAACTTGACGGACTACTGATGAAACAGGGCAATGCAAACATAGATGCAGAAATCGTAGTCCCGGATGCGACGATTTTTAGTGAGCATCCTGTCGTCGTCATCGACCGAAATGTATCCGCCGCGGATCGTCCGGTTATCGATGCGTTCGTGCAATTCCTGTTCACCGAAGAAGCTCAGCGAGCATTCGTCAAATACAATTTCCGATCGAGCACGAATGACGCGCTGAATCAGGAAAACAAGGAACTCGCAACCATCAAGGACCCGTTCACAGTCGAAACTTTTGGCGGTTGGGACCGTGCTTATCCCGACATAATCCAGGGCGTTTTCGAAAACCAGGTACGCAAAAGGAAGTAATCTGTGGCGAAGATCTCCGCCATCCGACACGTTCGCGGTTACGATGTCGCGCGCCCGGTGAGTATCGGCGTGTTGCTGGGCATCATGCTGCCGCTGGTCCTGTTGCCGTTACTCTCGATCTTCATCTATGGGACGCGCCATGGGCTCGGCGTCTTTTGGTCATCGCTAACTGCGCCGGAAGCGATCTTTGCGCTGAAGCTTTCGATGGTCACAAGTTTTTGGGCGACGGTCTTCAATGTGCTGTTTGGGTTGATGGCCGCTTACGTGCTTTCGCGTTACGACTTTTGGGGACGCAATGCGGTAATCGTGACCATCTCTTTGCCGACCGCGATTCCGACCGCGGTGGCCGGGTTTGCGCTGCTTTTGCTGTGGGGACCTTACGGCACGCTCGGACGTCTCTTAAATCCGCAGGGCGCACAGGTGATGTTCACACCTTATGCGATCATCCTGGCGAATATCTTTGTCACTTTTCCGTTGGCGTTCGGAGTGATCAAACCAGTATTCGACACGATGAGTCGTTCGCTGGAAGAGGCTTCGGCGACGATCGGCGCGACGCGTTGGCAAACATTCTGGCACGTGACCTTGCCGAGCCTGCGTGGCGCGATCGTGTCGGGCGCACTGTTGACGTTTGCGCGCGCCGTGGGCGAGTTCGGCTCGACTATACTGGTGTCAGGCAATCTGGCTTTGCGCACCCAGACTGCGCCGCTCTACATTTTCGCCAAGTTCAATGAAGGACAGATCGAAGCGGCAAATGCGATTGCGATCGTGCTCGCGCTGCTGTCCTTTGTCATTTTCAGCGTGCTGTTCTTTGCGCGTGATTGGCTGGAGTTCGAGACACAGGAAGCATGACGCCAAAAATGCAAATGGTTCCCGACGATCCACATACTTCGTGGGCGCCTGACCGCGCGCAAAAGACGGGCGTGGCCGCCAGCGTGCGCGGCATCAGCAAGCGCTTCAAGAAGACTCCGGTGCTCGACGATGTCAGCTTTGACGTGGCTGAGGGCGAGTCGCTCGTTCTTCTGGGCGCGTCAGGTAGCGGCAAGACAACCATCCTGCGCATCATAGCGGGTCTCGAACAGCCCGATGCCGGCCGCGTGACGCTCCACGGCAAAGACGTTACCGATTTGCCGGCTCGCGAACGTGGCGTCGGCGTGATCTTTCAATCGTATGCGCTTTTCCCGCGCATGACGGTCGAGAAAAACATCGCCTATGGCTTGAAGATTCGTCACCGGCGGCGAAAGGAACGACGCGAAACTGTTAACCGCCTGATCGAGTTGGTGCAGCTCGAGAAGCATCGCAAAAAATATCCCTGGCAACTTTCAGGTGGACAGCAGCAGCGCGTCGCCATCGCGCGCACGCTCGCTTACAAGCCGCAGGTTCTTCTATTCGACGAGCCGTTCGGAGCACTCGACGCCCAGACCCGAGTGCACTTGCGTCGCGAAATTCGCGCGCTGCTCAGACAAGTAAAGGTGCCATCCGTTTTCATCACCCATGATCAGGAAGAGGCCCTCGAATTAGGCGATCGCATCGCGGTGCTAAACGACGGGCACCTCGAACAGATCGGCACGCCTGACGAGGTTTACAACCGTCCGGCCACTGAGTATGTGGCGACATTCCTTGGGGCCGCGAACTTATTACTAGGTGTGGTGACGCGCGGCAGCGTGGAGATCGGCACGGCGCGACTGCCGGCGGAAAAAGAAACGCGCAGGTTTCGCGACGGGCAATCCGTCAAGCTGGTGTTTCGGCCGGAAGACGTCTGCCTCAGTCCCGATGCGACGCTGCCGGAGACGTGTCGCCGGCTGGCGAACGGCGTGGTTGAAGAAGTCAGCTTCGTGGGATCCTACGAGCGTTTGAATGTGCGTCTGGATTTGGCGCATCGACCTCAGAGCGCAGACTTAGCGCCGGTATATCAAGTGACCATCAACACCCCCGAGCGCATGGTGGGCGTCCCAGTGATGGCCACTCGCCCGAAACCGGAAGCGAATGTGACGCGGTACAAACCCGGCGATCGCGTCGCAGTTGGCCTTACTTCATTTAGCCTCCTTCCCAATTACACACTGGCGAAACACAGATAAACGCTCAATGAAATTACTATTGTTGTCACTGATCACGGTGGTGGCGTGTACTGCGCACGCCGCGGCGCAAATACGCGTCCCGGAAAACGACACGCAAAGCTGGAACGATTTTCAACTCACTGTGCCGATGAGCAAGAAGGTCGATTTGGTGACGCAATTGACCTTGCGTTTTGGCGACAACCTGACCAAGCCCGTCGATGAGCGCGCTGGATTCGGTTTCAATTATAAGCTGAACAAGTATGTGACGCTGAATGAATTAGTCTTCATGCGCGAGGCCCGACCACCCAACGGGCGCCGCGAACGCGAGATCCGGCTGACGTTGGGAGCCACGTTACAGAAGACTTTCAACAAATACACCTTGAGCGATCGCAACTGGTTTGAGCGGCGCTGGCGCGAGCCGCAGGTCGATGCATGGCGCTATCGCAATCGTCTGCGTCTGGAGCATCCGTTCCAGATTAGCAAGACGAAATTCAATTGGTTTGTTTCGGATGAGGTTTTTTACGATTGGAGTCTGAACGACTGGGTGCGCAACCGCGCGGCAATCGGCGCCAATCACGCCTTCAACAAACATTTCACGCTGGAGCTTTACTACATGCGGCAGAACGACGGCCGCAGCCGGCCCGGCGACCTTCACATCATCGGAAGCTTGTGGAGGTTTAAGCTGTAGGGGGAAAGTCCGCAGAGCGTATCTGCTGGGAGCGCGGACGTCCCCGTCCGCATCATTCACCGGACGCAAGTCGGCGTGCCCGTCGCGGCGATGATTGTCGGGCCACTCATTTCACCGTTGCCGTAATCTCTCATCGAGCTGCGAAGCAGCGGCCGTAGTTAAGCCCAAGGCGAGGCTTTGCGAGCCTTGGGAAACCATGGCTTAGGATCAGCGGAGCCCGCGATGCGGGCGACGTCGCCGCTCCGCGGCTCCAACAAATATCAATCATCATTACCCAAGGCTCGCAAAGCCTCACCTTGGGCTTAACTATGTCCGCTGCTTCGCAGCTCGATGAGTGATGCTGCTGGGAGCGCGGACGTCCCCGTCCGCATCATTCACCGGACGCAAGTCGGCGTGCCCAGAGTTACTGGACCTGCTTACTTCCGCTCCGCGGACGTTTGCGGACGAGGACGTCCGCGCTCCCAGCACACAGAAAAAAGCCGCGTGAAGATTACTCCTCACGCGGCTCTTTGTTGTTAGCGGCGCGCTAGATTGCAAGGTGCGCGCACGGGCGATGCATCTGCGCATGGAGTACCTCGGACCGGGAAATGGTGTCGAACTATCGCCGTTCACGCCAACGCCGAATCATTTGCGGTACCGCCAGCCCTGCCTGAAGCACCGAGCCGGAAGAAAAGCGGCGCGCGAGTGAGCGGAATAGTTTGCCGGCGCCGGGCGTGTAATTGAACCACCAAATATCCGGCAGGAAGCTAAAGTGATTTACGTGGATATGTTGTTGATTTACTAATTCGAGCAGTCCCGCACGGCCGTGTGTTCGTCCGAAGCCACTCTGCTTGAAACCACCCCACGGAGTTTGGGCGACGCCGTGAGTGTAGAGCACCTCGTTAACCATTACCGTGCCTGCGTCGATTTGTTCCGCGATGCGCTTGCCGCGTGCGAGATCGCTTGTCCAGACACTCGCGGCCAGGCCATAAACGCTGTCATTCGCCAGCCGCACGGCTTCTTCATCAGTATTGAACGTCATAATCGGAAGGACGGGACCGAAGGTCTCTTCGCGCATCACATCCATTTCGTGATTGACGTTTGTCAGGACGGTCGGCGGAAAGAATGGCCCGCTGGTGTCTGGCGTTCTTTCACCGCCGGTTACCGCCACTGCGCCATGCGCTGTCGCTTCGTAAACGTGACGCTCGACTATGCGCAATTGCTGTTCGCTACTCATTGGGCCCAAGTCTGGGTACGCAGGTGTCGCGTCTGCTTTGCTGGCCACGCCAGGCGCGTGCCCGCCGACTTGCAGTCGCTTCGTTTCGGCGACTATTGCGTCAATGAACTTCTGCGCGATGCTTTCATGAACGTAGCAACGTTCGACGCCCGCGCATGACTGGCCGCAATTCGCGAATGCTCCCCAGGCTGCTCCGCGCGCGGCATTCTCGATGTTCGCGTCTGGCAAGACGATCATTGGGTCTTTGCCGCCAAGCTCGAGGACAACCGGAATCAAATAATTTGCGGCGGCTTCGGCCACGCGACGACCGGTCGCAACGCTGCCTGTGAACATGATCTTGTCGACACCGGCGCCGATCATCGCCGCGCCGGTTGAGCCGTCGCCGGTGACAACTTGCACGAGCGCCTGCGGCACGCCCGCACGATCCAATACATCTTTGATTTTCAAAGCCGTGAGCGGCGTCAGTTCGCTCGGTTTCAGCACCACGGCGTTACCTGCCATCAGCGCCATCACCACCTCATCCAGCGGCGTCGCCCAGGGGAAATTCCACGGCGAGATGATTCCCACGACGCCGACGGGCCGGTAAACGAGATAAGAACTGCGGCCCAGCCAACCATACAAACCTATGTTGATGCGTTCGCGTTGTAGCAGCGTCCCAGCCTGGCGCGCGAAATACTGCATCAGGTCGAGGGAGGTCGTCAGTTCCATCGTGATGGCTTCCGCGGCGGGTTTCCCGGTTTCCCGCGAAATCAGGAGCGCGATTTCGTCCAACTCCTGGAGGACGATTTTGCGTGCTCGCAGAATGATCTGACCACGGGCGCGAAACGAAGTTGCCGCCCAGGCGGCTTGCGCGGCGCGCGCGCGATCCACGGCGCGGGCGACTTCTTCGGGCAGCGTCAAAGGCGCGCGTCCGATTTCTTCACCAGTCGCCGGGTTGCGGGAAATTATTTCGGGAGCTTCAGATTTAGCGGGAATGCTTTGAGCCACGGAGCGGATTATCGCCCAGATGTCGGCGCAAAGTCATCACTTCATTCAGACCTTGCTTTAGCGAGGTGATAGGGGCCCTTTAAAACTCTCGGCGCCATCTCTGCGACCTCAGCGACTCTGCGGTGAATGAATTCGAATGGTTTCACCGCTGAGACGCTGAGAACGCAGAGGCTACGCCGAGAACAACACTCCCTGATTTCGGGCCCGCTACCGCACGCCGTTGCGACTCGGCTACAATGCCGCTTCAGTTTTGTACACCGAGGAGAGCCAATGACTAAACCGCAACTCAAGGAATTCATGCGTCGCATCGAAAAAGATTCCGTAGCCATTATTCCGGCGGCGCGCGAAGCAGTGCGCTCGCACGATACCAATTATCGCTATCGTCAAAATTCTGACTTCTTTTATCTGACTGGATTCGAAGAGCCGGAAGCGATCGCCGTGATCGCGCCCTCGCGCGAAAAGAAGTTCACGCTGTTTGTGCGGCCGCGCGATCTTGATCAGGAAATCTGGTACGGCTATCGCGCCGGTGTCGAAGGCGCTCAGCGCGATTACAGCGCCGACGAAGCGTTCACTATCGATCAGTTTGACGAGAAGCTGACGGAAATCCTCGACGGACCGCGCGTGCTCTATTACGCCTTCGGCCATACAGATTCGGCTATCGACCAGAAGATCATTCAGCACCTCACGATGATGCGCGAAAGTAATCGCAAGCCGTTTGAGCCGCCCACGACCATCATCGATCCCAGCACGATTCTCCACGAGATGCGTGTGCTGAAATCTGCCGAAGAGATCGCAATCATGCAGCGCGCCGCCGACATTGCGGCGGAAGCGCACGTAGAAGTGATGAAATCTGTCCGTCCCGGCATGATGGAATTCGAAGTCGAGGCGATGGTGGAAGCCTATTTTCGCAAGGCGGGCGCGTCCGGCTCGTCTTACACATCGATTGTGGGTGCCGGCGGGAACGCCACGATTCTTCACTACATCGACAACAAGGATCAGCTGAAGGATGGGGACTTGCTGCTGCTCGACGCCGGCGCGGAATACAAAGGCTACGCTTCCGACATCACGCGCACTTTTCCGATCAACGGCAAATTCACGGATGCCCAAAGAGAGATTTACGATCTGGTGCTGAAGTGCCAAAAGTCCTGCGTCGATATGGTGCGTCCCGGAGTGCGCCTGGAAGATCTGAAGACTCACTCGATCGAAATTCTGACCGAAGGAATGGTCGAGTTAGGACTGCTAAAAGGCGAGCCCAGGAAACTAATGGAAGAGAAAAAGTACCTGCAGTTCTACATGCACAACCTGGGTCACTACCTGGGCATCGACGTGCACGACGCCGGCAAATATTACTTCAAAGGCGAATCGCGACCGGCGGAAGTTGGCATGGTCATGACGATCGAGCCGGGTCTTTACATTTCGCCCGACACCAGCCGCATTCCCGACGGCTTCAACAAAGACATTCCGGAAAAATATCTCGGCATTGGAGTGCGCATCGAAGACGACGTGCTGGTCACCGAAAACGGCGCGCGCGTGCTGACTCACAAAGTGCCGAAGGAGCGGGAAGAGATTGAAGCATTGATGGCGGGGTGAACGATGGAACGAACATTCGCCGTCATCAACCAAATGGTCGCTGACGGCGTGATCGAGAACTATGCAGTCGCCGGCGCAATTGGCGCGATGTTCTACGTTGAGCCGTTTTCGACTAATGACCTCGATGTATTTATTTTGACTGGTAATAATCAGGTTGTTCTGGAGATACCGGGTCTGGATTATCTGAAAGCGCGCGGCTATACCGAATGGCGCAACGAAGGCATAGTGATTGAAGGTTGGCCAGTTCAGTTTATGCCAGTTGCCAACGCTTTGGAGCGCGAAGCTTATGACAACGCACAAGACAAGAACGTTGATGGCGTGCGCGTAAGGGTTGTCTTACCAGAGCATTTAGTGGCGATTATGTTAAAGGTGGGAAGATCAAAAGACATCGCGCGCGTCGAAATGTTTCTTTCGCAGCGAGCAGTCGATGTGGAAGCGCTAGAAGACATCCTCGTGCGTCACGAGCTGTCAGATAAGTTTAATGATTACCAGAGGCGAGTTGCGAGATGAAGCTGTCCGCCAACAAGTCTGCCGAAGGCCGCGACGTGAAAACCGCGAAAAGTACCTTGGCCGAAAAACTGAGAGTCGCATCTGAGCTTCGCGATTTACAAGAGAAACTCGCTCCGCTGCGCGAAGCAAATAAAGCCGAGAGGGCTAAACGCAAGGTCCAGATTCGCATCAAAACGCGAACATGACGGATCTTGTCGTTTCAATTAGCCGATGCTTTTGCGCCAGCTCAAAATAGATCGTCAATCCTTTCCGCATTTCGTCGTCGACATGGAAGACAATATTCTCAGTCAAGTACTGCCTGATGTCAGCGCGTGAAAATTCGATTGGATGCTGATAATCGGCAATCACCCGATCTAGATTCGCGAGTCCTTCATTACGCGCCGCTGCAAAGTCGATTGATCTCACCCTCTCGGCGCTGTCCTTACGCACCATCCACATTGCAAACACGAAACCGAGCCCGGTGAATTCGTGCCAAAGCGCGGCCAGGTCAAAGACGCGAAAGTCTTCGCGCGGGATTGTCATCGCGGGATCGCCGATGATGAGCGCGGCGTCAGCGTGCGCGAGCATCGCTTTCACATCCGGACTTGAGGTTTCCCACTGTGGCTCAAAGCCCAGAAATTCGCGAAAAATAATTTTTATCAGGGCCGCCGAAGTGCGTGATGACTCGTCCAGAGCAACTCGTTCAACTTTCTTCAGATTGTTCTTGCGCGTCACGAGCACGACGCTGCGGACGGCGGTCTTTGAGCCCACACAAACGTCGGGAACGATAGCGATGTCCGGAATTCGTTGATACTCAATAATCGGGACCAGTGCGGCATCAACTTCGTCGTTTGCCAGCATCGCGGCGCAGCGCGCGGGCGCTGTGTCGGTGAACAATTCGACAGCTTCACGTTGCCAGCCGTGGATGAAACTCCAAATCAGCGGCGCAGTATTAAGATAGCTGGACGCGGCAATGCGCGGGCGATTGTGATTGGTGTCCATTGGTTCAAGCGTTAGAGTACCGACTTTAGTCGGGCTCTTGTATTTCCGCAAAGACCCAACTGAAGTTGATACTCTTACTCCGCTTTGTCGCGTACCGCTTTGCGTCTATCATTTCATCTCTACCTTAGGACATGCCGATTTACGACGTTACAGTTCCGATTCGCGCCGGGATGCCGATCTATGAAGGCGATCCCAGCTTGAACATCGAGCCCTGGTCGGCGCTGGCGAAAGGCGACTCTGCCAATGTCTCGTATCTTCATTTGGGAGCGCATACAGGCACCCATGTTGACGCGCCGGCACATTTTATCGAAGGTGCAAGCAAGATCGATTCGCTGCCGCTCGACGTGTTGATTGGTCCGGCGCGTGTGATTCGTGTGCCTGACGACGCAACCGAAATCGATCCGGAGTTTCTACGGAGCTGTGACCTGAAGGATGTGTCACGCATCCTTTTTCACACGCGCAATTCCGGGTTTTGGAATGAGGGCTTTCGTAAGGATTTCACTCACGTGCTGCCTGAAGCGGCTGAGCTGCTCGTCGAGCGCGGCGTCAAACTCGTTGGCAACGATTATCTTTCAGTTGAGAAATTTCATTCTGGCCATCACCGCACGCACCTGACTCTGCTCCGCAACGGCGTCGTAATAGTCGAGGGTCTGAACCTGACTGGCGTGCCCCCAGGCGATTACGAATTAATTTGCCTCCCCCTCAAGATTGCTGACGGAGCAGGCGATGGCGCACCGGCGCGTGTAATTTTGCGAACGCTCTAGTCGTTGATATGCCTCCAGGTAAACGAGAGCCCGATCGTCTGTATCGCGAGCGTGTCTATCGAATCGTGCGGCGCATTCCGCGCGGCCGGGTGATGACGTATGGACAGATTGCTTACATGCTGGGCGAGGGATACACACCCCGCACGGTTGGTTTCGTCATGCATGGCGCTGATGACGGGACACCCTGGCATCGTGTGATCAATTCACAAGGCCGATGCTCGACAATGCGGATCGTGTTGCCCCACGACAAGCAGCAGCGCATGTTGGAAACTGAGGGCGTAAAATTTGACAAGACCGGGCGCTGCGATCTGGAAAAACTGATTTGGAAACCACGAAGAGCCTCACCCAAAGGAGCCAAGCGATGAATGTAGATCCCCTGGCGCCACGCGCGCCTTACGAAGTGAGCCCGCGGCATTATTCCGTGTCGCACCAGATGGCGACCACGGCGTTTGAGTTGCCAAACTTCCGGGTCACGCAAACGCTGGGCGTGGTGCGTGGCATAGTCGTGCGTTCACGAAATGTGTTTGCGACTTTGGGCGCGACATTTCAACAAGTCGTGGGTGGCAACATCACCATTTGGACGAAGATGTGTGAAGAGACGAGGCGCGACGCCTTCGATATCATGATCCAACACGCCTCGGAAATCGGAGCAAACGCCATCGTCGGAGTTCGCTACGACACCACCGAGATCGCTACCGGAGTGACCGAAGTCCTCAGCTACGGCACCGCGGTAATTGTTGAACCGACCGACTCCAGTTATCGAGGATGACGACTGATTCAGAAGACCCCCGTTGGAGCCGGGTGCGGGCCGCATTCGGCTCGGTCGCCTATGCGAGGTTTTTGGGCCTTGAATTGTGCGAAACAGTGGACGGCCAGACGGCGATATGCCTGGACGTTCGGGACGATTTAAAGCAGAACCATGGCGTCGTTCATGGCGGCGCAATTGCCTCTCTGATCGACACTGCATCAGCTTTTGCAGTCCTGGCTGTAATCGAGCAAAACGAGCGAGTTACGACCACTGATTTGACCATTCATTACCTGCGACCCGTAAGCTCCGGACGCATGATCGCACAGGCCACAATAGTGCGGGCAGGACGGAGTCGATTTGTGGTCAGGGTCGACCTCCAGAACGATGGTGCCCTGGCGGCTACCGCGATTACCGGGTACGCCAAAATAGCGTAAATAAACCGAAATTAGCCCAAATTTCGCGAGATAAGCATAGACAACACTGTTTTCAAAATGCCAAAATAGCTTGGCACGTTTCTCTCTGGAAACGTCCTCTGTTCCCACCGTTCGCATCTTTTTATGCACTCTCTTTTCAACGCCCTCCTGGCACAGCATGCCCGTCAATTGACCCCGGTTCGTTGCGCGCATTCTACGATTGCGCAACTTCATCGCTATTTTGAAGACGTAGTCCTCGAAAACAATTTGAGTGCGCTGGTTGTCGAGGGTCTACCCACTGCAGGTAAACGTTCATTGCGCGAACTCGCGCGGATGCGCGAGCTGGCACGCGGCGGTCGCCGCACATTTTTCTTTGTGGCCCAGTCGGATGAGTTTCCTGAGCGGCTGGAGTCAACGGGGCTGACTGACAATTTTGCTCCCGTGGTATTGCAGCATCCGACCACCGGTCATGCGAACGAGCATTTCGTGGTGATTGCGGACGCGCGCTTTTCTGCGGTGCTGGCAACAGTGCGCGCGAGGGACAAAGAAACGGGCGAAGACGAAGTCGTCTGGACGTTTGAACCTGATGTGGTGTATTCGGCTCTGGAATACCTGCAGGCCCGGGTTCGCGCCGAGCATCCCTATCACGCTTCAAACTTTGGCACCGCCGTCCGCACTTCCATGCCGAAAGCAACGTCGCTGCAATTGACGCTCAGCGTGACGAATAAGTTAGCGCACCTTTTGCAGGAACAAGCCGGCCGCGAAATCGCCGTCAACCGAATTGCGACCGCGATTCGCGAGTCGTTGGAACTCGGCGTCATTTTGCAAAAGACCGTGACGGAGGTGGGCGCCGCGCTTAATATCGCGTGTTGCGCGCTGCGAGTTGAAGGCCGCACGAAAGCTGAGCCTTTAAACTATTCCTATTTCGGGACGCCTGAGCAGGAGACGAAGTTGCGGCGCGAAGACGTGAGCGCTGAACTGGATGAAATCAGTGTGGAAGTGAGCAAGACTTGCACCGTGTTTACTCGTGATGGCTGTGAAAGTCTTGATGCGACGCAGACACAGTTTCCGGTGGCGGTGATTCCGCTGGTGTTCCAGGAGCGATTTATCGGCACCCTCGAAGTTATTGACGACAATCCCGCTCGCACGTGGCAGGAAAATGAGATTCTCTTGTTGCGTACGGTGGCCAACCAGGTGGCGGTGGCGATTAACCACGCCGACCTGTTTGCGCAGATGCAGCAGCAAGCTCTGACGGACGCGCTCACTGGCTGCTACAACCGGCGCTCGTTCGAGATGCAGCTCGATCGCGATCTGCAACTTGCGACGCGACTCGGTCAACCACTCGCGCTGTTGATGCTCGACCTGGATCGCTTCAAGCAGCTCAACGACACCGTCGGCCATGATGCCGGCGATTCCGCTTTGCGTATGCTCGCCGATTGTTTCCGCCAGGAATTGCGTGGGGTTGATACAGCCGCGCGGTTTGGGGGCGATGAGTTTACCTTGATTTTGCCGGGAGCATATCCGGACGGGGCGCAGATTGTGGCTGACCGTTTGCGGGCTAAGATTGAACAACTGGTCGTCCCTGGGTTCGGAAACATTTCTGCATCGATAGGTGTTGCTGGATATCCACTGCACGCGGGTTCGCGTACTGAGCTGGTCCAGGCTGCTGATGCTGCGCTTTACAGTGCGAAGCGCGCGGGCCGAAACCGGGTCGTAGTGTTTGCGATTTCGAATCACGACGCTGTTCCCTCGATCATGATCGAAGACATCATGGTTGAGACCACCGACCACACCGATCCGCTCAACATCGCGTCTTTGCCAGCCTAGTCGTTCTCACTTAATATTTCAGAATCAAAGCCTTCGCAATCGAACGCCTGATGGTTCGTCGAGAAACCAGCCGTCAGGCTTCATTTGTGCTGATTGGTTTTGCTCTGATTGATGGACGATCTACGCAAGCTCTTAAAGTACTTTCGGCCGTACAAGTGGTCGCTGGCCATTGGCATCGCGTGCATTCTGGCAGGCGTGGTTTTTAACGTCACGATTCCGCAAATCGTGGGCAATGCCATTGACGCCAACTGGCACCAGGTGACCTGGTCGAAACTCAACATCGCCGCGCTAAAAATTCTCGGCGCGAGTGTCATGAGCGGCATCTTTCTGTTTCTGCAACGTCGCATCATTATCGGCGTCTCGCGGCACATCGAGTATGACCTGCGGAATGATTTCTATGCCCATCTAGTAGACCAACCGCTTTCCTTTTTTCACGAACATCGCACCGGCGATTTAATGGCGCGCGCCACCAACGACCTGGCGGCCGTCAGGCAGCTGGCCGGTCCGCTGATCATGTACAGCCTGCAAACCGTGTTCGTGGTGCTGCTGATTCTTCCTATCATGCTCGCGCTGAATTGGAAGTTGACGCTGCTGCTCTTCGTGACGATGCCGTTGGTTTCGCTGACGGTGAAATTCTTTGGCCAGCAGGTGCACACACGCTTTCAGCACATTCAGGATTTCTTTGCCCAGATCACTGCGCGCGCCCAGGAAAACATTACGGGTGTGCGCGTGGTGCGCGCCTACGCGCAGGAGAAATCCGAGATTGAGGCTTTCAACAATCTGAATTGGGAATACGCCCAGAAGAATTTGGGCTTAGTGCGAATTGACGCAGTGATGCGTCCCCTGATGACGTTTCTGATCGGTCTCGGATTTGTCCTGATCATCTGGGTCGGCGTACCGCTGGCGGTGAGCGGCGAGATTACCGTGGGCCAATTCATCCAATTCAATATGTACCTATTCCGTTTGATTTGGCCGCTGATTGCGATCGGATACGTCGTGAATCTTTATCAGCGCGGCACTGCGAGCTGGAAAAGGATGCAGGCGATTGCTCAGATCGCGCCGGCGATCGCGGATAATCGGGACGCGACGGAACAAGCGCCGATTACCGGCCGGATTGAATTTCGCGACCTGACCTTTCGCTACCACCCCGACACGCCTGATGTGCTGAAGGACATTAATTTGACAATTGAGGAGGGCCAGACCGTCGCATTCGTCGGGCGCACCGGCAGTGGCAAATCCACCCTCGTGAATTTCATTCCGCGAGTAATCGAAGCGCCGGAGGGAACTGTCTGTGTTGATAGAGTTTCGGTGCGTGACTACCCGCTGAAGCAACTGCGCGGAGCGATTGGGTATGTGCCGCAAGAGACGTTTCTGTTTAGCGACTCTCTGGCGAAGAATATCGCCTTCGGCCGCGATGATGCGCAGCCGGCACAGATCGAGGTGGCTGCCGAAGGCGCCGGCTTGAACACGGACGTCGAGGATTTTCCCGACGGATTTGACACGTTGGTGGGCGAGCGCGGCATCACTTTGTCGGGTGGACAGAAGCAGCGCACCGCGATTGCGCGCGCGATTTTGCGCGAGCCGCGCATTCTGATTCTCGACGATGCGCTATCCTCGGTCGACACTTACACTGAAGAAAAGATTCTGAAGCAGTTGCGCGGGATTATGCGCGAGCGCACGAGCCTGATTGTCTCGCATCGTGTTTCCACCGTGCGCGATGCGGATTTGATTTGCGTGCTCGACGAAGGCCGCATAGTCGAGCGAGGGACGCACGATGAGCTGCTCACAGCCGGCGGTGAATATGCAGATTTGTACGAACGGCAGTTGCTCGAAGAGGAATTGGAAGCGGCTGGTTAGCGGACGACCGCATGCAAACGATCAGTCCACAGGAAATGGAAGCGAAGGTTGACGCGCGCTACCGCGTGTTTCTAATTCTGTGGTTCGCGCTGTTGATGAGCGTCACCTTGTTCGTGGTGCTGGTGTTGTTTACCGGCAGCCAGGGTAGTCCGAATCCGGTGCTGAGCTACGCTTTGCTGGCCATGGGAGTCTCGATCGTCCTGGCTTCGTTTCTGCTGAAACAGCAGTTGGTGCGGAAGGCGATTGATAAGACGGATATTGCGGCGCTGCAGAGTGCTCACATCATAAGTCTCGCGCTGTGCGAATCAGCGGCGCTGTTTGGTGTGCTCGACCGGTTCGTAACGGCCTCGCCAACCAGTTGGTTTTTGTTCGCCATCGCGGCGCTGGGAATTCTTCTGAACTTTCCCAGCAAAGATAACGTGCGAGCCGCTTCATTCAAATAATGGCAACTGCGGTCCAAAAATTTCACGAAGAAGAGGCCATCGGCAAAACGTACGACTGGCAGGTCGCGCGCCGTCTGCTGCGGTACCTGAGACCGTACGTGAAGCCGCTGATTCCGGCGCTGCTGCTGACGCTCCTACTGAATCTTCTCGGCGTGCTCCAGCCGAAGTTCACTCAGTACGCAATCGATTGGTTCATCCTGCCGAAAACTACGAAGGGCCTGAAACTTTTCGTGCTGGCATTCTTTGGCGTGCAGGTGTTCAGGTTCGTCGCTTCGTACTTTCAATCAGTCTTACTGAACAGCATCGGCCAGTATGTGATGTTCGATTTGCGGCGCGAGATTTATGACAAGCTGCAGCATCAGGAAGTCGCTTACTACGATCGAAATCCGGTAGGCAGAATCATGACCCGCCTGACCGCGGACGTGGATGCGTTGAACGAGTTGTTCACGTCGGGAGTGACCGACTTGATCGGAGACCTGGTGATGATTGCCGCCATCATTGGGGTGATGATTTACATGGATGTGCGCCTGACGCTGATCACTCTGCTGACCGTGCCCATGCTATTTCTGGCCACGAGCTGGTTTCGCAAAGGCGCGCGGCGCGGCTTCGACCTGGTGCGGACGCGCATTGCCCGTATTTACGCTTTTCTTCAGGAACACATTTCGGGCGCGCAGACAGTGCAAATCTTCAATGCTGAAGAAAAATCCGTGCGGCGATTCGCGAAGATTAACGACGAACATCGCAAAGCGAACATCGACACGATTTTCTATTACGCGGTTTTCTTTCCGCTGGTGGACTTCATCGGAGCGGTCGGCATTGCCTTGATTATTTGGTACGGCGGCTATCGCGTAATGCAGAACGCTTTATCGCTGGGCGCGCTGGTGGCCTTCATTCAGTATTCGGGCTTTTTGTTTCAGCCGATTCGCGACATCTCCGACAAGTACAATGTTCTGCAAGGCGCCGTCGTGGCTTCGCATCGCATCTTCAAAGCGCTGGATCTGCCGATACTGATTACGTCGCCGGCTGAGCCGTTGAAAACGGGCCGCGCTGAAGGGCGCATTCAATTTGAAAATGTCTGGTTCGCTTACCAGGACGACGATTGGGTGCTGAAGGACATTTCCTTCACCGTCGAGCCGGGGCAATCAGTTGCGCTGGTCGGTCACACCGGCTCAGGCAAGACGACGATCACGAACCTTTTGATGAGGTTCTATGATGTGCAGAAAGGCCGCGTGCTGCTCGATGGCGTGGATGTGCGCGATTGGGATTTGCAGTCGCTGCGCGAAAATTTCGCAGTCGTTTTGCAGGACGTTTTTCTGTTCACCGGCACAGTTGAAAGCAACATTCGGCTGGGCCGCGCCGATATTTCCGACGAGCGCGTGCGCTGGGCCGCGACTGAAGTGCGCGCTGACAACTTCATCGCGCGCCTGCCTCATGAATACCAATCGGAGGTGCGCGAGCGTGGCGCCGGCTTGTCGGTGGGCCAGAAACAATTGATCAGCTTTGCGCGCGCACTGGCGTTCGATCCGGCGCTGTTGATTCTTGATGAAGCCACCAGCTCCATCGACACTGAGACGGAGCAACTGATTCAGCAGGCCATCGCGCGCGTGATGAGCAATCGGACTTCGGTGATCGTGGCGCACAGACTTTCGACGATTCAGCGCGCCGACACCATCATCGTGTTGCACCATGGAGAGATTCGCGAGCAAGGCTCGCACCAGGAGTTGCTGGCGTTGCGTGGCTTGTATTGGCGGCTCTACAAATTGCAGTATGCGGATCCATCACGCACGGCGGCGGAGCCTGAGGCGGAAGAGGAAGAGCAGTTTGTTTATCGTGGCCGCGCGCCGAGTTTTTCGTTTGGCGAAGGGATGGGATGACAAGTGCGACGCGTTAGCGTCGTGATGATTTTAGCCCGGTCTTTTAAGACCGGGTAACGGCAGAAAAACAATTATCGTCGCGTAGCGACGAATGAAAGAAGCGGGTTTTCTCGGACTCATCGCGTCTGCTGCGCGACGGGCGAACGTGGGGCGATCTCATCCCGGCCTTGAAAGAGCAATGACATACTTGAATAATCAGGAAGTGTTGAGCGTCGCGAACATGAACGCCGAAGGCGTTCACCACCTCCAGCCCAGGGTTGACGCGCGCCAGCGCGGCTACCCTGGGTAATGAGGCAACACGGCAGGGCAACCCTGAAAGGGTTGCGGAATCCTGCAGGCACACCGGTGTTGAATTGGGATTCACAAAATTTGAACCTTTCGGGGCAAATCTATTTCGCAACCCTTTCAGGGTTGGGACCTGTTTTGTCTTGACTACCCAGGGTAGCGCGCTGGCGCGCGCAACCCTGGGCTGAAGGTAGCAAACGCCTTCGGCGTTTAATGTACGAGCCGTTGATTACTCAAGTATGTCATTGCCCTTGAAAGGCCGGACTTCTTATTATTCTTGTGAGCTCCTTTAGGAGCGGCACGACTAACTCGCCCATCAATGGTCTAATGATTCGTGCTAACGGCACTCCGGCGGAAGTAGAGATGTCTCAGCCTCAAACAATCGAAGCGCGGCAAACGACAAACGATCTGAGTGTCTCAGATGTGACCAGCCGCGAGTGGGACAAAGCCGAGCCCGTTCAGATTGATCACTACTGGTCAGGTGAGCTTGCACCCGGCGATCGTCACGCCGAGGCGCTAATACTTTGGTCAAAGGCGGCGCTGCACATCCGCTATGTTTGCCATCAAGGCGAGCCACTGATTGTCAGCGACAAACCACAAATCCAAACCAAAACGATGCAACTCTGGGATCGAGACGTCTGTGAGATCTTCATCGCGCCCGATCCTCACACGCCCGAGAAGTATCTTGAATTTGAAGTTGCGCCGACAGGTGAGTGGCTGGATGTGGCGATCGACTTAACGTCCGGCAAACGCGAATCAGATTGGAAGTTCAATTCGCACATGACCACCGCCGCAAAAATTGAAAAGGATCGAGTGACGATGGCGATGCGCATCCCCTGGAATCATTGGATCCATCAGCCTCAGAAAGGCGAGCGCTGGCGCGTGAATCTGTTTCGTTGCGTCGGCAAAGATCCAACTCGCGGCTATCTTTCGTGGCAACCGACGCGCACCCCTGAACCTTCCTTCCACGTGCCGAAAGTTTTTGGCTGGTTGATTTTCGGCTAAGTGGCACGGGCGTCCCGCCCGTGAAACCACGCGCAAGATGCGCGTGCCACAACCACGCGTAAGCTACCCTGGGTAATCAAGACTCAGAGTTTGCCGATGAGTTTCCGCTCACTCCCGCGGTGATAAACCTCTCAAGCCGAACCCGATCTTCATCCGCAATCTCCACTGTCTTCGCGCCGATTAGATAATTACAACCAAGCTCCGACTCTTCGATCATTTCATATCGTCGCGGCAGCACCACCAGCGACATCGGACCGTCCGGCAATTCGAGCACCACGTGGAGTTCGCGACCTTCCGCCGCGACGTGATAACCGCCCAGATGGACCTGCGGCAGCAGCATGGCGATTCCGCCGGCGCTGATGTCGCGCGTGTGGCCTTTCAGGCTGCGACTGGAAGCGGGCGCCCCATTTGAGTTTGTTTTCCGCCGGACCGAAACCGACAGCGATAGGCGCACACGAAGCCGCGGCGATTGGCGACGATCTTTTAGATAGGTGCGAACGCGAGACACTACTGAGCGAATCAGCTCTGGCATGTCAGCAAACCTTTCTGCGGGACGGGAGCAAGTCTTGCAAGCTGCCGGTGGGAGCCGACGGGGCGCGTCGACTATTGACATTCTAGCGTCCTGACGGCGCGACGGCAATAAACTATTTCGTACTGGTTTAGTTTGAGGTGGCACGCGCATCTTGCGCGTAGTTTTCACGGCGGGACGCCCGTGCCACTTACTCAAACTGAACCAGCACCAGGGATCGACTGAAGTGGTGCTGGCGTCCCTCGTCGGTTATAGTCGATTTAAGATTTACCAGTTCAAAGTTTGACTGAATCAAGGACGAATTGTGAGACGAGCAAAGATTCTTGCCACGCTGGGACCGTCGACGCGGAACGCCAAAGTCATGGAAGCGATGCTGGCGGCGGGCGTTGATGGCGTGCGCATCAACATGTCGCACGGCACGTACGAAGAAAAAGCGGCCGACGTGCGAGCGGCCCGGGAGGCAGCGGAAAAAATGAATCGCCCGCTGGCCGTGCTGGTCGACCTTTCCGGTCCAAAGATCCGCACCCGCACTCTCAAGAATCATCAACCGGTCACGCTGCAGACGAATCAGCAGTTCACCATCACCACCCGGGAGATCGAAGGCGACAACACACAAGTTGCCACCAACTACGATGGGATGCCGCGCGATGTGCATCCCGGCGCGCGCATTCTGCTCGACGACGGCGCCATCGAATTGCGCGTTGAGAGTGTCACGGAGACCGATATCGTGACGCGCGTGATCAACGGCGGCACGCTAAGTGAGCGCAAGGGAATCAATCTGCCGGGCGTGAAGCTGCAAATTCCCTCGCTGACCGAAAAAGATCGAGAAGACTTGAAATGGGCTGCTGGTCAGGGCGTCGATTACTTTGCCCTTTCGTTTGTGCGCAGCGGTAACGATTGCATCGAGGCAAAAGAGTTGATTCAACAAGCGGGCAGCAAAGCGCCGCTGGTGGCCAAAATCGAGAAAGCTGAAGCGATCGATCACCTCGAGGAAGTAATAGCAGCGGCTGACGGCGTGATGGTCGCGCGTGGCGATTTGGGCGTTGAGACGAGCGTCGAGCTGGTGCCGGTATATCAAAAGCGAATCATCGAGTTGGCGAACGAGGCGGGCAAGCTGGTGATTACTGCGACGCAAATGCTGCAATCGATGGTGACGAATCCGCGGCCCACCCGCGCGGAAGCGACGGACGTGGCTAATGCCGTCTGGGACGGATCGGATTGCGTGATGCTTTCGGGCGAAACCGCGACGGGCCAGTACCCGGTCGCCGCAGTGGCCACCATGGCGCGCATCATTGAAACCGCCGAAACGCGCGATTCAAACCGGCCCAGCATCATGTCGAAGATCGCCGGCCGCCAAACCGGCCGCGTCAGCCGCGCTCTGTGCGAAGCGGCGGCGTTCGCTGCGGACGAGATGGCGACCCGCACCATCGCGGTCTTCACCGAGTCGGGGCTGATGGCCCGCAGACTTTCAGCGCTGCGCCCGCGTCAGCTGATCGTCGCCATGACGTCATCGCGCGCCGCGATTAACGAATTGAGTTTGATTTGGGGCATCGATCCCGTGCTGACGCCGCAGTTAAAAAGCGCTGAAGAATTGCTGAAGATAGGCGAACAGACTCTGCTGGATGCGGGCCTGGTCGCGCAGCGCGAAATGATCGTGATTATGGCGGGCAGACTGTCAGGACTCGGCTTATCGAGTTCGGTTTCGCTTTATCAGATTGGTGGCGATTTAGAGGAAGGGATTCACGTCTCGACGGTTTCTGATCGAGCCAAGCCGGGGAAGTGAGAGTAAGAGTTGACTGTAACTTTAGAGGTGCTGCGTAACGACCAACCCCCAAACCAGACTTCGCAAGATCAAGCCGACTGAAAGTCCGGTCCGGCCATGAGACCAGCTACTGACAGATCCTCATCCAATTCCGGCCAGTGCAGTGAAGTTCCCCCACCGCCGATTTCATATTTCGCACGCTGTTCTGCCGTGGCACGACGCAACAATGGAAACCAGATTATCGGCACACTGATGAGCCGTCCGTCAGTGAGTGAGACATGCATCATGTCTTGATCAAAACTCACGGTCTTGGCCAGCGCATTAGTCGGCACGTAGGCCCTTTGGGATTTGGGATTACTGTTAACCAAAGTGCTCATTCCAAGCCTCCAAAAAAAGCTGCTCATTGTCCTGAACGAGCCGCCCAACCTCATTTAGTTCAGAACTCGAAAACCCAAAGTTCGAAGCAAGCTCCACCGGGTTAAGCCAAAATTTCGCTTCGTCTTCGGCTGCCTTGACGTGGATGTGCGGGGGCTCGTCGCGCTCGTTGCTGAAAAAGTAGAAGCGAAATCTGCCTATCCGTAGAACGGTTGGCATGGGAAGTTTATCGTATCACGTGAGAATCAAACAGTCGTTATTGCGGGCGCAGAATCTGTACCATCCGTTCAGATTCTTTTTTCTTCTGCATCTCTTTGCGGACTTCAGCTTCAGACATCTGCGGGTCGCGCCAGTTGTCCAGAATGCCGACCTGGTGCACGCACTGGATGGTGCAGGTAGGGGCGCACCACTTTTCAGTTTTGTATTCCCGCTTGAAGTCCTCCATCGAATAATCCTCGAGCGGGATACCCGGATAGCCGCGCTGCTGCGAACACCAATGCACCTTGCCGTCTTCGCAGATGTATAGGTAACGCGAACCTGATCGGCAGCGCCATTCGTAAGGCTTGCCTTCGGCGATGCTGTCCTGGAACCAATTCAGCCGCGCGTGATCTTTATTGCCGAGTTTCTTCACCTGATGGAAGATGTCTTTCTCTTTCTGCGTGAGCGGCTTCAGCGTTCCGTCTTCATCGTGAATCACACCCACAGTCGTTGAGAATCCAAGCTCGACCGCTCGTTTCGCGACGGTCAGAGCGTCTTCAGGATTCTTGATGCCGCCCCCAATCACTGAATTGATATTGATGTGAAAGTCGGCATGCTCAGACAGGTAACGCAGCTTCTTGTCCAGCACGCGCAGACTCTTGCGCGAAACTTCATCCGGCACGACGTTGTCGATGCTGATTTGCAGGTACTCGAGACCGGCTGCGTTCAAGCGCTTGATGCGATCGGGCGTGAAGTAATAACCATTCGAAATCAATCCCGCGATGCCGCCGGTTGAGCGAATGTGGCGAATGATATCGTCAAGCTGAGGGTGCATCATCGGCTCGCCGCCCGAGACCGTGATTACGGCCGTGCCGAGTTCACCTAACTTGTCGAGCCGGCGTTTCATTACGTCCAGCGGCACCGGCTTCGATGTTTGATCATATTCGTTGCAGTATCCGCAGGCGAGATTGCAGCGGCGCATGGGAATAATGTGCGCCAACACCACGTGATTGGGGGAAAGCAACGCCTTCGAAATGAAAGCTGCTTCGCGAACTTTTAACTTAAGAAAAGTGCTCTTACGCATTTTGCAAGACTGGAGCGCAAGCGTCCGGCGGGCACTGAATTGCGTCTATAAATCTGCAAGCGAGACCAGTCAAGGCGGAAGGATATGCCGCCGAATCTCGCAACGCAAGCGCGCTGCTCCCGCTACAAACGCGAAGGGCTTCGGTTTCCCAAAGCCCTTCTGGATTGAATTCTGTTACGTGACTTAGCCCTTGATGATCTTAATGCTCGAATCGAGACTCAGTTTGAACTGATCCATCGGAATCGAAGCATTGCGCTCAACGTTAGTCAGTCGCACCGTGGTCGAGTCGTCGTTCTTCTCAACCATCTTCGTCTGCACGGGCATGCCGTCTTTGTCGATCCAAACTTCGATGTACTTATAGCTGGCGGCCCCATTCGGAATCGCTTTGAAGTGCTGCGTCCAAACACCGCCCCAAATCGTTTCTTCGCGCATGTCCTGGAACTCGCCAAACTTTGTCCGCAACTGGGCGGCCGACATGTTCATCAGCGCCAGCACATCGCTGTCTCTTTCGTTCTTGATGCGTCCCGTCTTGCCTTGATAAGCCTGCTTCAAGCGCGGCTGATAGAGAGTGTAGCTCCCATTGGCCACGGCGAGAATCTCGTGCTTCGGATTTGTCCATTCAAGTCGCACAAACGAGCTGGCGTTACCGCCTGCCCCGGGGATGTACATCACCACGCCCTGATACGCATCGCTGTCACGCAACTGCGAGTTGTACTTCGTCATGGTAATGTTCGCGCGCAACGACTTCAGACTGCGTTTATTTTTGTCCATCCGGCTGATAGCAGAGCTTACCAAACCGGGAATCTGGGCGTTGGTTGATGATGTCGGCAAAATAACGACCGCCGAGACCAGCAACGCAACCGACAACCAAAGGGGAAAAAGCTTTCTCATAATAACGTTCCTCACTAAAACTAAGAGCCCATACGGGCCCTGGTTAATACGCCGAACTCTTCACATTGGATGCGAGCGTTCGGCCAATGAATCCCGAAAAGTATAGGGCATAGTCAGCGAATGTCAACCTCGTATCCGATCAACTTTCCTGTTCCATCGCGCCGTTCACGTACGGCCGTGACCTGACTTTCGGGTCGCCCGTCGACCTCTCTGGCGCGCTGTTCAATGGCCGTTCTATCTGCGTGACCGCCAAAGACTTCAGCCGAAAGCACCACCGTCTTCCGCTGCCGAAATTCGGTATTTTCGAACCATGATTTCGGGGTCAGAAATATGAAAACCAAGATCAACACACACAGCACATCCCACTGCCACGAAGTGCGTGAATAGTTCCAAAAGACAATCTTTTTGCCTGTGTTCGACAAGAAGCCCATTTTCCAATCGCGACCGCGCGAAATTTAACTGATGCAGCCGCGCTTGTCGAGAGTGCAACAGCAGTTCCATTCGCGCAGGCGCGTAAATCCCCCTTCTTTCTTCCCAGGAGCGCAGCGAATTCTATCCAGGAGAGCGAGGTTAGCTGGCGACGATGTGACCGTCACGCATCTGAATGACGCGACCGCAAGCGGCGGCGGCTTCGGGATTGTGAGTGATCATGATGATGGTTTGATTGAAACGGCGATTCAATTCCTGAAACATATTCAGCACGATCGCGGAATTCTCTGAATCGAGATTTCCCGTCGGTTCATCCGCGAGCACCAAAGCCGGCTGGGTGATGACGGCGCGCGCGAGGGCGACGCGTTGCTGCTCACCGCCGGATAATTCGAGCGGCTTGTGATGCATCTTGTCTTCGAGGCGCAGCAGCCTCAGAACGTCACGACGTCGTTCAGCGTTACCTGCGCCGTTGGCATGAATCCGTTCGGCTAATCGCAAGTTGCCGTCTGCGGTAAGCGTGGGAAAGAGATTAAAGCGCTGAAAGACAAAACCAATTTTGCGGCGGCGAATATCTGTGCGCTTCGCGTCGGTCGCCGCCGTTAAATCTTCGCCATCGATCACGATGCGACCTTTTGTGGGCGTCAGCAACCCACCGAGCAAATGCAGCATTGTCGATTTGCCGCAGCCGGACGGACCCATCACGGCGACGAATTCGCCGGCTTCGACGTTAAGCGACACACCCCGCAGTGCGGGCACGTCAACTTTGCCGATGCGATAAGTCTTCTCGAGATTTTCGGCTTTAAGAATTGCCACTTTCTTTCCTGCTGTCGCTGCTCCAGTCATTTTACTCGTAAGCCAAGGCATTGACAGGATCCAAATTCGCCGCACGCACGGCTGGATATAGCGCGCCGATCGCGCCCCCAACTAATCCGATTGCCGCCGCAGCCAACGCCCAGCGCCAACCGTACTCAAAAATCAAGCTGGTTGATTTGTGAATGACGAATCCGGCGCCCAGGGCGAGCGCAAATCCAACGACCAATCCCATGGCGCTAATCAGAAGCGCTTCACGTTCGATCTCGCCGACGATATAGGCACGCGACGCGCCCATAGCTTTCAGGATTCCGATCTCGCGGGTGCGTTCAGTAATTGTCGTGTGCATCGCCAGCATGACTACGAGAGCGCTGACGATAGCCGCCAACGCGACTAAAACACGAAGGAAGATACCGAGGCTGGGAATGGAACTCTCAACATTAGCGAAAACGTCGCGCGTGAACTGCACATTATTACCCGGCAGTTCCTGATCGATCCTTTTGGCGACGGCTACGGGATCTGCGGTTGCCTTAGTCTTGATCAGAATGTAAGTGCACTTGCCGGGCGCTTCCAATGTCTCCTGAAGCGACGCCAGCGTTAACTTTTGCCGGGCGCCCGATTCGGGTGAATAAATGCCCACGACCGTATAAACCTTGTCGCCGAAAATCTTCAGAGTGCTTCCGATCGGATGCTTGCGCGCGGCTTTGGTCTGATCGATTACTACTTCATAGTTTCCCTGCGGCGCGCGGCCTTCGATTATTTGCACGTCATTCATGTGCGCAAACTCGGGCCAGTCCACACCTTCAATCTGATCGAAGCCCAGGCTGCCACTGGCGTAAATATGCCGAATGACCGGTGTCGCGGCTTCAACCCCTTCAATTTGCTGGAGCCGCTCCACGTATTTCGTGCTTAGGTTCGCCGAGGCGGCCATCACACTCATCGAGCCTTTGCGCGTGAAAATTATGTTGCCGCGGACATTCGTCGACCGGCGTTCCAGATCATTCGACATCCCGCGCGCGAGGCCGGTAAACAGCATCACCAGCGCTACGCCCAGCGCGACACCGACTACACTAATTGCCGAACGCAAGGGTCGCTGGCGAATATTTGAGGCAACTAAGCTGTCGAAGAGTTTCATCCCGATTGGCGACGCAAAATATTAATACAAGCGCAGACGAACGCCTAGCGAGTTGTTCTCCGGCGGCACTTTACGTTTCTTTTGGTGAGCGATTACGGCTTCTTGGGAGCGTCCAGATCGACTTCGGGCAGATTTGTCTTGTTTTCCAGGACGAACACTTCGGGCTGGTATTCTTTATCGAGAACAGCAGACTCGGGCGACTGATAAGTGAGGCTGATTTCGTAATGGTCCCGCGGGCGCGTCAGGCTGATTTTCGTCGGCATGGTGACTGCCTGGTCGCCGACTGGCTTGAAATCTGAATAGACGATATCAGTGGTCAGCACGCCGTCGTCATCGAATGTCTGCACGCGCGAAAACTCCACTGCAGTGACGCGATTGAACCAGAATCTTCGCAGCAGCCGCGCCGACCCATCGCCCTGCGTTTGCAGCTCATCCAGAAAATAATATCCGCGCACCACGCGCTTCTTACTGGTTGGATCCTTTTCCGACTGAAAGAATTCGCTGCGGGCATATACCAAACCTGGCGCATGCGTGTCGATGGGCCGAATCAAAACCGCGTCGGTTAAATGCTGCGGCCGTAAGTTTGAGAGCGCCTTCACAGTTTGCGCTTCGGTGTTTACTTTTCCTTTTGTCGCCGGCTCGGCGGTCCCGTCGAGTTTTGAATAGACCGCAGCGTTGGTTCCGCGCACGAACTTTTTGTATTTGTCATCACCCTTAAAGATGGCGATGCGGAAGTGTTCACCGTCTGACGTCATCTGCGCGATATCCGAGGCGATTAACGGCGCCTGCACAATCAGGTAAACCTTCCCCGGGCGCTGCACGATGATCTGTCCGTCGGCGGTGCGATATTTTTCCGCGACTCCGGACGTGGCGAAAGACGTGTCCTCGAATTGAATATCAACTTTGGCGCGGATCGATTTCACGCTGGTCAGTTTGTTAACCATCGCGATCAGTTGCGACGTGTCGGCGTCCGCCAGGGGCGTCAGCAGTTTGTCGACTTCGACTGATTTTTTGACGAGGTTGCACGCCGGCTGACTAAGAAGACAAAGTGTCAGCATAAGCGAAAGGGTAAAAGTGCTGGCCAGAAGACGCGCGATTTTAGTCGGCATAATGAAGGCCGGCGCTTTTGTCGAAAACGCCGGCGGGACCTGTTGTTATCTCGGCGGTGTCACGCTAACAAAGCGAGTTCGCAATTGTCAACGAGGTGAAGCCGCCAGCACGCAGCAAAAAGTGGCGACACAAAGATGTTCGTATCGCCGGGGTGCTGAGTAAGAAAGCACGAGTGTGTTTGCGGACTAGAGAAGCCCTCGTGTCAGCGGCAGCCGTCGTGCTCGCAGCCGCAGCCAATTTCCATGATGTGGGACTTGTCAGCTTCCTTGCAGTACTCACTGCAGTACTTGCTGTCTTGTTCGGCCGGACAGTCGCACGGTCCATGCTTACATTTGTTGGTCACTTCGTCAGCCATGATTCGACTCCTGGTTGATCGAACGATTAAGTTTTCGGGGGATTGGCTGTGGCTATGCTAGGCGCGATCCGGCTGATGGTCAAGAATGATGCGTTGGTTACTAGTTGGAGGCTTATTTGGGAGTAATTAACTACGGTCGCAGCTTTGCCAAACGTTCCGCTGCCAGCATCAGCGTCTCGTCTTTCTTGCAGAAACAAAAACGAACTTGCTGCGAGCCGAGGGCGGGATCGGAATAAAAGCTCGAGCCGGGAACGCAGGCGACGCCAACTTCGCGAATCAGATGACGCGTGAATTCAATATCGTTTTTAAAACCGAAGCCGCCAATGTCGGTCATCACGTAGTAAGCGCCGTCGGGGCGAAATGTCTTGAAGCCGGCTTTTTCCAGCTCAGGCAAAATCAGATCGCGACGGGCGCGATAATCTGTCTGCAGTTGTTCGTAATATGCCGACGGCAACGCGAGCGCGTACGCCCCGGCTGCTTGCAAGGGCGCGGCGGCACCAACGGTCAGAAAGTCATGGACTTTGCGGATCGCGCTGGTGATTTCAGGGCTGGCAATGCAGTAGCCCACCCGCCAACCGGTGACCGAGTAAGTCTTCGACATCGAATTGACGATCACAGTGCGATCGCGCATCCCGGCGATTTGGGCCATCGAGATGTGCGCGATCTCAGCGCCTTCCCGGGGATAAAGAATGTGCTCGTAAATTTCGTCGGTAAAGCAGAGCGTGTCGAACTCCTGACACAGCCCGGCGATGAATTCCATTTCAGCGCGCGTGAAAACCTTGCCCGTCGGATTGTTCGGATTGCAGATGATGATCGCTTTGGTTTTGGGATTGAACGCCGCGCGCAGCTCGTCCCGGTCAAACGCCCAGTCGGGCGCGCGCAAAGGCACGTAACGGGGCTTCGCATCCGAAAGGATCGCGTCAGGCGCGTAGTTTTCATAGTAAGGATCAAAGACGATGACTTCATCACCCGGATCGACGGTCGCCATCATCGCTGAGATCATGCCTTCGGTTGAGCCGCACGTGACCGTGATTTCCGCTTCCGGATCAATATCGAGGCCGAGATACCACTTTGTTTTCTTCGCAATTGCGTCCCTAAAATCCTTTGCGCCCCAGGTGATCGCGTACTGATTCACGTCGTTCGCAATCGCCTGCATGGCGACGCGCTTAATGTCTTCGGGCGCGGGAAAATCGGGAAAGCCTTGCGAGAGATTGACCGCGCCGTACTTGATCGCTTCGCGGGTCATCTCGCGAATCACGGATTCAGTGAAGCGGCTGGCTTTGCGCGATACGCGTGATGTTATTTGTGCGGGTGAACTCATTGCAATTAGCCGCTGATGAACGCAGATAGACGCGGATTAGAACCGAAAACTAGCACTTAGTCTTATCCGTGTCCATCCGCGTAAATCCGCGGCTAATTCTCAGGCTGTTCGGATTTTAGTTGCTCAATGATCGAGCGCACGGCTGATGCCTGCGAGCCGTTGGGCGCGAGTCGCAGATAGTTTTCGTAAGCAGCAATGGCTTCTTTCGTGTTGCCGCTCTTCTCATAGGCTGCGCCCAGCAGTTGATAGATAATCGGTTCAGTGTCCGCGAGTTGATTGACGGCGATCTGAAATTCGCGGGCAGCGAGATCGTATTGCCCTCTCTCTTCGTAACTTCGGCCCAGCCCGACGTGCGCCTCTGGTTGAAACCCATGGCTTTCACGAATCGCGCGATTAAAACTCCCAATCGCGTCGTCCGTTTGTCCCATCTCGCGATACACGCGGCCTTCGACGGCTGATGCTTCGGGATAAGACGGCCGGTAGCGCCGCGCTGTTTCAATTTCACCGAGCGCGCCATCGGTATTGCCCGTGTCGAGCAGAATACGCGCCAATCCGACGTGAGCCGCCGGATACGCAGCGCGAGTTCGCACTGCTTGCCGATAGAGCTCAGCACTCTTCTCTCTGTCATCGGCGCTCTTTGCGGAATCGCGCGCGCTTTCGGCTTGCTGAAACAGAAGCTCGGCTTGATCGGTCGTGCGCAACAGGCGAACTCTAATTTCGCCGCGGGCCGTCGCGGCAACGGGTTGCGCTGTTTCCTTAAAGCCGTTCGCGCGCACGCGCAGATTGTGCGCGCCGCTAGCAACGTTCGAAAGGACCAGCCGGCCTTCCGCGTCCGTTGTCCCGCGCCGTATCTCATCAAGCCAGACAATCGCGCCCGGTTCGGTCACAATGTTCAGCGTGCGTGTCGAGCGGGTTGCTTCGCCGCCGCGAGCTTGACCGGCCTGCGTTACAGAACCGCGAGCGGTAGCGAGCGGAATTAAGGTTCTACCATCCAGCCGAGGCCGCGTGTTTGTCCCGCTCGCTACTGCTCGCGGTTCTGTAACCTGGCTTCCCTTAATCGACGCGAGAACGAAAACCAAAAGCAATCCGGCAAAGATTCCTGGGCGTTTCATTACGATTAGTTTTACGCACAGAATTGCCCTGCGCAAGCATCTGCGCTTGAACTTCGTCTTGTAAAAGTGTTGCATCATCCCGCTGGGGGGTGTAATCTTCGCTCGCATTACCCAACAATTTTCGTTCGATCCTTTGTCAGTCCCGGTCGCGGACTGACTTGCCGCTGGAGGAACGTATGCTGATTGAGTCAACCACTCATCTTCCTGTCAGTTTCGCGATGCTCGATAGCTTGTTCAAAGCGCCCGACTCTGCCGAGTTAGGCCGCATCATTTTGCGTTGGCTGCACTTCGTGGCCGGCATCACGTGGATTGGCTTGCTCTATTTCTTCAACCTGGTCAACGTGCCGCTGCAAAAGAAAATGGACGCGGACACGAAGAAGAAAGTTAATCCCAACTTGCTGCTGCCGGCGCTCTGGTTTTTCCGCTGGGGCGCTTTGGTGACAGTGCTGGCAGGCTTGACGTACTTCGCCATGTATATTTTGAAATCAGACGTCACGAATGCGAATGCACTGGGCAACGCAAATCTGAACATTTGGGTGGTGCTGCTTGAATGGCTCAGCTATCCCATCGTTCTCTTCATCGTTGAATTTCTCATCATCAAGAAAGTGCCGGCGCTGACCAAAGACGGTCGCGTGTTTGCGATTGTGATGTTGATTCTGACGGGAATTGTAACGTGGGGAATTTTGAGCTTCCTGACCTCTAAATTCTCGGTCGGCGGGTACACGCCGAGCAACAAGTTGTATTCAATCGGCGTAGGCGGCGCTTACGGATTGGTGATGCTGCTGAATGTTTGGGGAATCATCTGGCCCGCCAACAAACGGATCATTGGCGCGTTGCAAGGCGGCCCGGCCGCAGACCCCGCGCTTGCGCGGCAAGCCTTCATCGCTTCGCGCACGAACTCATGGATGTCGCTGCCGATGTTGTTGTTCATGGCGACTTCGCACGGTGACTGGCTGATCTTCAGCGGCAAGAGCGGCTGATGCGTTCGGTACGCAGGCCTCTGGCCTGCCGAGCACGCCTGAGGCGCGGGTACCAAAAGTCGAAAGGGGCACGGCGTGGGTCGTGCCCTTTTTCTTTGGAGTAACAGGGGTGTAACAGGAATAGCTGAGCCTCTCCATGTCTTTGTCACACTTTCTCTTCATATTTGGCTAAATTCTCAATGGATACCAGCGATTTCACTTCAGGAGGGCATCATGGGCAAGACTTATAATCCGCGAACTTTCAACCTCAGCAATCTGAAAGGCATTTCAGACCAAACGCTCGAAATGCATTTCAAGCTTTACGAGGGCTACGTCAAAGAGACGAACAAGCTGAACGACAAGATTGCTGAGTTCATCAAAGACGGCAAGGTCGACCAGGAAGAGTTCGCCGAATATTCCGAAATCACTCGGCGCCTGGGCTTCGAATACAATGGCATGGTCCTGCACGAATATTATTTCGACAATCTCAAGAGCGGCGGCGGCACCGGCGATCCAACCGGCCGGACGGCATTCCGGCAAGCGGCGGAAGACTCGTACAGCAGTTATGACATTTGGAAAGCAGATTTTGTCGGCATCGGAAAGATGCGTGGTGTCGGCTGGGCCATCTGCTATCAGAATCCATCAAACGGCAAACTGTCGAATCACTGGATCAGTCTGCACGAGACAGGCAATGTCGCCGGGTTCGATCCAATTCTGGTGATGGACGTTTGGGAGCACGCGTTCATCCTGGACTACAAGCCCGCGGACCGTCCGAAATATATCGAAGCGTTCTTTTCAAACATCGATTGGAACGCGGTTGAGCAGCGTCTCGCTCACAAGACGGCCCAACCAATCGCGGCATAGACGAGTATGAGGTCAGTACCGCCGGTGTGAGCAGTTGGGTCAAGGAAGCTCTTTATTCCATCCACTGACGCGAATGGTACTGACCTTATTAGCGCGCTTTTGCGTGAGGTTGCGCGCTAAGGTTGTCCCCCGCCTCAGATGTGTGCTAAAGCTTCATCAATTCAATCCATCAATCATTTGCGGGAGGCTATGATGAGAATACTGACGTCTACTCTTGCCCTGTGTTTTATCTCGCTGTTCCTGACAAGTTGTCAGACCACGAATGACAATGCCCACACGACTGCGACCACAACGGCGTCGCCGCCGGTGGCCCAGGAATTATCGGTCGTGCCCCGGCCGCAGACGATCGCCGACATGATGAAACAGCGCGGCGAACAGGACGAGGCGAAGCCGGCTTTGAAAGTGATCTCGCCCGCGAACAACGGGACAATTAACGGCTCGACAGTGGAAGTGAAGCTCGATTTGAGCGGCGACTTAAAGGGCTACATGCCGCACAAGGATCCGGCGACCGGAAAGGGAAATCACATCCACGTGATTCTCGACAACCAGCCATACGAGGCCTACTACGAACTTGGTCAGCCGTTCGAGTTGCGCAATGTCGCTGAAGGCAAACACACGCTGCGAGTTTTTCCTTCGCGGCCGTGGCATGAGAGCTTCAAGAACGACGGCGCGTTTCAGTTGGTGAGCTTCACGGTGAAGGGCGGCGGCGATGCTGCCAAGCCGACGACCACCAACAAAGGCGAAACCATGGCCAGTCCCACGAAGAGCCCTGCCGCGAGCGCGAGTCCCACGCCGGCTCACGAAGGCAAAGACATGGCAAAGAGTAACGCCGGCGATCTCGATCTCACCAAGCCGTTGCTTACCTACAGCCGGCCGAAGGGCGAATACACGGGCGCGGACGCCGATCCGATCATGATTGACTTCTGGCTTCGCAACGCAAAGCTTCAGGGCGAAGGCGGCGACTATCGCGTGCGTTACACCGTCGACGGCGGGACGCCGGGCTTCATCGATTCCTGGAATCCGATTTGGCTGGCCGGCTGGATGAGCGGCAAGCACACAGTGAAACTTGAACTGGTTGACAAGAGCGGCCAACCGGTCGAAAACGGCGGCTACAATTCAACGACGCGCGAAATCAACATCGTCAAGAAGTGATCATTTTCTTTTTGGGTTTCACGCTGACTATGACAAACTGCTGCACGCAGTCTGACTAACTGGTGAAGGTGAGGATGCACAATTGAAAAAATTAGTAGCACTGGTGTTCCCGATTGCCGTGGTGCTCGCTTGTTCGTCGTTGACGCAAAAGTGGGAGACGGTTTCAGAAGACGGCATCACCATTGAAATGCCGGGCAAACCGAACAAGCAATCTCAGGACATCCCCACCGGCAACTCAAAAGCTACCGGCCAAATGTTCACCCTCGACAAAGGGAGCGAGGCGTACATTCTGGCTTACCACGAATTTCCCTCCTCGGTGACCAACCTGAATATCGACCCGAAGGTGCTGTTGAAAGGCGCGTCAGACGGAGCGGTCAACAACATCGACGGCAAGGTGGTGAGCCAGCGCGATATCACCAACGGGTCTTATCCCGGCACCGAGATCGTTGGATCGGGCAGCAAAGAAGGCAAAGACATCGAGTTCACCATCCGGCTTTACTGGGCCAAGCCCAGATTGGTTCAGACGTTGTATCTGGCGGAAAAAGGCAAGAGCAACCAGACCAATGCTACGAAGTTTTTGGACTCGCTGAAGATTTCCTAGCGGCGCTTTTTCGCGGCGGAAGTCCTGGGGCGCGGCGCAGGCGGTGATGCCGCGCCTATTTGCTCGCGAACTTTTCGGGGTAGCTTCTCACACACCAGGTCGTACGAGTTTCGCAGCAGCTCTTTCAGTTCTTTGTCGCTGAGGACGTCGAATCTTTCAATCGCCACCCACTTGTTGCGCGCCATGTAAGGCGCCGGATCCATTCCTTCCTGCTCGATCAACTCATTGTATTTCTCTTCGGTGCACTTGAAGGACGTGATGTATTTCACCGGTCCTTCGAGCGCCATTACGGCAAACATCTTGCCGGCGATCTTGAAGACCAGGTCGTTGCCCCACTGCACATTTTCGGTGGCTTGGGGAAAAGACAGGCAATGAGCACGCACAGATTCGCTATCCAATTATGTCCTCCAAAAGAAGCACGCTCATATTATGTCCTCCAAAAGAAGCGCGCTCTTAGGCAAGAACGCGGCGCCTTAAACTCCGCCAGGCATCGCTGGAAAATGATTCAGGAACTCGCTGTTGATTCCGGTCAACCACGCGTAACGGTCGTCAATCTTCTTTACGCCCACAATGCGGCAGGCGAACACGAGCCAGAAAACTGCGATTAGAAACAAGAGCACTCCAAACAGCGCGATTTCGGGATACTCATAAGCAATACCGACAAACGGAAGGACCAGGCCGATCGCCATTACCACAAAGCCGATAGTCATGAAAGTTCGCCGCCGGCTCTTGTGCTCTTCGCAAAGTGGGAATTCAACGGTCGCGCGTTTGCTGAGCGCGGCGGCGAGAATTACGTAAAACAGGGCGGCGCCGAAGACCAGCAAATACAACAGTGGATGATGCCACGCTAGTTTCTTTCGGACCCGCGAGCCGTTGGCCGGCGCGTTACATTTCACGCAGTTATCCGGCAGCATCGCATTCTTGTCCATGACCAGCGTCGCCCCGTCGCGCCAGATTCCAGCCATAGGCGGGGGCGGCAAAACATATCCGTCTTCAAGAACAATTCCGCCTGCTGGTTGCGCGGCAGCTCGAGGAATTAACGCGCCGCAGCGTTTGCAATTGGCGTCAGAGGCGAAGTTGACCAGTCCGCACTCTGGACACTTCCATGATTGTGCCATGACGATTATCGGGGTGTGACTGCCGGTTTAGTTCACGAACTCAGAGCCGTTGCCGAGATCTTTCAGACGCTTGATTACTTGATCGATCAGCCAGTTCGGAGTTGAAGCTCCAGCCGTGACGCCGACCCGTTTCGCGCCTCTTAGATCGTCGGGATCGATCTCATCCTGCGTTTCGATCAGAAAACTTCTCGCGCATTGTTCCTGGCAAACCGCGAGCAGCTTGATGCTGTTCGAAGAGTGTTTGCCGCCGATGATGTAGAAGACATCGACCAGCCCGGCCAGGGCGCGCGCTGCGTCCTGACGGTCGCGCGTCGCCGAACAGATGGTGTTGACGACTTGCGGTTCAGCGTCGGCCTTGGATTTCACGGCTTCGGCGACTTCGAGAAATGTTTTCAGCTTGAGAGTTGTTTGCGAGACGACCAGGGGCGCGTGCAGTTGCGGCAGTGACGCAACCTCCTCAGCGTCGCGCACGACAAAAGTGTTGTTCGGCGCATAGCCGACCACTCCGATCATTTCCGGGTGATCCGGATTGCCGGCGACGACTACGTGGCGGCCTTCGGTGGCCGCGCGTTCGGCGAGTCGCTGCACGCGAGTCACAAACGGACAGGTCGCGTCGACTACCTGCGCGGCGCGACGTTCAAGTTCAGCCTGCACCTGCGGCGTGACGCCGTGCGCGCGAATGACGGCGATCTCGTTCGGTTTGACATGGATGGGATCCTCGATTGTCGAGACCCCTTCGCACTCCAGGCGTTGCATTTCCTGCGTGTTGTGAATCAGCGGCCCGAGCGTGCGCACCGGTGCGCCGACTTCTAAAGCGCCCTCAACCATTTCCACGGCGCGTTCGACGCCGAAACAAAATCCGTATTCGTTTGCGAGAAGAACTTCCATGGCTATGTGAATCTTAGCACAGCGAGAGTTTTGTCAGAACCGCCTGCGGTAGCGGGTGGTTGAACCTTTCAATGCCGGAGAGCAGCTGTAAGTCGGACGGTCGGACTGCGCAAGATCAGCTGCGCGCTACGGCAGGCGGTTCTGACTAGCGGATCGGCTCGCGCAGAATGATTTCTGCGGTGCGCTCTGCGAGTGATGCCGCTTGCGAATGGGTTTCGCGCAGCCCGGCAATTTGCAGCAGCGCCTCGCCGGTGCGCGACAGCAAGCGCACCAGATCGCCCTCTTCCGCGCGGGTTTCGCGAACCAGCTCTTGCCAATCGGCGCCGTTGGCCCAATGTGCGGCGGCCGAGGCGGCAGAGAAGTTGATCTCGGCTGCGGCTTCGATGCCTTGCTTCCATTCTTCATTGGAAACTTCGAACGAGATTTCTTCGAATTTGATCAGGAGATTGACAATTGCGTCATCAAGTTCCAATTCACCGTAATCGCGATCTTCATCCGCGGCCAACGCGGCAATCAAAGCAGCCGCCTGAGTTGCATCAAGCGAGCCAAACAGATTTCGCTGCAAGACTTCGCCAACCAACAGCGGCCGATCCACTCGTAAGTCTGCCAGCCATTGGCCGCGTTCTGTGACTTTCTCTCCGGCAAAATCGAGGTACCCAAAATGATCGAGCACGCGCGCCGATCGTTCGAACGGTTCCCAGATTTCCCCGCGCAAATTCTCGATTTCACGATTCGCTTTTTCAATTGCCGCAGCGTCAATTTGCAGAGACCAGAGCGCCGTCACGACCGCTTCTCGTTCTCCGCTCGGCAGACGTGGTGGCGCGAGGGCTGCGATTGCCTCATTGATCAATTTGATCGAGTCATCTTCGCCGGCCTGGGCGTCGCGCAATTTCGGCTCCGGCAGCCCAAGTTGATCGCCGCGATCGTGAATCTGGTCGAATGCCTCCTCGGCTTTTTCGGGCCGGGTCGAAAACTTCGGCGCAAACACACGCCCCACGCGTTGCAGTGGAAAAGAGGAGAAGCGGCCATCCTCGCGCAGCGCCGTAACCCCGTCGAGCGTGCGCGAAATAACCAGCGCGAGCCGCCGGCCACTGCGACCAATCGCGACGACGCGACCTGGCTCTACGACTTTGTTGAGCCATTGCTGCCGCATCTCGCGGCGCGTCTGCGGCGTCCCTTCCAGCAAGCGCGCGCGTGCACTAGCCAGACGCTCGAGCGCGAGCACGGATTCAACCGGAAGATTGATTGCTTGCCGCTGAAGCTCTTCGCGAATGCGGTTGACATTAACTTCGCGTTGCTTTTCGAGATGGTGAATGCGCGGCAACACATTGCGAAACGCGAAGCTGCGCTCAGCGATGTCCCGCACTTGCGGGAAGCTCCCAAACGCATCGAGCAAATTCAGCAGCGAAGTGTAAGTAGCCCGAAACTGGCTTTCGAGATCATCCGGCGGCGCCGCCAGCAATTCCGCAATTCGTTGCGGATTCTGATGTGGTCCAGGCGCGGCAATCACGAATCCCACCTTGTCTTTTCCGCGCCGGCCGGCACGCCCGGTCATCTGCTGTAACTCTGAAGCAGTCAAGGATTCCCAGCCGCGGTTGCTGCGTCGATCGGCGACGGTGATGACGACCGTGCGCGCGGGAAAATCAACGCCGGCCGCGACCGTGGCGGTGGCGAAAATGGCATCGAGCAGCCCCGCGCTCATCATTTTTTCGATGACAAGTTTCCACGCCGGCATGTGACCGGCGTGATGAGAGGCAATGGCCCCGCGCACGATTGTGTCCCAATGACGATGGTTGCGAACCTCGGGGTGCTGCTCGACAAAGCTGCGCATGAAATCGCGCCGCTGTTCACGTCGATCATCGGCAGTGGTGCGCCGGCTGAGGGCCGCTTCGGAGGCAGCCTCGTCACAACGCCGGCGCGTCGGCAAGAACACGATCGCCGGCAGTAAGTTGTATGAGCCTAACGCCGCGAGCAGATTCGCGGGCGGCATTTCCGGCATGCGCAGTTTCATGGGAAATGAAAGCCCAAACTATAAGACCAAAGCGTCAATTGAATAACCTCATGGTCGGGAAGGGCGGCTTGCCCCCGCTCTTGATGCGATCACTCGTTGCGTTTTTGAAAAGTCAGCGGGGGCAAGCCGCCCTTCCCGACCATGAGGTCATTGACGAGATCTTTGTGGCCATCGTCTCCGTGTTCCACGGTGTTCATCTTGCTGCTCAACCAGCGTCGCAATCTCTCGATTCAACTTTCCATTTGGACCAAGTAACGGAACCAGGCTTTTGTCCGGCATCAGAAACGCCGAGCGCAATGGCACTGGCCGGTTGCCGGGACGCGTGACCACCCCGCAACGAACGCCGCGCAGTTCTTCGATCCACCTGGCTAGTTCCTCCGCGTTCCCGATCGTTGCTGACAAAAGCAGCATGCGAATACGCGGGGGCGTCAGGATGATGGCTTCTTCCCAGACGTGGCCGCGATCTTCGTCCCCGAGATAATGAGCTTCGTCAAAGATAACCAGGTCGACGCGCACGTCTTCACCGCCGCGCAAAGCGTCGAACAATTGGTTCCGATAGATTTCTGTCGTGCCGACGATTAAGGGCGCCTCGGAGTTCTCTTTACGATCGCCTGTCAAAATACCGACGCGTTCCTTACCGAACTCGTCACCAAACTCCTGATACTTAGAGTTCGTCAACGCCTTAAGCGGTGTGGTGTACCACGCGCGCTTGCCGGCATCGAGCAGCCGCCGAATTTCTTCGCGCGCAATCCACGTCTTCCCGCTGCCGGTGGGCGCGGTCACCAGCACATCTTCGAATTCCAGCGCCGTCAGCGCCTCTGTTTGGAACGTGTCGGGTTGGAAAGGCGCTGGCTTCGGGGCACCAATGCCGGCGAGCAGTTCCCGCAACTCGCGACTTTGGTTCCCGGGGCGCGTTACTCGTTCGCCTTGCTGAGGCGATTGATTTCGGTCAGAACGAGCTTCTTCGGGATGACCGGGCCGTTTGCGAAAATGTTTACCTTCCCGATGATTTCCCCCCGAACGCCGCATAACGGGATTGTAATCCAGGCGGTATCACGGAACTATTCGTGAGGCGAATCGTTCCGATTAGGGCGGTTGCGAGAGGGATCGGAGCGGCCTACTATTGAAATCGTGAGAGGAATTTTGCAGTTCGCAACTCTCTTGTGATGCAAAGCGTCTAAAACGTTCGGCAATGCTGGGATTCGGCGAAACAACAACGGGACTCTTCGAAAACTTCGAAGTGAACTCTGACCCTTTCTGGCCCAAGATTTCCAAACTACTGGGCGGGTCAGTCGTCTTCCATGCGCTGCTGGTCCTCGTCATCGTGCTGGTTCCTCCAGTGCGCGATGCATTGAGCATTGCGTTGATTTTTTCGGGCGGCCTTGTCGATAAGCCGTACACAAAGACTCAGATCGAAAACGAAGGCGAGATCACCGAGATCACGACCGAGAAATTCCAGTATCCGGAAGGTTACTTTGCGATGGATCAGGTGCCGCTGCCCACGCCAACCCCAACGCCGGTACCCGTCATCGCCAGTGCTCCGTTCAAGCCGCTTCCGGTGCCGCCATCGCAACTCGATCCACTCGCGACACCCTCGCCCTCAACCTCGCCGTTGATTGCCAGGAACGCCACTCCCTCGCCGTCGCCGTCGCCGAATGCGGAAGACGAAGCGGCGCGGCAAAAGGCCGAAGCGGAACTGGACAAGATGGCGGCTGAAAATGGCGTGAAGCGGCCAAAGGAAATCAACACGCGACCATTCACCGACTTATTGGTTAGCGCGAAGAAGCTGAAGGATGCGAAGAAGCTAAACCTCGATGGTCAGATTGAATTGACGGTTGAAGCCGATCGCGACGAACAGGGCAAACTGACGAACGCAAAGGTAACTGACAAGCGCGGTGATAAGACACTTGAGGCAATCGCGCTCGATTTTGTCGCGGCGCTCAGCGACAGTGGGGTGCTGGATTTTCTGGAAGGCACGAAACACTTGAAGGTGACCGTGAAGCTGGACAACGACAACGTCGAAGTTGTGGCGGCGACGGAAGTCGACACCGAAGATCGCGCGCGCCAGCTCGAGCGAACCTTCGGGGGAATGATTGTGCTGGGCCGCATCGTCAAACACGGCAAAGACGAAGAGGTTTATTACAACCACACCCAGGTCAGCTCGAACCAGAAAGAGGTCAGCGTTAAGTTCGCGATGCCCCGCGCTGAGATGGGCGCGATGCTGTCGAAGTACGCCACGGAGAAGTAGGCGCGAAGACAGCTATAGAACCGCTGGCGCAGCAAGCCGCAGCGGTTGCTTTTGGCCTTGCCCGAAAAGTCGGTCAGTGCTGTTAAGGACGTTCCGCATTGTCGCGGAGCGACGGATTGAATTTAGCCCGGCCTTTCAAGGCCGGGTTCGAAGAAGAAAGCCAACCGCGTCGCGTCAGCGACGATTGAGTGAAGGTTTCAGTCGTCGCTCACGCGACGATGTTTGGTAGCGCGCGTTGTCCCGGCCTTGAAAGGCCGGGCTAACTTCAAGCCGCCGCTACGCGGCGAAGACGAAGGGATCAAAGATCTCGCAATGTGAAATGTTTTGGGCAAAGCCCTTGCTTTTCGGTTCGGTCGGAGGTTAATGCGATGCGAAATTTCGAAGCTGTGGCAGCGCTGATCGTGCTCGCTTTCATTGGTTGCACAAGCCGCCAACAGCAGGCAGCCCAGCCGCAAGTCACGCCCGCGACGCAGCCGCAACAGAAATCCGAGCTCAAACTTACCAGCACCGCATTCAAAGAAGGCGAACCAATTCCGCGAGGCTACACGTGTGACGGCGCCAACGTTTCGCCGCCGCTGGAATGGACTGGAGTACCGAAGAGCGCAAAGACGATTGCGATCATCGCTGACGATCCCGACGCGCCGTCAGGAACCTGGGTGCATTGGGTGCTCTACAATCTCTCTGCAGAAGGATTGGGTTTGATCGAAAACACACCAGCGACTGAAACGCTGACAGGCGGAGGCGTGCAGGGCAAGAACGACTTTGGAAAGATTGGCTATGGAGGTCCGTGTCCGCCTTCAGGAACGCATCGCTACTTTTTCAAGTTCTATGCGCTCGACAGCGGGCTCTCTTTACAAGCCGGCGCGACGAAAGCCGAAATTGAGCAAGCGATGCAAGGCCACATCGTTGGACAGGCGCAGTTGATGGGGACGTATCATCGTTAGCTCGGTACGCATGCCTCCGGCGTGCCGTTTGTTCCTTAATGGTTGGCGAAATGCACGCCAGAGGCGTGCGTGCCACTAAGGCAACACCCCCTCGGGCACTTGCCAGGGATGCACCTCAACTCTCAGCCGGTCAATCTTAACCATCGGATCACTGGCGCAAAGATCCTGGGCTTCCTTTAACGAATCGACGCGAAAAACAAAAATGCCACGAAGCTCGCCGTCGTCGCCGAATGGACCGGCAACGACTAGCTTATGTTCGGCCGCTAAACGCTCAATGTTTGCGATGTGCTGCTTCTGTAATTCCTGAATCTGCGGATTCTTATCGTCGCCTTCCTTTCGATTTGGACCCTTTTTCAAGAAGGCCAAATAGACGGTGCTCATTCTGAGCGGCATCGCGGCCTTTTTGAAAATGTCTTGCGAAAACCACGGATGCATTTCCGGCGTGATCAACTCTGCTTTCACGGCAGGGTCAGCGTCGACCAATGTTTTTGCTTCTTCGGTGGATGCCGCGCGAAAAATAAAAATACCAGCGAGATCAGTATCGTCCCCAAATGGCCCCGCGATGATTGCCTTGCCGGACTGAAGCAAGGAAACGATGTTGCGCAGATGTTGATGCAGGATCGAGTTCTTCTGTGGTTGCTCCGTGGTGTTCCACTTCGCTCCCTTCTTTAGGATAGCCATTTGGAATTGTACGAGCTTGGGTGCCCCGCTTTTTTGCGCCGAGGCAGTGGGCGCCAGAAGAAGAAAACCGACAAGCAGAGTTATTAGGGTTCGAGTTTTCATAATGCTGACCTCGAATGTTTACTCTTGCTGCGAGAACGCGCGATGGTGCTCGCAAGTTCACTCCAAAATGTGAATAGTTGTTAATTCACTGCTGCTGTTTTGATGCAGGTGACCGGGGGAAGACCATCTTTAATCATCGTCCACGAATCTCCGCCGTTGCTCGACCCGAAAATCTTTCCGCTGCGCGTGCCGAAATACAGCCCAGTTGGATTGTTGGCATCCGCATCCAGGTTGTCGCGCAAGATCGTCTCGAGCGCGTCTTCCTGCGGCAATCCATCCGTCAACGCGTGCCATGACTCGCCGCCGTCCTTTGTGCGGTAAACGCGCAGCTTGCCTTCCGGCGTGCAGCGAAACTCATCCGACTCGATGGGAAGGATATAGACCGTGTTGGCATCGTGTGGATCCATTTCCATCGCGAAACCGAAATCCGACGGCAGACCTTTGCCGATGTCCTCCCACGAATCCCCGGCATTATGGCTGCGATAAACTCCCCAGTGATGTTGCAGAAACATGCGATTCGGATTCGACCCGTGCGCGACCACTTTGTGGACGCATTGTCCCCACTCCGGGTACTGCTGATCGGGCGGCATGAATCGAGCGCAGATGCCTTTGTTGCGCGGCTCCCAACTTTTTCCGCCGTCCTCGCTACGATAGACGCCGCCGGTTGAGATTGCGATCCAGATGCGGTCTTTATTTGCTGGATCGGGAAGAATTGTGTGCAAGCACAGTCCGCCACCGCCGGGTTGCCATTGCGGGCGATGTGGATGATCGAACAAACCGCGATTGAGGGCCCAGCTCTCGCCACCGTCTGTCGATTTGAACAGCGCCGCGGGCTCAACTCCACAGTACAGCGTATCGGCATCGTGAGGATCATTCACAATTTGCCAAATCTGTTTGAGCGAAACGTCCGACCCTTCGGGAAACTTGATGTTGTAGGATTCCGGATCACTCCACGTCTTGCCAAAATCGTTCGACGAGCTGAGAAAAGATCCCCAGTAGGGACTGTTGACCGCCGCCCAAACTTTGTTTCGCCCGTTGCGGCCGTCATGTGCGAGCGCGTAGATACTGCGTCCCGGGAAATACGGACCGGCTTCGTCCCACTTTGACCGCTGCGCATCGGAACGAAAAACGAATGCACCTTTCATCGTGCCGACAAGCAGAAGGTTGTCGCCGGCCTTGACATCGATTTGAGTTGGATGTGGCATCAGTTGCGCCTCGCGCGGAGAATCAGAAAGCGGGCGCATTATATAGAACGAGTTTGGTGAGCCCAAGAGGCTGCGGTTGAGTTAGCAATAACTCAAGGACTCAAGGACGATCGGAACCGCGGCCGCGAATTTCACCCACCTTGCGCGCGGCTGGCTTTCCTTCGTCGTCTTCCTGAATAAGTAAGATTCGATCTGAGTTACCTCGTGCGAGTCTGCGTCTGGGCTGCGCGCGTCGTCGTTGAGGTTCAATCGATTCGTTTGCTTCCAAATTACCGCCTAAGGTGTCTGTTGGAATCGCTTCTGCCGAAGGCGCCGCCACCGGCGCGTTTGCTGTCGTTTCGTGACGGGGCAATCCAAAGAGCGAAACAGCGGTGGCCAAAGTCGCGACCATCACGCACGCAACCAGAGCCAGTAGCAGCGATCGGAAGATGGTGGCAGAAGAAGCGCGGCCCGGATGAGGTTTCGTCAGCGGCTGAACCGGCTGCGCAATTGCAACGGCAATGTCGTCAAAATGCGGAGTAGAGGTTTGGGCGACTGGAACCTCTGATACTGACTGATTTTCGGCCTCGGGAGTTTGATTCACGTAGAGATCGTTCTTCATTGGTACAAGAATTCCTCGTTTGCTGATAGGAGCAAGATGCTTTCCGCGCCGTCCGCAACAAGGTAATCTTCAGATGACGAGAAGAGAGTGCGAAGCTTTGAACGCACCAGAAACACGGCTATGAAATATACAAGACTGTTTGCCACTGACGATGGTGAATCGCATTTCGCGGATGTCGAGATACAGTTTGCGGCTACTGACTATGAATCATCAGCGCCGCCGCTGGGCCTGTCATCGTTTTCTGACGCTACCCAGTTCGGATTTATGAACGCGCCCTCCGGCTGGGAGAGTGATTGGCATCCATCCTCAGCGCGCAACTTCTTTGTCGTAATGACTGGCGAGTGGGAAGTCACTGCCAGCGATGGCGAGACGCGCCGCTTTCGCAATGGCGGCCTCTTATTGGTTGAGGACACAACGGGCAAAGGTCACAAGTCGAGAGTCATCGCGGATTCGATTGCAGTGATGGTCGAACTGAGCAAGCGTAATTAGCCGCGGATAAACGCAGATGTACGCGGATAAGAAGAAAACAGTATCAGCGTTAATCCGTGCTCATCTGTGGCTCGTCTTCTTTGCTCTGTCGCTGGCTTCGTGCTAAAAGATGCTCCCGCAAGCCTGGTGTTCATTCGGAGGACAATTCATGAGCGTCGTCATTCCCGGCGGTCGAAGTTCGTTCGTCGCCTTCCCATTCTTCTTCTGCTCGCGTTCGCAATCAGCTGGGCAATCAACTCTTCAGATCATAGTGTTCATGCTCAAGCCGGCGGCACGCGCCTCTTGCGCACGCCCACGGTCAGCGCGACGCAGGTCGCCTTTGCTTACGCGCAGAACATCTGGACGGTCCCGCGTGCCGGTGGCCTGGCGCGACGCATCACGACTTTCCAGGGACAGACTTCGAATCCGCATTTTTCGCCTGACGGAAAATGGATTGCTTTCAGTGGCGAGTACGCCGGCAATCTCGATGTTTACGTGGTGCCGGCGGAAGGTGGCGAGCCGAAGCGCCTGACCTGGCATCCGGGCGCGGACACTGTGCAGGGATGGACGGCGGACGGCAGGTCGATCATGTTCTCGACCACACGCGCGACATGGTCGCCGAGCGGCGCGCCGCGCTTTTGGACTGTGCCCGTGGAAGGCGGCGTCGAAGAGCCGATGGTCCTGCCGCGCGGTTATCAGGGAAAGATTTCCGCCGATGGCTCGCACATCGCGTATCGCATGAACAACTCATGGGACGAAGAGCGCCGGAACTATCGCGGCGGACAGAACCGTCCGATCTGGATTGTCGATCTGAAAACTTACGATCTGGTTTCGCCGCCGTGGACTGATTCGAAGGATATGGATCCGGTGTGGGTTGGCGATGCGGTCTACTTCATTTCTGATCGAGACGGCGTTGCAAATGTCTGGTCGTACGATCTGGGCAGCAAGAAACTTGCGCAAGTCACGAAGTTCACCGACTTTGACGTGAAGACGATGGATTCCGGCGCCGGCTCCGTAGTTTTTGAGCAAGCCGGCTACATCCATGAACTCGATCCCAAGTCGGGGCGCGAGCACGTCATCAACATTACCGCCACCGGCGATTTTCCCTGGATGATGGCGCGTTGGGAGGATGTCGGGAATCGCATTGGCAACATGGCTATTTCACCTACCGGTAAACGTGTCGCCGTCGAAGCGCGCGGTGAAGTGTTCACGATTCCGGCCGAGAAGGGCGATGTGCGCAACCTGACCAACTCGAGCGCGTCAGCCGATCGCGATCCGGCGTGGTCGCCGGATGGAAAATGGATCTCGTACTTCAGTGATCGCTCGGGCGAGTATCGACTGTACATCGAAGCGCAGGATGGTTTGCTGCCGCCGCGCGAAATTGTGCTCGACAATCCCACGCATTACTACATGCCGTCATGGTCGCCGGATTCGAAAAAGCTGGTCTTCACCGACACCGGTCTGCACGTGTGGGTGCTGGATGTCGCCACCGGCAAAGCGAAGATCGTCGGCAACGATCCCTGGATGGTGCCGCAGCGCACCCTGAATCCGGTTTGGAGTCCCGATTCGAAGTGGGTGGCTTATTCCAGCCGCCTGCGCTCGATGTATCACGCGATTTTCGTCGCGAACGCGGACACCGGCGAGAGCAAACAGGTGACTGACGGACTCTCCGATGCTATGTGGCCGGCCTGGGACGCGAGCGGAAAATATCTGTGGTTCCTGGCCTCTACCGATTTTCGGTCTGCGTTCGCAGTGGTTGGACATGACCTCGTATGACCACGACGAAAATTTCGGCTTGTATTTCGCAGTGCTGAAGAAAAGCGATTCGAGTCCGCTGTTGCCTGAAAGCGACGAAGATCGCGGCGTCGGCACTGGCCGTCGTGCGTTAGCTCCGGGACAGTGTCCTGGCGACGCCGCGGCCGCCGGCGGCGGTGGGCCGCCGACCGAAGGCGGACCGGGCGATCAACCCGCCGGGCCGCAAGCTCCGCGGGGCCCGCGACAACCGCCGGCGGTGCAAGTTGATTTCGACGGACTATCGAAGCGGATCATTTCGGTTCCGGGAGTGCCGGAGCGCCAGTATTCATCTTTGCAATCTGGTGCAGACGGAATGGTTTTCTTTCTCGAAGCATTGCGCGCGCAGGGCGCCGGCGCCGGGGGCTTTGGCGGCGGGGGCAACGAACTGATTCGTTATCGCCTTTGTGATCGACGCGCGGCGACTTTCGTCAGCGGCGTGGCTGCTTTCGAAGTCAGTGCCGACGGTCGCAAGCTCGTGTATCGCGCCGCGGGCGGCGGTGGAGGCGGCGGTGGCGCCGCTTTCGCCGGCCGTCAACCGGCTCCGCAAATGTTTATTGTTGATGCCGATCGGACTGCGCCGCAGGCGGGCGCGGGCCGCCTGAATTACACGCTGCGGATGTATCTGGATCCGAAAGAGGAGTTCAAACAAATCTTTAACGAAGGTTGGCGAAATGAACGCGACTATCTCTATGTCCCGAACATGCATGGCACCGACTGGAACAAAGACAAAGAGATGTACGGGGCGATGCTGCCTTATGTCATGCATCGCGCGGATTTGAATTACCTGCTCGACATGATGGGCGCAGAAATATCCATCGGTCACTCGTACGTGCGCGGCGGCGATATGCCCGACGTGCCGCAAGTGCAGGGCGGATTGCTGGGTGCGGACTTTGCGATTGAAAGTGGTCGCTATAAGGTCACGCGCATTTACGACAACGAGAATTGGAATCCCGATCTGCGCTCTCCGCTGGCTGTGCCTGGCGCAAACGTGGATGTCGGTGACTACATTCTCGCGATTAACGGAATCGAGCTGAAAGCCCCGGACAACATCTATCGACTGCTTGATGGCACAGCAAACCGGCAGACTTCGCTAACCGTGAACAACAAACCGTCGATGGATGGGGCCCGACATGTCGTGGTAGTTCCGGTCGCGAGTGAGCAAACGCTGCGCACTCGCGCGTGGGTCGAATCGAACCGGCGGCTGGTGGAGAAGCTTTCCGATGGACAACTCGCTTACGTCTATCTGCCGAACACCGGACAACCCGGCTATTCGAGCTTCAATCGTTACTACTTCTCGCAGCAAGATAAGAAAGGTGTGATCATAGACGAGCGTTACAACGGAGGTGGTTCCGCCGCCGACTACATCATCGACGTTTTGCAGCGTGACTTTGACGGCTACTTCAACAATGTCGCCGGCGATCGCTATCCATTCACCAGTCCGGCGGCGGGCATCTGGGGACCGAAGGTAATGATCATTAATGAGATGGCCGGATCAGGCGGTGACCTGATGCCTTATATGTTTCATTACCGGAAGCTGGGGACTCTGGTCGGAAAACGCACGTGGGGCGGCTTGGTGCATACGGCCGACACTCCACCGTTTATCGATGGCGGATCGATGATTGCGCCGCGCGGAGGATTTTTCAGCCATGATGGCCGTTGGGCAGTTGAGAATGAAGGTGTCGCTCCTGACATTGACGTCGAGAACTGGCCCAAAGATGTAATCGCCGGACACGATCCGCAACTTGAACACGCGGTCGAAGAAGCAATGCGATTACTGAAACTGCATCCGTCAAATCGCATGACGAAAGAGCCGCCGCCGCCCACATGGGGCGTGCGCCCGAAGCGCTAGTCACAGATACTCTTGTTTTAACCTCGCCAAGCTGCTAGCCTAAAGATCCTCGCGGTGGTCGCGTTGAACCCACGAGGTACTCTTCAATAATTGAGGCGTGAAGGTGAAGTGGGTTAAAGTGAAATTTGCATCTCAACTGATCGGGAATGCATCTAAGGCTGTAGAAAATGGGTCTATATTCGTACTTTATTGAAGGAAACGTCCCCATGGCTATAGGCACGAAAACGAGTGCGGCTGTCGCAGATTCGAGCGCGAAAGTGAGCGAGAAAACAGGTGGTGCATATACTGATATGGCCGCTGTCATCCAGAGCGAATTAAATCGCATTATTGGCAACGCCGGACCCAACGCTGGGCTCGTTCAGACCGAACCAGAGGACGTACTTGGTAAAGGGAATCGCCTTCCCGATTCAAACGGCACTCTTAGGGAAGCCGAACAAAAATAAGATATTCAATTTGTAGATAAGGCAGCCTCCAATGCCCTTCAATCTACTTTTGCTTCCGCTCTTGGGCGGGTTTCTTTTCTTTTCGCATTGGAACCGCACGAAGTATTTTGCGAAGCGTCAAGACAAGGAACGCTTGCTACTGTATTCGTCTTTTTACGGCGTAATTCTCCTCGCTATTTCATTCGGAGCTTCGATAATCGTTCCTCACATTCCGCCTTTGTTGAGACTTCGCCATTGGTGGGCATACAACACTCCAGCAATCCGGTTCTCTGGAATATCGAGCTTCGCCTTTGCACTAGGGGCCTTAGCTCCTGGTGTCTTCAACTACGTTTGGCCGTTTAAGCGGATTTGGACGAGTGAAAAGGTAAGCCGTAAGGCAATATTTGACTACGGCGGCCCGCTTGAACAATTGCTCTATAGAGCAATAGACGAACAGAAGAGTGTAATGGTATCTCTAAGCGGTGGTAAGGTCTACGTAGGTCGGGTAGTTACGTCACTCGCTCCGCAAGATGATAGTGCTTTCTACCTACTTCAGACGAAGAGCGGATACCGTGACGAGAAACAACGGGTAGAAATGACAACTAACTACGACGAAGTATATCGGCAAATCTTTCTCCATGAAAAGGAAAGTGCCTTGAGTATCATCTCAGATTTTGGCGTGGTGATTCCCGTTAAGGAAATCGTTTCTGCCACGCTATTCAGGGAGGATATTCACACCAAATACTTTCCTCATACGGAACTCGGAAAGCCGCCAGCATCCAACACGCCTGCGCCTACGTCCGCTCTAATGAGTCCGCCTAAGAGTCCATAAACCTATAAAGTCGTTCCTGCGGGGTACTCCTGGATTCCGCCCGTTGTGTTTGTCAAAGGTCGTCTAAAAGTTAGTTGTTGACAGCACGTGTTTTCCGCATAGAATGGCGCGCAAAGTCTACCCAGAAAGGGAACTCTGTATGACTCTCAAAAAGACAAGAGCGTTACTTCTTCTGGTTATTGTCGCTAGTTGCTTTGCCGTGAGGGGCCGTGCGGCATCTGTTCCGATATTGCCGAATCCCGTTCTCTACCTAACGAGCACCGAGTACTTCCAAAGTAACGGGAAGACCTTCGTTCGTTACAAGTACGATGTCTTCAACAAGGATCAATACCCGGCAGATTTTTTCGCGGCCGCGCCAAATCTGCCGCCCTGCGGCAAGAACACGAAGGCCTCGAGAACGTGGGTGGATTTCTATGATCAAAGCGGCAAACGTCTTTACGGATTTTGCGCCCTGGCCAAACCTGCCGATCTCAACGGTATCTACTTTGCGCTCGAAGAAAGCGTTCTGCCCCCCAGCTATGTCTATATTGAATTGACAGACAGGCAGACAAACACTAAGTACAAATCCAATCTCGCAGACACCACCGAGTGATTTAGTTTCACCCCAGGCGTGTTGCGTATTCGGCCGAGCTACCCACCAGGGCAGCTCGGCCGCTTGTTTTTGCGGCGGGTTCCGTCCACGATCTGATCGCACAACCCTTCATTAATCAAACGCAAATGAATCAAGAGCACGCAAACGCTGACGACATGAACGCAATCGATCCAGTTTGCGGCATGACAGTCAACAAAAGTGCGCCGGCGGGGACTGTCGAATTCGCGGGGCAGACTTACTTTTTCTGTAGCCCGCATTGCGCCGAAAAGTTC
>DATNEI010000080.1:0-29559 GCA_035606795.1 Pyrinomonadaceae bacterium
TCTTTGAATTTGCGGAAGAAGATGAAGCTTCTTTGAATGAGCTGCGGCAACTGCTCAATCGAATGGAGCATGAGGTCAGCGAAGCCGAGACCGAAATGCTGCTGTCGGGAGAGAACGACGCGCGCAACGCAATCTGCACGATCCATCCGGGTGCGGGCGGCACTGAATCGCAGGACTGGGCAGAGATGCTGCTGAGAATGTACGTGCGATGGTGTGAGCGCCGTGGTTTTAAAGCCGACATCATCGACTATCAACAGGGTGAAGAAGCGGGCATTAAGAGCGTGACATTCAAAGTCGAAGGCGAATACGCATACGGTCTGTTATCAGCCGAAGCCGGCGTGCATCGTTTAGTGCGCATCTCGCCGTTCGATCAGAACGCGCGGCGGCACACGTCGTTCGCTTCGTTATTTGTTTATCCGGAAATCGACGAAACCATCGAGGTCGAAATCAACGAGAAGGATTTGCGCGTAGACACTTATCGTTCCAGCGGCGCCGGCGGGCAGCACATTAACGTGACTGACTCCGCAGTCCGGATTACGCATCTGCCTACGGGCATCGTCGTTTCGTGCCAGAACCAGCGGTCGCAGCATCAGAACCGCGCCGTGGCGATGCAGGTGCTGCGCTCGCGTCTGTACGAACTCGAAGTGGAGAAACGTCAGGCAGAGACGGCGGAGCTGGAAGCGAACAAGCAGGACATTTCCTTTGGCTCACAGATTCGGAACTATGTCCTGGCGCCCTATCGTTTAGTGAAAGACGCGCGCACGAAGCTCGAGAAGGGCGATGTCGATTCGGTGCTCGATGGCGACATAGACGAATTCATTAAGGAGTATCTGCTTTCGAAGAGAGCAACGTAAAACAAAGTGATGAGTGATGAGTAATGAGTGAGGGTGATGAGTAAGAGGACGAACTAGTGGACGGTTCTTTTTTCTGCTCACTGCTCACTGCTCACTGCCAACTGCTCCTGACACTATGGCCGCAATTCCAACTGACATCGAAATCGAACCCGCGCGCGAGCGTTCGCGCGTGAATGAAATCATCGTCATCGCTCTCGCGGCGGCGGCGCTGCTGCTCGGGCTCTGTCTCATCTCATATCATCCGAACGATCCATCCTGGAACGCCGCCGGAGAAAGCGCGGCCCAAAACTGGATTGGCACTATCGGCGCAAATGTGGCGGCCGCGTTGTTTCAAACGATTGGGCTGGCCGCCTATCTGGTTCCCGTTCTGATTCTCGCCGCGGCCTGGCGGCGATTCCGGGCCAGTCGTATTAACGCGCCAATTCTTAGCCTGGTCGGCTTACTCGTAGTCGTCTTCTCCACGGCCGCGTTGTTGAGTCTCGCTCACCTGCACCCGCTGTTCGACTCAAGTGTGAACGCCGGTGGTCTGTCCGGAGTCGCGATTTCCCGGGCGCTCGTCAGCGGCCTCAACACGATTGGCGCGGCAATTCTCCTGGTCGCCGTGGCCGCTGTAGGCGTCTTGCTGGTGACGAACTTTTCGTTCGCGACAGCCGGTCAGTCACTTGGCGATCGCCTCGCATCTCTGCGAACGATTCCTGCTCGCTTGCACGCGTGGCGTCTGGCGCGCCGCGCGAACCGCGAATTGAAACGGCAGCAGAAGCTTGACGCAGCAGCGGCAAATGGAAATGGCGAACTGGCCGGCCCGCAAGTCGTCGATAGCCAGGGCCAACCCATTGCGCAAACGCGATCGGCCGCGCCCGAAAACGCGGAGATTGCTTCTGCGTTCGAATCTTTTTCCGCCGCCACCAGCGGCAAGGCAATGGCTGCCGCTGCCGGAGTCGCGGCGGCGCCTGCCAAACGTGGATTGTTGTCGCGGGGCAAAGCCACGCCCACGGCCGAAACTGCGGTGGTGCAAGAGATGCTGCGCGAAGCAGCGGTCAAGCGGAAGACCGAATCAGCGGCCAGCGGAAGTCTGCCCTTCGAAGGCCGCAAGGTGGGCACGAAAGCGCCCACTGATTATCAACTGCCTTCGCTCGATTTTCTCAACGAGGCGCAGATGCGGCGCGAGCAAGCCGACGATGAACTGCTCGGGATGGCCACGAAGCTGGCGGAGAAGTGCCGCGAGTTCAACGTCACCGGGCAAATCAAATTCATCTGTCCCGGACCGGTGGTCACGACTTACGAATTCAAGCCTGACCCGGGCGTCAAGTATTCGCGCGTCACCGGCTTGGTCGACGATCTTTGTCTCGCTTTGAAAGCAGAATCGATCCGCATCGATCGTATGCCGGGCAAGCCGCACGTCGGCATCGAAGTTCCCAATCCGCGCCGCGAGACGATTTTCCTGCGCGAAGTTATCGAGTCACGCGCCTTTCGCGAATCGACTTCGAAGCTGACCATCGCGCTCGGCAAGACAATCGACGGACTGAATTACGTCAGCGATTTGGCGCGCATGCCACACCTTTTGATTGCGGGCACCACCGGCGCAGGCAAATCTGTCGGCGTTAATTCCCTGCTCGTCTCGATTCTCTATCGCGCGCGCCCTGATGAAGTGAAGTTGATTTTGATCGATCCGAAGCGTCTCGAGCTTGGCCTCTACGAAGACATCCCGCACCTGGCGACGCCGATCATCGTCGATCCAAAGCAGGCGTCGCGTGCACTGCGCTGGGCGGTAGCTGAGATGGAACGGCGCTACAAACAGCTGGCCGGCTGGGGCGTGCGCAACATCGACGGCTATAACACTGAGATTGCGCGCAAGAACGCACTTAAGGACTTCGATGAGAACGGCGAGGCATGGAAGCCTCTGCCTTACATCGTGATCATCATCGACGAGCTGGCCGACTTGATGATGGCGTCAGGGCATGAAGTCGAAGAATCAATCACGCGTCTGGCGCAGATGGCCCGCGCGATCGGCATCCATCTGGTGCTCGCCACGCAAAGACCTTCTGTGGACGTCATCACCGGACTGATCAAGGCGAACTTCCCTTCCCGTATTGCTTATCGCGTGGCTTCCAAGATCGATTCGCGCACGATTCTCGACACCAACGGCGCCGAGCATCTGCTGGGCCGCGGCGACATGCTGTTTCTGCCACCCGGATCTTCGCGTCTGCTCCGCGTGCATGGGGCTTATATCGACGAGTCGGAAATCAACAAAGTCGTTTCGCACATCAAGTCGCAATGGCAGCCCGACTATGACGAATCGATCACGCAATCCGACGAAGAGGCGATGGGCCTCGAGGATTCCGGCGGCGAGCGAGACGAGCTTTTCGAAGATGCCCTGCGCATCTGTGTAGAGATGAAGCGCGCCTCAACTTCCGTCCTGCAACGCCGCCTGCGCATTGGTTACGGCCGCGCTGCGGCGGTGCTCGATCAGATGGAACGCGAAGGATTGATCGGCCAGGCAGACGGCGCGCGCCCGCGTCCGGTTCTGGCTCGTGCTTTCGAGTTAATCGCCGATTGGGACGAACAGGAAGAAGTGGAGTAACGAGGGTTACGAACTTTCAGCCACGTTCGATGAGCGCTACACGTCCGATCCTCCAATGACGGAAGAAGAACTCAACCAGGCAAAGCACGAACTTGAGCGAGAACGTTTCGAGTTCGACAAGCAATGCAGTCGCCTCGAAAACAAATTTCTCCATCGCAACTCCGCAGCGATCATTTCTGCTTCTATATCGATCGCCGTTTTGTCGGTTTCAATCGCCCAAGTCTGGGTAGCTCGCATCGACAAACAACGTGAGGCGAACGCCGCCGACAGCAAGCAGAAATCCGAAACATTGCGCCAGACGGAACTCGATGACAGGCAGTGGAACTACGATTCACTTCGCTTTCTTGCCGACAACAAAGATGTAGTTTTCGGAGCTAAATCGGATCAACAAGAGCAACTTTTAAATGTGATGATTGTGACTTTTCCTCCTCGGGTACTTGATTCGCTGTTGCACAACATCAAAGTGCGATCAAACAACCCAACCTTTGGGACCGAGGGAGAAAAGAGGGTTGACGCAAGTAACCTCAGCTCTCCAACGGCGGAAGGCATCGACTTACCTGCCGACATACTTGACAATCCTCAGGAGCTAGTGAGGCGGTTGACGAGTGCCGATAGAATGGAGGTGAGTAATAGTCTCATCAAGCTGTATGAACAAAATCCCTCGCGCGTGGTAACTGCGCTGACTAACGGGACGCTACCGGAGAGCGATCCGAACAGTTATCGAAATAACTTGTATATTGGCGTTACGCTGGGTCGAATCCCGAACGGGTGGAAAGGCCCGCTAGAAAACATCGCCGCTCTCACGGGAACCCGCAATTACGGCGACCCGACTTTTAAGAAATGGGTTGATATCGCTTTGAAGAATCATAAGAGTTAGGCATTTCCTGTCGTTTCTCCTTCAGCTCTCGCCTTTCTCATCTCACATTTTTGTCCCTTTTCACAGAAAACAAGACATTTTTCTGAACTCGCCACGACCACACGCGGATGCGCGCCGGAAAATCTTGAGGTTTCGCGCCTTCGCGTGTATCTTCCTCGCAGTTTCTTTGGACTGTAGGCGCCATTTCACCGTTTAGATCATACGAGGACTCGACATGCAGTTTGTTCCGCACCGAAACTTCTTCCGAAAATTTATTTGCATCTTCATCACGCTATTCGCATTAGCCGCCGTGTGCGCGGCACAGGAGACGCCGCAGAAGACTGCCTACGTTAAGATCAAAAACTTCGGGCAGATGGACGATCGCTTTTATCGGGGCGCACAACCGAAAGAGACAGACTACAAAGACCTGGCTGCCCTCGGCATCAAGACAGTCATCGACTTAACCGAAGATCCCAAGCCTTACGAAAAGACGACAGTCGAATCGCTGGGCATGCGCTACGTCAACATTCCCATGGTTGACAAGAAGTACCCGACCACCGAAGCGACCGAAGCGTTTCTCAAAACTGTTAACGATCCGAATACCGGCAAGTTCTTTGTGCACTGCGCCGGAGGACGTCATCGCACGGGAGCGATGGGCGCGGTCTATCGTTACGAGTTCTACGGCTGGAATTTCGATCAAGTTTACAAAGAGATGAAGGACTATGACTTCTATACCTCGTTCGGTCACGAAGTCTTCAGGCACTTCGTGAAAGATTACTACGAGCGAAAGCACCCGAACACGACGGTCACCACTGATTCAAATCAGACGAACGCGACGCCTCACGACAAGCACTGATTCAGCTTCATTGAAAAGCGAAAGGCCGCTTCGGTTTGCGAAGCGGCCTTTTCATTTTGTGGATAAGCGCGTAGGGCTAGCTGGAGCGCAACCGTCTCGGTTGCAGAACGTGGGCAAGCGAGGACGCCTGCGCTCCAGTCACTAATTAACTTTTGTCATATGCCTCTTTGGCATCGACGCTGACAAACTCGTCAGATTCGATGATGTAAGCCGTCAGCTGATAGCCATAGACGCAGCCGGTGTCCAAGCCAATTGCCTTCGGCCCGCGCCGGGGTTCTTTCGCCGGCCAGTGTCCAAACAACACGACCTTGTCGCCGTTGTAAACGTAATACCAGGGCGTTCCTTCACTGCTTTCCCGATCGGAGCCGAGTGTACGCAGTCGCGTTAAATCGCCGGTCGTCTGCGAATGCAATTCCACGTTGGGGCGCAACCCTGCGTGCACGACCAAATGCGTATCCAGGTCGATGATGAACGGCAGCGAACTCAAAAACTCCATGTAAGCATCCTTTTCGCCCTTGAGTTCCTTGTGCGCTTCTTTTTGTGCTTGTTTCAGCTCGACGTCTTCGCCGTACCAGTGGCGGCGCAGGATCAGGTCATGATTGCCGATGACGGTCGAGAATCTGTCATCGCTCATGAACAGTTCGAGCACTTCCCGGCTCTTCGGCCCTTTGGTAATCAGATCGCCCACCGAGATCAAGCGGTCAGTCTTCTTGAGTTTGACCTTGTCGATCAGTGCGGTTAACTCGTCGTAGCAGCCGTGAATGTCGCCCACGACGATAGTGCGTCCTTCGGATTGAGCCATCTTGTTTTCTATTCTAATACAAATTGCAGCGGACAGGAGTGAGCGAGCTCAAGATTAGTCAGGGAGTCTCTCGCAGGCTTTGCGTGCGGCCTTTCATTCCATCCTTTTTAAGTTTCTTCGGGGTGATGCGCCACTTCAGTTTTCCCTTGCCGCCTTTGGGCGCGGCCCACTTATCGATTTTGAGGTCGATGCAAGTCAGCGACGCCGTCGGAACTTTTTTAGCTACGCCGGTGAGTCGCTCACAAAGATCTTCGAATCCAGGGTTGTGACCGACCAAAAGGACGCTTTCATAATCATCATCAAATTCAGAAAGCACCTGCATCAGCCGGCGCGCACTTGCTTCATAGATGCGCTCATCGTACGCCGGCGGGTTCTTCAACCCAGCCGCCGCCATAAACAGTTCGGTAGTGCTCTTGGCCCGGGTGGCCGGAGAACTCAGAACGAGATCGGGTTTCAGCTTCTGTGCCCGGGCATATTTACCGCTAAGTTTGGCGTCCTGGACGCCGCGCTCATTCAAAGGGCGGTCAAAGTCTTCCATGCCGGGGTCATCCCAACTGGACTTTCCATGTCTCAGCAGCAACAGAGTCTTCATTCTTGCCTTTCCACGATGGAAAATGGTTAAGTTAAAATACCGTAGTTACTTAGGCCTTATCAAACAGACGTTCGCAGGAGCTGCGATTCACTCGCATTTAACACGGCCATGACACAATCGCGACGAATGATCTCATACGGCCATCACCGCTATCCCGGGCGGTTGTTCGTGGTTGAGGGTACCGATGGCAGCGGCAAGTCCACGCAACTTACCCTGCTCTATCAATGGCTGAAGTCCGAAGGCTATTCGGTTTTCTTCTCGGAATGGAATTCGTCACCACTTGTAAAAGACACGACCCGGCGCGCCAAGAAGCGTCGACTCTTCACGCCGACGACTTTCTCGCTCTTGCACGCAACTGACTTTGCCGATCGCACCGAGCGCGACATCATCCCGCCGCTCAAGGCCGGCGCTATCGTGCTCGCCGACCGCTACATCTACACGGCCTTCGCCCGCGACGTAGCGCGCGGCTGCGATCGCGCTTGGGTGCGCGAGCTTTACAAGTTCGCCGTGAAACCTACGGCGGCCTTCTTTTTCCGCGCGCCTTTGGACGTGGCGACGGAAAGAATCGCTTCAGCGCGTCCGCAATTGAAATTCTACGAAGCGGGCATGGATATGGACTGGTCTGACGATGAAGAAGAGAGCTTCAAAATCTTCCAGGGAAAGATTCTCGACGAGTACGACAGCATGCGCAGCGAGTTCGGCTTGACCCTGATCGACGGAACGCAACCGATTCACACTCAACAACGGCAGATGCGCGAGATCGTCGGGCGCCATCTCCGCGAAAACCTGAAACAGAAGGCGGTGCCGTCCAAATGAAAGAAATGAAATTCTACGGCACGGCGCTGCCAGGCATTGAGATCGAGCCGTACCCGGGCAAGCTGATTGTGATCGAAGGCACTGATGGGGTGGGCCGCTCAACTCATGTCGCGCTGCTGCGCACGTGGCTCGAGTCCGAGGGTTACGCGGTGCTCGACACCGGCATGACCAGATCGGTTCTGGCCGGACGCGGCATCAAGAACGCGCGCACGGGTCACACGCTGGGACGTCTGACAATGCAGCTCTATTACGCGACGGACTTCGCGGATCGCCTGGAGAACCGGATTCTGTCGGCGTTGCGCGCGGGATTCATCGTGTTGACGGACCGCTACATCTATTCTGCGATCGCGCGCGCCGTTGTGCGCGGCGCCGATCCCGAATGGATTCGCAGGATCTACGGAATTGCGCTGGTGCCGGACGCGGTTTTCTATCTGCGCATGTCATCGGCCGAGGCACTCGCGCGGCGCGTGCTCGCTTCGGGCCGCGGCTTCGATTACTGGGAGTCGGGGATGGACCTCGGTCTCGCGGACGATTACTACGACAGCTTCATTGCTTACCAAAAACTGCTGCTCAAGGAATTCGACCGCATGAGCGGCGAGTACGGATTCCATGTGGTCGATGCGTCGCGCCCGCTCAAGAGGATCGGCACGGCCTTGCGTCGTTCAATTGCGCGTCTGATTCAGGAAGCGCCGCCGCAACTCGCCGAAGTTACCAAGCCAACAAACGTGAGTCCCATTGCGCGGGTCCCTACCCCGGCGCCCGCGTCCACTGACGAGCAAGTCGGCGAAACCGACCTCCGCGAAAAGTCTGCATGAAGATCGCCGCCATCGACGTCGGCTCGAACTCCATCAAGCTCGTGGTGGTCGATGCCGCGGCCAGTGATTCGTTCGCGGTGCTGGCGCGTGAAAAAGATTCAGTCCGCCTGGGACATGAGACTCTGCGGCAGGGACGGCTGGCGCCGGAAGCGCTGGCGCGGGCCACCGAATGTATCAAGCGCTTTCGCGCAATCGCCGAAGCTCGCGGCGCGGAGAGAATTTTCGGCGTGGCGACCGCGTCAGTGCGCGAAGCTAAGAACGCGCCGCAGTTCATCAAAGACGTCGAGCGCAAAGCCGGCGTCGAACTCGAAGTCCTCTCGCCCATTGAAGAGGCTCGTCTCATCGGACTTGCGGTCGCTCAAGGCTCTGGTCTTGCCGCCGCCTCGCTGGTGAACATAGACATCGGCGGCGGTTCCACCGAAGTCTCGCTAATGCGCGACGGCGTGCCTGAGCAACTTCTGTCGGTCAAACTTGGAGCCGTCGGACTTACTGAAAAATTTCTCGCGACTGATCCACCGAAGAATAAAGAAATCAAAGCCCTGAAAGCCGAGGTCCAGGCCGCGTTCGAGCGACCCGCGCGCGAGTTGAAAGGCGCGCGCTGGCAACACGCCACCGGAACGTCGGGCACCATTCTGGCCATCGGCAATGCGCTGCGATTGCGCGCCTTGAGCCAGGGACGTCAGCCCGAAGGCGCGCAGCCGGCCGGCGATGAAATCAAAATCGGCAAACTGCTGAACTTCAACAACCGCATGCTGGAAATGAACCAGTCGGCGCGTCGCACCGTGCCGGGCATCAGCAATCAACGATCGGAAATCATTGTCGCGGGCGGTCACATTCTCGAAGGCGCGATGCACGCACTGAAGATCGAGGCGCTGCGCACCTGCAGTTGGGCCCTGCGTGAAGGCGTGATCATCGACCGTTTGCGCGAGATCGAAGCAGAGTCGCGTCCGCCCGTGCCGGATTTCGCCGATTATCGTTTGCGTGGCGTGCATGCCGTCGGCCTCCGCTTTGGTTATGAAGAAGCGCATGCGCACCAGGTCGCGCGTCTGGCTGAGAGAATTTTCGATTACCTGATGCGCTCAGATTTGGCGGCGCTGAACCGGCATCACCGAACTCTGTTGTCAGCCGCCGCGCTGCTGCATGATGCGGGCTATCACATCGCGCACGAGTCTCATCACAAGCACTCGCTTTATCTGATCAGGAATTCTGAGTTGACAGGTTTCTCGGAAGCGGAGCGCGACGTAATTGCGAACGTCGCGCGGTATCATCGCGGCCCCGAGCCAAAAGAGCGGCACGAAGAGTTTGGCGCGTTGAATGAAACCGATCGCGAAACCGTGAGGTCGCTGGCTGCGATGCTGCGGATAGCTGACGCGCTTGACCGCCGTCATGATTCGCGGGTTGGCGACTTGCGATGTTTTCGCAACGGCCGCGTCGTACAGATCGAATTACAAACCTCGGCCAATTGCGATCGCGAGATTTTTGCCGCTGAACAAAAGTGCGGGTTGTTCGAAGAGGTCTTCGAGTGCCGTCTGATGTTCAGCCGCCGCGCGGCGCTTAAGCGCGCGTAATCGTGTCAGGCTTTGATCGCCCTCAGTTCCCTCTCCCTCTGGGAGAGGGATAGGGTGAGGGCGGTGTTATTGCCGATTTACGATTGCCGATTGCCGATTTGAAAACTAGTTAAGTCGCTATCCAGCTTAACTTCGGCGGTTCAATCAAAAATCGGAAATTGGCAATCGGCAATGTTGATACCCCGCACTCTCCCAGAGGGAGAGGCAGCAAGATTTTTATTTTTCATTATGCCCAAAGCTAACATTCGTGGACTTGATTGCGCGGCCCCGGCCGACAAGATGATTCCGCTGGTGTTGCGGGCGCAACTCAACGCCATGTGCCGTCATCGCGAGCTCGCGCTGAACTGGAAAGATCCTGAAGGGGTCCATCACATGCGCGTGCTATCCCGTCGTCTACGCAGCTCAATAAATGATTTCCGTCCGTACTTTCGCAAACCAGACTTGCCGCGTGCCAAGCTGAGGGCCGTCGCCAGCCGCCTCGGTGAAGTCCGGGATATCGACGTCGCGCTGATGTCGCTTCAACAGTTGAGAGCCAAGACAAAAGGTCCGGCCTCTGACGGTATCAAATTACTTGCGACAGAATTGAGAGCGCGTCGGAAAATCGTCCGCACGATACTCACTACCACGCTTCAGGAACAAGCTCTCGAGGATGTCCGCAAAGAGTTTATCGCCAAACTTCGCACTTTGCCGATCGTCGTCCCGAAAGAAGTCCCCGCTGAACCCGCAGCGCCTGCGGTCGCTCGCTCCTTCGGCTCTTTGGGGACTGAGATAGTTAACGCGCGCGTGAAGGATTTCGTCGCGGCCAGCTCTTGTCTCTATCAGCCCCATCAAATTAAGAAGCTTCATGAGCTGCGCATCCTGGCGAAGCGACTGCGTTACTCAATGGAACTGTTTGCGCTCTGCTGGGGAAAAGAATGGGAAGCTATGGCCAAAGAGGTGGCGCACATGCAGACCTCGCTTGGCGAACTGCATGATTGTGACGTTTGGATTCAGGACTTGGGTGCGCGGCTTAAACGACGTTCACGTAAAACCCCGGTCGCAGCGATTGATCTGCAAATTCGCGCCGGCGCCAGCTGGTTGTTCAAACATTTTGCGGCGGCTCGAAACGAACACTATCGCGATGCTGTCTCTCGCTGGGAACAGTGGCAGGCCGAAGGATTTTTGGAGCAGATCGCGGCGAAGGCAAATGGCCAGAGTGCAGAGATCAGAGGTCAGAACGACGTCTGACTTCTGACCTCTACTTATAAATGTACGTCTCACTTACTTTCTGTTCCCATTCAACGGTGTCGATGTTATCGGCATCTGATGCGATGATCTCTTCACTCAGGCGATCGGTATTGACGCTCGCCTTCATATTCAGCACGTAAACAATTTTGCCCATCGGTTTGTCTTCATCCGGGCGATTGAGCTCGCGCAGCTCGGTGTCAAACCGATTCTTCTTGAACAAACGCTTGAGGACTTCATGCGTCGTGTCGGTGTTGCGGGTAGCGACGCTGACCTGCATCGAACGAAAGACCTGCGCTTCCTCGAAGTATTCCAGAATTGCGAGCGCCAGCAGCACAAACAGCGCGAGAATTATGGCCATGTCCCAGCGGCCGACGCCGGCCGCCAGCCCCACGCCCAGACAAATCAGCAACACGGTAATTTCTTTTGGATCGCGGATGTTCGTGCGAAAGCGCACCAGCGACGCGGCGGCGAAAATGCCAAAAGCGCGCGCCGCGCTGTCGCCGACCACCATCATCATCGCCCCCGCGACCACAGCCATGAGAATCTGAGTCTGAGCCACGTAAGGATTTCGTCGACTGTAAGAAACACCGCGCCTTGGTCGAAAGGCGAGCAACGCCGCCAGAAACGCCGCCAAAGAAAATCGCAACGCCACTCTCGCCGCTATCGATTCCCAATTCGCGAACGTTGAAGGCGCGATCGAAGGAGATTCCAGTCCGAATAACTCGCTGATCGCATTGTGCCCCCCGTTCTGTTTTGCCTGGTCTGAGTTTTGACTTTTCTGCTTTTCATTCGACGCCTTATCGCCCGGAGACGGTGAAGCAGCCGGGGTCGCTGGTGATTCGACGGTTGTCACATGGGGCTGTTCCCGGAATGCATAAGCAAGGGCGCCGCTCAGCAACAGAATAGCCGCGAACGTTCCGAGCAACGCCAGGGTCAACTTGTTCATTGCGAGTTCCTCTCGTTGAAGCGCGAACTGAAAGATCGATTAATTAACGAGCCTTGGCCCAAAGCCGCTTGCGTTTAATTGAATGGACGCTGCCGGTGGGCGGAGCGCTGTTGCGGCCTTCGAAGAAAAGTTGGCTGTTGAATGGTTCTTCGCCCACACCTATTTGAGGTTTTTTGTAAACTCCGTCGGCAGTCAGAATTCGCGCGGTGACATTGTCGCGCAGGTACGCAGGTAACACGATGTCTTTTAAATAAGACTTCAGTTGTGTATCCAGCACCGGAGTAATTACTTCGACGCGTCGATCAAAATTGCGCGCCATCCAATCGGCCGATCCGATATAGACCTCATCTTCACCGCCGTTGCCGAAATGAAAAATACGGCTGTGCTCCAGGAACCGGCCGACGACGCTCCGCACATGCACCGTCTGCGATATTCCGGCCACGCCCGGCCGCAGCATGCATGCGCCACGGACGATCAGGTCGATCTTCACTCCCGCCTGCGATGCGCGGTACAACGCGTCGATGGTGTCGAGGTCCGTCAAACGATTTATCTTGGCTGCAATAGCCGCGGGCCGGCCCGCCTCGGCGTGTTCGCGCTCGCGCTCGATAAAACCCAACATGCGTTCGCGGAGATTCACCGGCGCCACCAATAGCCGCTTGTATTCTTTTTGTAACGAGAAGCCGGTCAGAAAGTTAAAGAGGTCCGTAGCATCCTCACCAATTTCCGGATCGCTCGTCACCAGTCCGAGATCTGTGTACATCTTTGAGGTGGTGGGATTGTAGTTCCCCGTGGAAACGTGGGTGTAGGTCTGCAACCCGTCAGTTTCTCTACGCACCACCAGCGCAACTTTGCTGTGTGTCTTCAGATTCACCAGACCGTAAACGACGTGAACGCCCGATTCAGCCAGCCGTTTGGCCCATTCGATGTTGTTCTCTTCATCGAAGCGCGCCTTGATTTCCACCACGGCCGTGACTTGTTTGCCGCGCTCGCTGGCTTCAATCAGAGCTTGCGGTATCGGGGAGTTTTTGCCCGTCCGATACAGGCAGATTTTGATCGCGGCTACCTGAGGGTCACGCGCGGCTGCCTGGATGAATTCGACGACCGTCGTGTAAGACGTGTACGGATGGTGCAGCAGCACGTCCTGCTTCCTGATCGCTTCGAATGGAGTTTGCCGGCGCCGCAAAGGCGGGGGCACTACCATCTGGATTGGTTTATCTTTCAACTCCGGCCGATCGAGATCGTAAAGTTCCATCAGCCCGCCCGAACTCAAGACGCTATCAACCTGGTAAACGTCTTCCGGCTCAATCTTCAGCGACTGCGTTAAATACTCGACCATGTCGCGGGGCATCCTGGACGAAACCTCCAGGCGCACCGGCAAGCCAAAGCGACGCTCGCGCAAAGACTCCCTGATCATGCCTAACAAGTCCGCCGCTTTATCGTCGCGAATTTCCACATCGGCGTCCCGCGTCACGCGAAACATGTGGCCTTTGCTGAGGTGCGCGCTGACGAACAGATGATGGATGTTGGCTTCGATCAAATCCTCCATCAGAACAAATCGCTGCTCGCCTTCCTTCACCGGAACCAGACGCGGGCAAAGCGGTGGCACCTTAATCCGCACAAATCTCAGTGTTTCCTCAGTCGAAAATTCGCCACTGAGGAGCGCGCCGGTGTGCTCATGATCCGGGTGACGCTCGGCTGTCAGTCCGATGTTCAGACTGAGGTTGGACATGTAAGGAAACGGATGGGCGGGATCGACTGATTGCGGGGTGAGCATCAGGAAAACGTTCTTCATGAAGTACTCAGCCATGCGCCGCTTTTCTGTTTTCGTCAATGATGAGTAAGACGCGATGACCACTCCCGCTGCTTTCAAGCCGGGGATCACTTCTTCACGCAACAGACGGCTGTGCTCTTCAACCAGAGGCAAGACGCGCTCGCGGATAGCTTTGAGTTGGTGATCCGGACTCAGTTCTCCGGGCATCGGCTCGAGTTCGTCAGCTTCGAGCATCTCTTTTAATCCAGAGACGCGGACCATGAAGAATTCGTCCAGGTTGCTGGCGAAGACCGAGAGGAACTTCAGACGTTCGAGCAGAGGTACGGCTGGGTCGGCAGCTTCTTCCAGCAAGCGCCGAAAGAATTCAATCTGCATTAGATCGCGATTGAAAACCGACCAGGCCAGGAATCGACCTTTGGATTTTTTCCCGATCGTGGTCTTACGTTCAGGGTCAAACGGGCGTTGGTTTTTCTGAGCTTTCATCTTGAACTACGGACGTAGCGGATCGCGGAACTTGCCGATTCCGGTCGCAAGCTGCCTTCAAGGTCTGGTTGATTATAGATCAGTTCCGGCGGGTCAGTTCCCACAACGCGCATCGATAATCATTTTGGCTTTCCGCACAAATTCCGCCGTCCATTCCTGCGGTGGCCGGTCGCGTTCAGCATTGCGCGAGGCCGCAAAGACCTTGGTGATAGTGCCGTTCGCGGTCTCGGCATCGAGCAAGCGTTGCAGTTGATCCGCGAGTAATTTCCGGCCCGCTTCACTGACGCGCGCATCGCCGATGCTTTTCCCGGTTGACATGCATTGGCCGCCGTCGACTTTGATCGGATCTTTCTTCTTCCATGTGGCCAGGCGCGCTTTACTTTCGCTCGAGCTGGAAAATCCGAACGTAGAGCCCATGTCGCTCACATAAAACACAGCTTCGCCCGGCTTGCAGACGCGCGCCGTGCCGTTCTTGTCGGAATCCAAACAGGCGAGCTTGTGATTGTCGGTTTTGGTGTCGCCGTGGTCGATGAATCCCAGCCAAAGCTTGAACGCATCCACTTCCGCGCGCGCTCCGTTTTGCGAAAGCTTCGTCAGTTCCTCGCCCAGCGGGACCGAATCCTTACCGTTACAATTGACGTCGATTCCCTTCGCTAGCGAGAGTTCGATACCGGCGGCCGGTTGAAATGGACTCCAAGGTGCGCCTTGAAAACTCTTAGTCAGACTCTTCTCGCAATCAGGACACGTGACATCAGCCACCCATTCATCGTCTGCGAAAAATCCCAGCGCCTTTGAGAAGCGCGAAGAAAGAAACTCGCCATAGATTTCACCATTGCGTTTGTCAGGCGACTGACCCTTGAAGTGTGGTTTGACCTTGTAGCGAACTAAATCGCCGTCTTCATCGACGTTGCCGGGCACCGAACAATGAAATTTTGGCGTCGTGCCCGAGCCTGGCTTCTCGTCTTTATTTGCAACGCAGTTTATGGCGAGCGCGCGTCCATTCTCATCAACCGGCGGTGCTCCCTTTCTTGGTCCGTTGGCCGGGTTGTAGCCCAGGACCGGGTCATAGCCCGGGTCTGGTGCAGCCCAAACCTTCGCGCTGCGTTCCGCGCGTGCCCGCTCATCGGCGCTAAAGCACGCTTTTTCTTTCTGGCCAAAAGCAGGACTCGCAAACGCGAAAACCACAAACATCAAAACCGAGAAGACAAAGCAGCAAGATTTCTTAGTCACGGCTAGATCCTTTCCTCGCGAAATTGACAGTCGATCGTGCTGGACTGCAAACAGCCGCTGCGCCGCAAGACTTGGGGGAGGCGACGGCGGGCCTCCAAGTGTTTTTGTTAGCCAGACCAAGATAGCACTAGTCCGAGCGGTTACAGAACCGCGAGCGGTCGCGAGTGGAATAAAGGCTCAATCCTCGCTATCGCAAGAGTAATTTCCTTGTCCCGCTCGCTACCGCTCGCGGTTCTGTAAACGCAAAGTTATTTGGCTTGTCGTGCCGCGCTCGCCCGTGACACTGTCAGACGGCTGAAGTCCGGATGAAGAAACACCACGCGCCCGGCAACGATGGTGGCGATGGCGGCGCCCGTCATGTTTCGGCCGGCAAACGGAGTATTCCGGCTTTTCGATTTTGAATGGGAGACGTCGTAGGTCCAACTGCTTTCGGGATCGATAATGGTAATGTCCGCGCGGGCTCCCGCACGAAACGTTCCCCGATCCTCCAGCTTGAGAACGCGCGCCGGATTAGTCGCGAACAGTTCGACGAGCCGCTCGAGAGAAATCACACCTTGCTTGACCAAATCCATCGCGAGGGCGACAGAAGTTTCCAGTCCAATAATCCCGAATGGCGCCTGATCGAATTCCAGCGCCTTCTCGTCGGCGTGATGCGGCGCGTGATCGCTCGCGATGACATCGACTGTTCCGTCGCGCAAGCCTTCAAGGATCGCTTCCACATGATCGCGACTGCGGAGCGGGGGGCTCATCTTGGTGTTGGTATCGTACGGGAGGTCCCTCAGTTCGCCCGCTACCGCTTCATCCGTCAGTGTCCAATGATGCGGCGCCACTTCGCATGTTACTGAGAGGCCGTTCTCTTTGGCGCGACGCGCCGCTGCAATTGCGCCGCGCGTGGAGACATGAGCGAGATGGACGCGCGCGCGAGTCAACTCAGCCAGGGCGCAATCACGGATCGCATCGACTTCTTCGGCGGCCGCCGGCATCCCGCGCAACCCGAGCACCAGCGACCAATGCCCTTCGTGCATGACGCCGCCGCGGGCGAGTGACTTGTCTTCACAGTGGTCGATGATGGGCAAATCAAATCCGCGCGCATACTCCATCGCGCGGCGCATCATCCCCGCGGTCGGCACCGGCCGCCCGTCGTCGGAGACGGCCACGATGCCTGCGCTTTTCATCTCGCCGATCTCCGCGAGTTCCGTGCCTTCAGAATTTTTTGTAACGGCGCCGATGGGAAGCACGTCTGCAAGCTGAGCGCGCTCGGCCTGTTCAATGATGAAACGCGTGACCGCGGCACTGTCGTTTATTGGATCGGTGTTCGGCATGGCGCACACGGTCGTGAAGCCGCCGGCCACCGCCGCAGCGGCGCCGCTGGCGATAGTTTCTTTGTATTCATGTCCCGGTTCGCGCAGGTGCACGTGCATGTCGATGAATCCGGGCGCCACGATCAAACCGGTCGCATCGACGACCTCCGCGCCTTCCGGAACGTTGTCGCTGTGACTCATCACGCCAACCACGCGGCCGTCTTCTACGAACAGACTCTTTCCGGTGTTAGTTCCCTGCGCGGGATCGACCACATACCCGTTTTTTATCAGTAAACGCATGTTCCTCAGCTGTGGCACCGGCGTCCCGCTCGTGATCCCACGCGCAAGATGCGCGTGCCACTTCTACTCGCGACTTCCTCTTTTCTGGTGTCGAGTTCTGCCGCGTACGCCGCCACCTTCGCGTGACTCTGACTCGTCTTCTGGCACCGCCGGCTTCTCCGCTCCGTCAGCCGCAGCCAGCAAGTACAGTACCGCCATCCTTACCGCCACACCGTTTGTCACCTGATCGAGAATCAGCGAGCGTCCGCCGTCAGCTATCTCGGAAGAGATTTCAATCCCACGGTTCATCGGCCCGGGGTGCATGACAATGGCATCCGGCGCGGCAAGATTCAGATGGTCAAGATGCAAACCGTAGTGGACTGCATACTCGCGCATCGACGGAAAGAACGCGTCGGTCTGCCGCTCGCGCTGCATGCGCAGAACCATCACGACATCTGCGTCGGCAACTGCATCTTCAATCCGCTGCTCTACGCGCACACCTTGCTCGATCAACTCGGCGAATTCGGGCGGGACGAGCGTGCCCGGACCCGCGACACTAACGGTGGCGCCTAATTTCGACAGGAGATAGATGTTCGAGCGCGCGACGCGGGAGTGAAGAATGTCTCCGATGATCGCGACCTTCAATCCTTCGATCGAGCCTTTGTGTTCGCGGATGGTGAGCGCGTCCAGCAAGGCCTGGGTCGGGTGCTCATGCGAGCCGTCGCCCGCGTTCACAATCGCTGCGTTGCAAACGCGCGTCAGGTGATACGGCGCGCCCGCTGCCGAATGTCGAATGACAATGCAATCGGGCGACATCGCCTCGAGGTTGCGCGCTGTGTCGAGCAGCGTCTCGCCTTTTGAGACACTCGAGGTGGAAACGCTGATGTTCACCGCGTCAGCCGACAAGCGCTTCGCAGCTATCTCAAACGAAGTGCGCGTTCGCGTCGAAGGCTCGAAGAACAGGTTGATAACTGTGCGACCGCGTAGCGCCGGCACCTTCTTGATCTCGCGTTTCGAGATATCGCGGAACGACTCGGCAGTATCCAGCAAGTGGACGATCTGATCGGCGGAAAGTTCCCGTATTCCAAGCAGATGTTTGAGATGAAGATTAGTGCTCATCTTCGTCAGCTATCAGTTGTCAGTTGTCAGTTGTCGGTTGTCAGTTGTCGGTTTGCCGGTTCGGCACTGGCCACTGACTACTGACAATTGACTACTGACTAACGCGCAAATAAAAAAGCGGCCACTCGGGCCGCCTCATGCTGCAGCTTCTGCTGCGGGTCGCTCAACGATTACTACCCCTTCATCCTCATCAAAATCAGTGAGCATGACTTTGATGATTTCGCTTTTCTTCGTCGGCACGTGCTTGCCGATGTAGTCTGCCTGAATCGGCAACTCGCGATGTTCGTTACCGCGATCAACCAGGACCGCAAGCTGCACCCGCCGGGGCCGTCCAAAATCAATCAGCTGGTCCAGCGCCGCGCGGACTGTGCGGCCGGTGTAGAGAACATCGTCAACCAGGACGATGGTGCGGCCTTCAATGTCACCGGGCAATTCTGTTCCGCTGACGATTGGTTTCGCGCCCACAGTCGAAAGATCGTCGCGATACAAAGTGATGTCCAGGATGCCGACTGGCGGACGCGTCCCTTCCAGGTCCGCAATCTTGTCCGCGATGCGATTCGCGAGCGGCACTCCGCGCCGGCGAATTCCGACCAGAATTAAATCGGTTAATCCGTGGTTCTCTTCAACTATTTCGGAAGCAAGACGTGCAAGCGCGCGATTGATGCGCGCCGGGTCCATGATGCGGGCTTTCTCAGTGAATTCCACTGATGTCAGATACTAACAAGGCTGCTCACGAGTGACAAGTGACGAGCGACAAGTTAGACTTTCGATCCGGCTTGTCACTTTACTCGTCACTCGTTCGACCGCTTCTGTTTCGCCTGCCGGCAGAGACGGCTCATCGCTTCGCTCTCTCGTCGCTTTCAAAGGCTCTGGAATTCGACCCGATTCGCCGAACAATTGAACGTCAACATAAGAGTTCGCCATTCGGAAGTATTAAGCGATTCGGACTGACATTTCGTAATCCCGTCGGCCTGGCCGCCGGTTTCGACAAGAATGGCGATGCGGCAGATGTGCTCTCCGTGCTCGGTTTTGGCTTTATCGAAGTCGGGACTGTCACCAGTGAACCACAACCGGGAAACCCTTCGCCGCGCCTGTTCCGTCTGCCGCAAGACCGCGCGCTGATCAATCGGCTTGGCTTCAATAACTGCGGCGCGAAGCAGTTGGTCAAGAATCTAAAGCAGCATCGGCCCAATTGCGTCCTCGGAGTGAATATTGGCAAGGCTCGAAGCGTACCCGTGGAAAAAGCCATTCCCGATTATCTGAAAACCTTTGGACTCGTTTACGCAGCCGCCGACTACATCGCGGTGAACGTCAGCTCGCCGAATACGCCTCAACTTCGCGAACTACAAGAAACAGAAATGCTGCGCGAACTGTTAACGCAGCTTCAGAGACGCAATCGCGAACTCGCGGAAAAGCATTCGTTGCCTGCGCCCCGGCCGCTGCTGGTAAAAATCGCGCCCGATCTCGACGAGAATGATGTGGCGTCGATTGTTGAAGTCGCGCAGCAGGCAGGAATCGCCGGTATAATCGCGACGAACACGACGATCAGTCGAGATAACTTGCGAACATCGCAAACCAAAGTGGACGCAATAGGAGAAGGCGGATTGAGCGGTGCGCCGCTCGGCAAGCGCTCAAACGAGATCATCGCCATGATCTACCGGCTGACGAGTGGGGCGCTACCGATCATCGGAGTGGGCGGGATATTTACCGCGCAAGACGCGTGGGAGAAGATTTGCGCGGGCGCAAGTCTGGTGCAACTCTACACCGGCTTCATTTACGAGGGGCCCGGCATCGCGCGCCGCGTAAACGAGGGACTACGAGGCATTCTATCGCGGGAAGGATTTGTCTCTTTGGATGAAGCGGTCGGATGCCGCGCCGAATAAAGAGTGTTACAGAACCGCGAACGATAGTGAGCGGGATCATGATTCATCACTGCGTTCAAGCGCATCCGTTATCGTCGCCGGCTAAGCCGCAAGTAGAGCGTTTTCCAGGCTCACTATCGTTCGCGGTTCTGTAACGATGCAAGATTTTGAGGGATTCATGACTGCCAAAGACAAACTAATCGTCGCACTCGACGTTGACACAACTGAGCGCGCGCTGGCTCTGGCCGATGAGCTGCGCGATTCCGTAGGCATGTTCAAAATCGGCATGCAACTCTTCACCGCTGCCGGGCCAGATTTCGTGCGACGAATCATTTCCCAGGGCAGTCGCGTGTTTCTCGATCTGAAGTATCACGACATCCCGAACACTGTGGCGCTGGCCGCTGTGGAAGCCACGCGTCTCGGAGTTTCGCTCTTCAATGTGCACACAATGGGCGGACCGGAAATGATGAAGCGCACTGCGGAAGCTGTTGCTGAGACAACCGCGCGCGAGAATCTGACAGCGCCGAAGATGCTTGGCGTGACGCTCCTCACAAGTGCCGATCAGTCGACGCTCGAGCAGATCGGAATTAGCGGTATTCCCTCCGCAGTTGTTAGTCGCCTGGCCGTTCTGGCAAATCACTCCGGTCTCGACGGTGTGGTCGCTGCTGCCCAGGAAATCGAACTTATCCGTGAAGCAGTGCCACGGAACGATTTTTTAATTGTTACGCCGGGCATTCGCTCGGCAACCGATGAGGCACAAGATCAGCGGCGCACGATGACGGCGGCTGAGGCGATTCGCGCGGGCGCCGATTACATCGTTGTTGGCCGTCCGATCATTGCGGCAAAAAATCCTGCCGCCGCCGCACAGAGCCTGGTTGCCGAAATTCAAACCGCGCTTCACGCGCGGGCGTCGAAAGCATGATTCGCGGAACCGCCGTCTTTACTGAGCGTTCTAACAAAGTGACATTGCACCACGCGTCAACTTACCTTTATCATGCGAACGTGCACCCAAAGCTCGCCCTTTCGCGAACTGTTTTGTGTTTAGTTGTTCTGCTCTCTGTCCTCACCGGCGCAATTGCCCAGGACAAGCCACCGGTTACCGCGACATCCTTCGATGCGTCCGCCTATCGCGTGGGCGAGCGTCTGACTTACAACGTTTCGTTCGCGCAATTTATCAGCGCCGGCCACATCGAATTATTCGTCGCGGGTCGCGGGCGTTACTTCGATCGCGACGGCATTCAATTGCGCGCGCATGCCGAAACGTCGGGAGTAGTCAACGTCGCGCTGCTGTCACTCAACAACGACTATACGACTTATGTCGATGCCGCGACGGGTTTGCCTTATCGCTCGCAACAGGTCGTGCGCGAAGCCGGCCGGACGACGGAAGTCTCCAGCGACTACAACCAACCAGCCGGGACGGATGCGATACCCGCCAGGCTCCACGCAGGCGGCGAGTTCGCCGGCATCTTCGATCTGCTCTCAGCGATTTATCGTCTGCGCGCAATGCCTCTGCAAGTCGGCGAATCGCATTCACTAAATATCCGGACTGAGTCACAGGACTATCAGGCAGACGTGAGGGTTGTCGGTCATGAGCTAATCAAAACCAACGTCGGCTCATTCAACGCGCTGGTGGCAAGAGTGAAAATGAGCGACTCGCCCATTTACAACATTAATGTTTATTTGAGCAACGACGAGTGGCACGTTCCGGTCCTGGTGACAGGCCGTCATGATGACGGAGAGATTCGCGCGGAACTCGCTGCGTCAGAATTAGGAGTTCCCGCGGCGCCGTCGGCCACACCGGTGCCGACGCCGGTCACTCCGAACCCTCCGCGCAATGTGACGACGCCCCCGGCGAACGCAGGCGCGCCGCTGAATCTGCCGTTCAAAGTCGGCGAGCAGTTGAGTTATCAGGTCTATCTCGGCACCTCAGCGGATCCGGTGGGTTCGTTAACCTTCGCCGTGACCGCCCGCGGCCGGTATTTCAATCGGGACGGTTTGTTATTCACCGTGACGGCGCAGACAAACAGCGCCGGCGGGCGCCTTTTTTTTGTGAACGACAAGATTCTTTCCTACGTCGATCCTGAAACGCTGCTTCCCTTCCGCACCGAAATGAATCTGGCAGAAGGAAAGTGGCGGACGACGCGCGCCTACACCGTCGATCAGAATCGCGGCGCGGTGACCACCGACAAGAGTCAGAGAATCGAGATTCCCGTCGGCACGCACGATCTGATTTCGGCAATCTATGCGATCCGCACGTTCGACCTCTCACCAAAAAGACAGAACGCAATCTCGATCCTGGCTATCTCGCAACCGCGCACGTTGCTGGTGAACTCACAGCAGCGCGAAACGATCGAACTGAACGGGCAACACATCCCGGCACTTCTGCTCACGCTGTCGACTGAGGACACTGAGAAGAATGGGCTTCAGATACGGATTTGGGTGGGCGATGATGCGCGCCATCTGCCGCTACGAATCGCCGCAGTGTCGCCGCTGGGAGCGGTGCGCGCGGATTTGAGTATTAAACCTTCGGTTTGAGCGAGCGTTAACTCACCCTCTCGCATAAAGATCAATCACCCGCTCAATCGCTCTCTTGCAAACTTTGCAGAAGAAATTCGTGCGCGAAAACATTATGCAATCGACTTGCGGCCGGTAGTAGCCGCGCGCTTCGTAAATCGCTCCTTCGAACGCGCCTACTCTTCCGACGTACTTCTCGGCGTGCATCATCGCATCGACCTTGCGGCGATCTTCGCGAAAGAGATCTTCCATCTCTTGTTCGGGACGGTTCTCTTTCCGCAACCGCGCGCGCCGCGCACCATACTCGCGCTCATATGCTTCGAAAGCTTCTTTGTTCCAGGGCGTGGGAATCGGCGTGTCCGGATCGACCAGGTCCGCCCATTTCAAACTCTTCTTGTCGAGCAAGGCCGTCGCGTTCGGCTCCCAAGGTTCGACGCGTTCGGTCGCGGGCGCGTACGCGACCGGCGACGTGTAATACTCATCCGCCAAACCCGCGAAGTGATGGCCGAACTCATGGACGAAGACATAGTTGGCGAACGCGTTATCAACCGCGACGGTGCTGTACAAATTGAAAATGCCGCCACCGCCGTAGGTGCGCCCGTTCGCCAGAATCTCGATGAATTCGTACGGCGCGAACTGCGCGACCTTGCGCAGACGTTGATTGTCGAACGCCAGGATGTAACGCTCAGATCCGAACGCGTCGTAAGTGGAGATCGAGTCGCGATAGATTCCCGTCGAAGGTCGCGAGATTCCCGACTCATTCGCCGGCGGGCACAAGCCCCACACATTGAAATCGCTGCGGTGTTCTTTGTAAGGCGAAGTTGAGAACAAAACGTTGATCAGGCGGCGCGCATCCGCTGCAAACTTTTTCACCTCGCGCGCGGTGTAGCCGTCGCCGAGGAGAAGCAGATCGACTTTCGTGGCCGGGTCGCCCATCTTCTGAATCGGAATCAAAGGCGCGGGCGCGCTCGGCTTCGATCGATCGACGAACATATCTTTTGGGTCGACGGAAGTCTTCCATATTTCGCGCCAACCATTCTTTGCATCGCGCTTGCTCAGAACAATTTGCACCGGCGCATCAGGCGCGGGAAAACGCAGAGACTCGCTAAAGCTGCGCATTATCTTGTTTGCTTCGTCAGTCGTCTCCCACTCGCCGTACACAGAGGCGAAGCCTCGGGAATAAAGCACGCGGCCGGTCTTTTCGTCGCGCACTTCAAAGAAGTACTTACCGAGATTCGTGTTATCGATGGACTTGCTGATGTCACCGGGCCACGGCAAAGGTTCGATAATGACCTGGCCCATGCTGAACGACTCGTGCTTCGCGTCGCCGGTGTGAAAATAATCAAGGCGCATTGTCTGCGGCGCGGCATTGGCCACAGCAGCCATAGTGATAAGGAAGAACAAACTAATCGCGATCTTTTTCATGGCCGAATTGTAGCCCAGCCCTCGAGAACGAGAAAACGCTCACCTTCAGCGACTGTGGTACGATGCGCGCCCAACGATGAGACTGTGCCCAACGTGCCAACGACGTTACGCCGACTCGCTCAAATTCTGTCTCGAAGATGGCACAGTGCTGGAGCCCGCTCGCGAAGCCGAACCCACCTTAGTCGATCCTCAAGCCACTCTCCGTCTCACGCCGCGCGAAACGAATCCACCGGCCGCAGAGACAAAACGAGGCCATACGTTGATCTTTGTCGCCGTTGGCGCAGTAGTACTTGTCGGCATCGCTGCTCTCGTCGCAGTCATTGTGGTGCTGCAACTCAGCTCAGCACGAAACTCGACGACGCAAGGTTCACCAGCATCGAATACGAATCCAAAAGCCGGAGCTTTACCGGAAGTGGTGACGGATTCAGGGGCGGTGATAATTGAACGTACTAATAATGAAGTCGGCGCCGCCTTGGTGAACGGCGACACCGATGCTCTGAACCGCTTGCTCTCGGATGACTATCGATACGTGAGCGACGCGGGCTTGACGCTCAACAAGGCCGAAGTGCTCCTGCTGATGCGCACCGGCAACCTGAGTTACGAGTATTTGAGAACGACGAACAATCCGAAAATCGAAATGAATTCAGACTCGAGCAAGGCAGAGTTGACGGCGACCGCGCAGAGCAAAGGCCAGCTGCGACACCAATCATTCACCGACACGTATTTTTATCGGAACATTTACGAGAAGAGGGGCGACAAGTGGCAACTTGTCTCCGGCACGGTGTGGCACCGGCAATAACCCACGAGAGATTTAAGCTGCTGCAGAACTTACTCGCACTTCACCGACCTCAGGTGACGTCTTGACCATGATCGTCGCGCGTTCACCGCGAACGACGATCCGGCGGTCGTCGTTGGACGCTTCCACCTCGACGGACTGAATCAAGCATTCCATATCAGCGACGACAAATCTCTTCAGGTCGGTAGCCTGACGTCCTTCGCTCAGCAACAAGTCAGCATCAAACGTAAGCTCCGCGCGGTCGGCGCTGCTCACATCGTCGCCATCCAGCTCGGCAATCGCGACGCCCTGCGGCAAGAGGTTCATCTCGCCGTCCAGATAAATCGTCCACAAAAATCCAATGTCGAGCAGCAGGTGCGCGGCTTCGCCGGCGATGACCCAGCCGAGCACAGTCGCGCCCAGTACGTGCTTGATTACATGATCCTGATGAGTTGATGTTTCGACTTCAGTCCAGGGCATACTTTAGTTTCGAGTTTCAAGTTTCAAGTTTCAAGTTTCGAGTTTCAGGTTTTTGAATTTTGAATTTGCAATTTGCAATGGTTTGTTAGATCCGTCCGCTAACCCGGACGATACCGACACGCACCGCCTTCCGCTTTCTGCCTTCTGCTTTCTGCCTTCTGCCTTCTGCTTTCTGCTTTCTGCCTTCCGCTTACTGCTTACGACTCATATTGCCTCAAACTCCGCGCTTTGACGAATGTGAACGTCGCCGCGAGCAAGCACGCAACTCCGCCAGTCACTACCGACAGGGGCGCGCCAATCAGGGCCGCGACGGTGCCGGCTTCGACTTCGCCGAGTTGCGGTCCGCCCATGAAGAAGATCATGTTGACGCTGGTCATCCGGCCGCGAAGATAGTTGGGAGTGACCAGTTGACGAATCGTCTGTCGCAGAATCGTGCTTACTGTGTCGGCCGCTCCCGTCGCCGCCAACATCAGCAGCGAAAACCAAAATACCCTCGACACACCGAACACGATCGTCGCCGCGCCGTAGAGCGCGACTGATACGATGACCGTCACTCCCTGCTTCTTGATCGCGCCCAGCCGCGCCATCACCAAACCGGCGATGATTGCTCCGGCTGCGGGTGCCGCTGCCAGAAATCCGTAGCCGCGCGCGCCCACAACCAAAATGTCCTTCGCGTAAATTGGTAACAACTGGTTTGCGGAAGCGAAGAACGTCGCGACAAAATCCAGTGTCATTGTTTGCACGATGATCGGCGTGCGCCAAACGAACTGGAGACCTTCAACCAAAGCCTGCCAGCTGATGCGCGGCGCTTCAGGCGAATCCGCATCGTCTTTCTCCGGCTTGCCACTCGTCCGCATGAGCGCGATTCCCGTCAACATTGCCAGGAAAGATGCAGCGTTCAGCGCATAGACGAATGCCGGGCCGTGGCTGGCTAAAACGAACCCAGCCAGTGGCGGTCCCGCCACCATGCCCATTTGAAACATCAACATGCTCAGGCTGACGGCGTTTTGAAAATCGTTGCGCGGCACCAACATCGGCAGGAGCGACTGGCGTGCAGGCGTGTCGAAAGCCCATGCAGCGGAAGCAATCGCGGTCAGCAAAAGTATCGGCCAAATTTTTGTCAGCCCGGAAAATGTGATCAAGGCGAGCGTCGCGCTGCACAGAAGCATTACGCTTTGCGTGACCATCATCAGCCGCCGCCGATCGACAACGTCAGCAACGACGCCACCGCCCAGCGAACACAAAATAATGGGAATCGCACGACAGGCGCCGACAATGCCCAAAGCCAACGGCGATCCAGTCAAAAGGTAGATGTGCCAGTTGATCGCGGCCAACTGCATCTGCGATCCAATCACCGAAACAACTTGTCCGCTCCACAGCAGACGAAAATCGCGATGGCGCAAAGAAGAAAAAGAGGATGGACGTTTATCGATTGATTCGCTGGCGAGGTTCTCGTCGGGCATTGAGGAATGTATTAACTCATAGGTAGAGGCTGGAGGCTAGAACTGACTTTCGAGTTTCGAGTTTCGAGTCTCAAGTTTCAAGTTTCAAGTTTCGAGTTTCGAGTTTCAAGTTTTGAGTTGCCAGTTGAGTATTGCGCGCGAGCTATACAGAGCAGGACTGCCTTCTGCCTTTTGCCTTCTGCCTTCTACTGCTTCGTTCCCTTCAGTTCCTTGTACATATCTTCGACGTTCGGCGTCGCGAAATTCTGAAAAGCGAAACTCTTATATTTCTCGGGCAGTGTGAGTTGTTGTTTCGCCTGGTCGATGGTCAAGCCGTTGGCAATTCCCTGTTTGACCCGCACGCTTAAGTCGTCGAGATAATCGCGAAAGTCTTTCATCTCGGCGGCCGTCGCAACATTGCCGTGACCCGGAACATATTTCGCGGCTGGATGATCCTTCACAATCTTGTCGAGGGTTGGAATCCACGCATCCACCGTCGCATCGACCAGGTTCGGCAGAGTCCTGGACCAACCCAGGTCGCCCATGAACACGACATTTGCATCGGGCACAAACGCGAACACATCGCCGCCGGTATGACCGGGCAGAGTTGCAAGAATCACTTTGCGCTTGCCTAACTTCAACTCCATCGTACCGGAACTGAAAGTCTTCGTCGGATTCGTCAACGTGATTGTCATCATCGCGTCGAGACGGCGAATCTGGCGCTCCAGTTGCTCACGCTTGGCCTTGTCTTCGGGAGGCATCGTGATTTGCTTTCCAGTTTGGTTTTCGGGAATCTCACTTAGTTGCTTTGCAGCTTGGTCTGCGGGACTCTCAGCGAGTTGCTTTTCAGCGGCAGCCTTTCGTTTTTGCAATTCTTCGGGCGCAGGCAGGAACCGCTTGTTCTTAGTCGTCTGCCATAGCATCACGTTGTCGTGCGCGATGATGGGCACACCTCGCGCCACCAACACCTGATTGCCGCCGGTGTGATCTAGATGATAGTGACTGTTCACCGCGTATTTGATCGGCTTGTTGGTAAGTTTCTGAATCTCACCGATTAGCTCTTCGAGCGCGGCCGGCGTGAAGAAGGTGTCGAAGATCAAAACGCCATCGTCACCTATCACAAAACCGGCGTTGCCGGAAGCAAGCCCACCGGGCTTTGCGATGGCGGCGTAGACGCCGTTGGCCACCTGGACTAATTGAAAGTCGTCTTCAGCCTTCAGAGACGCGTTTGCTTTGGGCGAACCTGGAACGATCGCCAGCGCCAGCGCGCAGACGAATAGCAACATGCAGAGTCTGCTCATGAGTTTTTTTCGGATCGATCAGAGCTTCGCGAGAATCGCTTTCCATCTGACCCACGCGTCGTTGCGGGCCTTCTGGTTTGCTTTGTACATCGCCAGGTCATTCGCTGCTTTCTTCACGGCCGCTTCATCAGCACCGTCTGCGGCCGCTGCCGGCGGCGGATTGTTTGGTTCGCCCGCCCGCATGAAACCATGCCCGGCTCCGGCGTAAGTAACTGGATCGTATTTCTTCCCGACTTCTTTCATCGCCTCTGTGGTCGGTGGAATCGTCGCATCGATGCGCATGTCGTTCTCGCCGTAAAAGCCGTAAACGGGCGCATTGATTTTCGCGAGTGCCGTTTTGTCCGCAGCGAAGGGCTGGCCCTGCGCATTGTTCTGCGGTGCGCTGCCGTAAAAGACAAAGGCCGCCTTCAGGGTTGGTCGATTGGTTGCGAAGCGGAATGTTTGGGTACCACCCCAACAGAAACCTCCGACCGCAACCTTTCCATTCGCCGACGGCAGTTTGGAAACGTAGTCGGCAACCGCATTCAAGTCCGCTGTGATTTGATCAGGCGGCAAATCGCGAATCGCACCACCGATAGCATTGCTGCCTTTGGTGGCTACATCAGTCGTGCCGCCTCCATTCGGTCCCATCCCTGAAAGAAGATCGGGCGCGATGGCGATGTATCCTGCCTCTGCCAATTCGTCAGCCAGCTGTTGCACCCAATCACTCATGCCGAAAATTTCATGGATGATCACCACCGCAGTCGCTTTCTTGTTGGTCTCCGGATACACGACGAAGCTGTTCACTTCGCGGTTGCCGTTCTTCACCTTCACCCATTCGTGATGTCGTGGTGATTGCGCCAGTTTGTTCTTCGCCCAATCCTGGATAATCTCAGGACTGTCCGCAGCGTCACTGTTCATCACATGATGATGCGTGTCCATCTGGGCGCGCACCGCATTCGGCAAAACTAGAAACGCAATGGCGGTGATGAAAAGCAAAGTCGCCGTCACACTGATCGAGCGCTGTCTCATTTTTGTTTTCTATGTCCTCTCTCGGGGAAATTTAGCTGGGTTACGGCCTGAATACCGAGCCGACGAAATGATCCTGCCAGTGTTCGAACCCTTCCCGATAGCCAGACAGAAATCCATCGCGATAGGCCTGCTGATAATCGCCGCGACTGCCTTTCGCCGCACGATACCCTCGGTTCGCGTCGCGGTAAAAGTGTGAGCGTTCCGGATCGTACGTCTGACCGCGCCGGCCATCGTTTGCGCCGGTGAATACTCCGTCCTGATAGCCGATGTCGTAGGCGCTCTGGCTGTCGTCGTAATCGGGATAGTTGCTCTGGGAATAAGTAATCGTATCGTCGTACGTCGGCACTTGATAGCAAACATCAGTATGCCGATGGTGTCCTCCGTGGTGATCTCCATGATGGTCGCGGTCTGGGCAACGATCGCGATCTCTTCTGCTGCCGGGATTCCCATCTCTGCGGTTGCCGGCACCCGGATTAGTACCGGCTCCCGGATTAGCACCGGCTCGTGGATTAGCACCCGATCCCGGATTCCCGCCGGGGCGATTTCCGCCCGCATTTACGTTTCCAGACGCGCCGGTTCTTCCCGGTATGACTACCGTCCCGGATTCACTGTCGATAATGCGGCCCCCGCGCCGGTTGTCGCTGCCGTCGCCA
>DATNEI010000099.1:0-13027 GCA_035606795.1 Pyrinomonadaceae bacterium
GAATTGGTTGAGCGCGCCAATGGGGTCTTCGCGGAAACCACGATGCGCCCGTATTATGCAACCCTGGTTTGCGGAAAGGCCGAGCGCAACGGCGACATCGAGATTTGCAACGCCGGTCATCTTGCTCCCTTACATCTGCACGATGGTCAGGTCACGCCGATACCCGCGACTGGTCTGCCGCTCGGTATGTTCTGCCACGAACGTTATTCAGCGACAAAGATTCATGCCGGCAAAGGTGATCGGCTGCTGCTATACACGGATGGTTTGTCTGAGGCACGTAATCGCGACGACGTTGAATACGGTAAAGACCGTCTCCAATTGATGGTGAACCAACTCCACGGTGAGTCAACGGAAACGCTGGTCAAACGAGTGATTGATGATGGCCACTTGTTCGCCGAAGGCAGGCCCGTCACTGACGATCTCACGGTGATGGCGATCGAGATGGTCGGTCACTGACCTGCGCAAGCAAAGTTGTGTTCACGATCACATCGGGACAGCCGATCCCTATGGTAAGATGTCCCGCTTTTTCGGTGAAACGACCGCTTAAGTTACAATTGGAGACGAATGGCTGACGAGGATCAGAAAACTGAAGAATTGGATCTGCGGAAGCAAGGCTCCCAGCGTAAAGATGCTTCCCCGGCACGCGATCAACGAGTGCGCGTGCTGCCCACCGATGATTACGTTGCGGTCTCGCCGTTCACACCTCTGTCACAAGCCATCGAAGCCATGAAAGCCGACGAAGGCGGTTGCGTCATTATTTCTGACGACGGCCGCGTCGCAGGGATATTCACCGAGCGGGATTTGCTTACGAAAATTATGGGGCAGGAAGTCGACCTCGAGAGTCCGATTTCACAATGGATGCAGCCGGCGGTTGAGACGCTCACGACGTATGCCACGGTTGGCGACGCAGTGAAGTTGATGAACGATCGGAGCTTCCGCAATATCCCGCTGGTAAAAAACGGCGAATTAGTTGGATCCGTTTCGGTTTTTGACATCATCACATATCTGGCTGAGTGTTATCCGAAAACGACGATGAACCTGCCGCCGGTCCCGGCCCAGGTCATGGATACGGTTGACGGGGGATGAAGGGCATTTTAGATTTTTGATTGCCGATTGGCGATTGAACCGGCCAACGAAAGCGTGCAATCGCAAATCAAAAATCAAAAATCAAAACTCTACAATACGGAGCAATAATGAGCGCAGTCTTAGAGCCACCAGTCGAAACCATTAATAAGCAACTCGAGGAACTCGACACCGTCACCATCCGTTTTGCCGGGGACTCAGGCGACGGCATGCAATTGACGGGCACGCAGTTCACGAATACGTCGGCGATCGTCGGTAATGACATCTCGACGCTGCCCGATTTTCCAGCCGAGATTCGCGCGCCAGCGGGAAGTTTGCCCGGCGTCAGCGGATTTCAGTTGAACTTCTCCAGCCACGACATTCGCACGCCGGGCGACCAACCGAACGTCCTGGTGGCGATGAATCCCGCGGCCTTGAAAGTGAACCTGCCGGATTTGGAAGCAGGCGGCACGATCATCATCAACACCGACGAGTTCACGAAAGAAAACCTCGAGCATGCAGCTTACAAATCGAATCCGCTCGAAGACGGATCGCTCACCGGTTACCGTGTGCACACGTTGCCGATTTCGACGCTCAACGTGAACGCGCTGAAAGGGACCGTCGAGCTGTCGCGCAAAGAGATCGCGCGCTGCAAGAACTTCTTTGCGCTCGGAGTTCTCTACTGGCTTTATGATCGACCGCTCGATCCGACGCTGAATTGGATTCAGTCAAAATTCCGCAAGAACGCGGAACTGGCAAAGGCCAACGAGGTTGCCCTCAAAACCGGGTACAACTTCGCCGAAACCACCGAAGTCTTTACCACGCACTACACAGTGAAGAAGGCGGTCATCGCGCCGGGACGTTATCGGAAAATCACCGGTAATGAAGCCACCGCCATCGGCTTCGTCACTGCCGCTGAGTTAGCCGGCCGACCGCTGTTCTATGGCTCGTATCCGATCACGCCGGCATCCGACATCCTGCATGAACTCGCGCGTCATAAAAATTTCGGAGTAAAAACTTTTCAAGCCGAGGACGAGATTGCCGCGGTCTGCGCCGCGATTGGAGCAAGTTTCACCGGCCACGTGGGTTTGACCGGCACCTCGGGCCCGGGTGTGGCGCTGAAGCAGGAAGCAATCGGTCTGGCGGTAATGACCGAGCTGCCTTTGGTCATTATCAACGTGCAACGCGGTGGCCCATCAACGGGATTGCCGACGAAAACTGAGCAAGCCGATCTGTTTCAAGCTGTCTGGGGCCGCAACGGCGAATGTCCGGCGATTGTGATCGCGCCCGCCACGCCGGCAGATTGCTTCAACATGGCGATCGAGTCTGTGCGTCTCGCCTTCAAATACATGGTGCCGGTGTTTTATCTATCGGATGGATACCTGGCCAATGGTGCAGAGCCCTGGGCTGTTCCCGAGATCGATAAGCTACCGAAAATTCCGGTTACCTTCGCGACCGATCCGACGAACTTCATGCCGTACTCGCGTGACGAGCAAACGCTGGCGCGCCCCTGGGCGCTGCCGGGCACGCCCGGACTCGAGCATCGCATCGGCGGCATCGAAAAGCAGCACATCACCGGCAACGTGAATTACGATCCCGAAAACCATCATTTGATGGTCAAACTGCGACAGGAAAAGGTCGATCGCGCCGTTGCGGACATACCGCCCGTCGAGGTCTTTGGCGAGGCGTCCGGAAAGGTTCTGGTGCTCGGTTGGGGATCGACATACGGTTCAATCACTTCTGCCGTCGAAAAGATGCGCAACGAAGGTAAGCCGGTTTCCAGCGCGCATCTGCGTCACTTGAATCCTTTTCCCAAGAACCTCGGCCAGGTTCTCTCAGGATTCGAAACGGTAATCATTCCCGAAATGAATCTGGGCCAGCTTTGCACGATGATTCGGGCGAAGTATTTGATCGACGCAGTTCCCTTCTCAAAGGTGAAAGGTCGTCCTTTCCAGATTCGCGAGATCGTCAGAAAGGTTGAAGAGTATTTATAGGAGCAATAATGAGTACACAAGGTAACGGTTCTGGTAACGGCAACGGACACCACGTTGATGCTTCGGTCTCCGCCGAAAGCGAAGGCGGCGCTTCGCTGTTTCAGATCGCCCCCCCGCCCGGCGAGATGACGAAGAAAGACTTCGTGTCGAATCAGGAAGTGCGCTGGTGTCCCGGCTGCGGCGACTACGCGATTCTGAACAACGTGCAAAAGGTGATGCCGGACCTGGGCATTTCCCGCGAGAAGATGGTTTTCGTGTCCGGCATTGGCTGCTCGTCGCGTTTTCCGTACTACATGAACACGTACGGCTTTCACACTATTCACGGCCGCGCGCCGGCCATCGCGACGGGAATCAAAACCGCGAATCCCGATCTCAGTGTCTGGGTAATCACGGGCGACGGAGACGCGCTGTCAATCGGCGGCAACCATTTCATACACGTGCTGCGCCGAAATCTGGACATCAACTACATCCTTTTCAACAATCGCATCTACGGTCTGACCAAAGGCCAGTACAGTCCGACCTCGGTTTTCGGGCAGCGCACCAAGTCAACGCCGATGGGCGTGATTGACTATCCGGTGAATCCACTTTCGCTGGCGATCGCGAGTGAGGCTACCTTCGTCGCGCGTTCGATCGATATCGATGTGAAGCATCTCGGCGTGATGGTTGAAGCCGCTGCGAAGCACAAAGGCGTTTCGTTTCTCGAGGTCTATCAGAACTGCAACATCTTTAATGACGGCGCCTTCGATTATTTTGCCGAACGCAACGTGCGTCAGGACAAAGTCCTGTATCTCGAACATGGCAAGCCGATGATCTTCGGTAAGGATCGCAACCAGGGCATTCGCATGAACGGCGCCCATCCTGAAGTTGTCACCATCGGCGAAAACGGCATCACCGAAGCAGACATCCTGGTACACGACATTCATCTGCAGGATCCATCCGTGGCCTTCATGCTGGCGCGCATGGAGCAGCCTGACTTTCCACAGCCGGTCGGAGTCTTTCGCGCGATCGAACGACCGAGCTACGATGCGATGCTGGCAGAACAGATCGACACGGCCATCGCCAAATCAGGTCCAGGCAGTCTCGACAAGCTAATCTACAGCGGCGATATGTGGACGGTGGAATAGCATTGGCGATTTTTGATTGTCGATTGCCGATTTATTCTCGGTTTCTCGAGCTCAATCAAATAATCGCAAATCGGAAATCGCAAATCTAAAATGCTTTGTCCCTCTTGCGGCTACGACAATATTGAAGGCGTCGATCGTTGCGACGAGTGCCTGACTTCGTTGCGCAACGTCGATGTGACGCGATCTGGCGCCGTTGAAGGGCTGGGGAAATCGGTGATGGAAGACGACCTGAGCGAACTCGACCAGGAGTTTCTGGGCGTCAACTCAAATACTTCCGCTCTGGAAGTCATCGATCAAATGAAACGCGCCCGGGTTGGCTGCGCGCTGATTATCGATGATGGCAAGCTGCTCGGAATCTTTACCGAACGCGACATCCTCAACAAATTGACCGGTAAACGCGCGCTCACCACGGCGACTGCAGTCAAAGATCTGATGAGTCCCAATCCCGAGACATTGCGCGAAACCGATTCCGTCGCCACGGCGCTCAACAAAATGTCGATGGGACGCTATCGTCATATTCCGGTAGTCAAAGCCGACGGCAGTTATAGCGTCACCTCGATCAAGCACGTCCTCAGATACATCGCAAAAGAAAACTGGTAGCCGGCTAGCTTACGCACCCAACGATCGCGTAACACTCACTTAATCAGGAGGGCACTTCCGATGCCGTTCCACCCTCTGAAGTTCAGGCATCTGCTCCTTGTCGCCATCTGCTTTTGCGCGGCCGCTGCCGCATTGGGCCAGGCAAATAACAGCCCGCAAGATGCCAAGGATCTCTACGAGCAAATCAAAGCATTTTCTTTGACTGGTGGCGCGCTGCCGGCGAATGCATTAGCACTGGACCGTGATCGCGTGCACCTCGTCTTCAATGGAACGTTCTATTTTGCTGCCCCCGTAAACGGACATGTGACCGGCGCCGTGTTTGTAGGCGAAGGCAAATTCAGCGTGGACATGCCACCCAGTGAATTCGAGAAAGATAATGTCAAACGGCTACTCGGGGCCGACGTTGTTGAATCCGATTTCAAGACGGCGGTACTACGCTTTAGCGATGACACGCTGGAGCGCCTGGGCAAACCCGGAGCTAATGCGGCCACGGCCGACCCGCAAGCGCAAAAACTTGCGACAGAGCACGACGCCCGCATTCTCAAACAGACCGGCGCAAATCTCGCCGCGCGCCTGACACTGTCAATTGTGAATCAGGAGAGTCCCGGATTCTTTTTTGCGACCTTCGACGGTGGTAGGCGCGGACGATTCAGTTTGCTGCTGGATTACCAGAATCGAATTCCGGTATCAAATTTCGACATCAACGGGGGCGAAAAAGGCCTGGTCTTTGCTTATAAATCAGATTACTACGAGAACGAAGTTTGGTTGGCGTTCTATGGCCAGGAAGATTATCGCCAACGACAGGTCGCTTACTCAGATGTCAACGATCTAATCGACATCACTCACTATGACATGGATGTTGACTTGCGCGACCACAAGAAAGCGGTGGGCCTCTTCGCGCAGCTGCAAGCGAAGGCGCTCGCGCCGCATTTGCGCGCCCTGTCGTTCATTATCGGCGAAGATCTGGGCGAATTTGAGAGCTGGAGATTGAATAAGCAGATGCGCATAAAGCGCGTGCGGCTGGCCGGACAAGAGCTTCCCTTTGCGCAGGAAGATTGGGAGGGCGGCTTTACGGTTTTCATGCCGGCGGAGCTCGCCAGCGGACAGGCCTTCGATTTAGAACTCTCGCTGGCAGGCGATTTCATGTATGACGCAGAAAGCGTCAGGGATTGTCATTACCCGCGTTCCAATTCTTCATGGTTTCCACGTCATGGTTATCTCGATCGCGCGACTTTCGATCTGACATTTCGCCATCCGAAGAGATTGCACGTCGCGAGTGTCGGCCTGCGCGTAAGCGAACAACCGGATGCGGAAGACAAGAACGTCACGGTGACAAAATATCGAATCGAACAGCCGATTCCGCTGGCTACGTTTGCGCTCGCGCCATTTGAGTCTCACTCGCAAATGGTCAGATTTGACAAGGGCGGCGTCGGCGATCCAATTCCCATTGAATTCAATTCCCTGTCGGGATCGACCATCGCAATTAAGGAAGATTTTATTCTCGCCGAGATGGATAATTCTTTGCGCTACTTCACCTCACTGTTTGGGAAGTATCCCTACCCGGCCTTTCGCGGCGCCTTCCACCCTTTTGATTTCGGCCAGGGATTTCCGACCCTGCTAATGATTCCCGCGACTGACCGCGCCAATAAATACACTTACGTTTTCATTGCCCATGAGACAGCGCATCAGTGGTGGGGCGATATCGTGGCGTGGCGATCGTATCGCGATCAGTGGTTAAGCGAAGGCTTTGCGGAGTATTCGGGCATCCTCTACACCGGCTTGCGGAGTGGCGCGGGTTCGCGCGATGACCTTATCAGCGAACTACGTGAATCGTTGAGGCTTCCGCCGAGATCAGAAATAAACTTTGGCAAGGGCCGGCTGGTTGATGTGGGACCGATTATTCTCGGCCATCGTCTCAGCACGCGGAAGACCAGCAATGCCTATACGACATTGATCTACAACAAAGGCGCACTGGTGCTGCGCATGCTGCACTTCCTTCTGAGTGACCCGAGCAGCGGTAAAGGCGACGGCTTCTTTGACATGATGTCCGACTTCGTGAAGCGCTATCAATATCAATCAGCGTCTACCGACGATTTCCGAATGGTCGCGAATGAACACTTTGCCAGGTCACCTATCGGTCAAAAGTACCACCTCAATAGTCTCGACTGGTTCTTCCGGCAATGGGTTTACCACACCGAGCTTCCGTCATATCAAATGGAATACCAATTACAGGATCAGCCGGACGGAAAGGTTTTGCTGACCGGCACCGTGAAGCAGGAGGACGCACCACAAGATTGGTTCATGGTATTACCGATTGTGCTTTCGTTCGGCGGCAACCAAAAGGGGGCCACGACCGTTCATGCGCTGGGTCCCAGCACGACTTTCCAAATGAGATTGCCGGCCCGCCCGACGAAGGTTGAACTGGATCCCGATCATTGGGTCTTGTCAGCGAAAACTTCCACCAAAGGCAACTAGGTCAACTGGCGTTTTTGTCCGGACACGCGCGACTCCTGCACGCGCCAATCACTGCTTTACTTTTCATCAGTTCCTCTCTACCTTGCCTGCGAATAATGGAAACCGCAGACGTCGTTATCATCGGCAGCGGCATCGTCGGATCGAGTGTCGCTTATCATCTGGCACAAGCCGGTTGCGCGAACGTGCTTGTCATTGAACGCGAGGCGCACCAGGGAAAAGGGTCGACCGGCAAAAGCATGGGCGGCGTGCGCGCGCAGTTCTCAACGCCGGTGAATATTCAGATGTCCAGGTATTCGATCGACTTCTTCTCGAAGTTTGACGATGTGGTTGGGCACCCGGCGGATTACCGCGCACACGGCTATCTATTCTGCGCCACCAATGAAAAGCATCTCGCTTACCTGAAAGCCAATCGCGAGCGACAAAACGCGCTGGGCGTCACGAATGTTGAATGGGTCTCGCCGGAAGACGTGGCTCAGATGGTGCCGCAGCTTCGCGTTGACGACGTGTTGGGCGGCACATTCTGTCCGACGGACGGGTTTGTCGATCCGCACAGCGTGATGATGGGATTCATGCTGAATGCGCGCGAGAAAGGTGTACGTCTCTGGCTGGAAACTGAAGTCACCGGAATTGAAACTGAAGGCGCGCAGATAAAAAGCGTGATCACCTCGCGCGGCAGCATCTCGACAAGGGTGGTGGTCAACGCCGCGGGAGCCTGGGCCGCGCGCGTGGCCGAAATGGCCGGGGCCGAATTGCCGGTTGAACCTTTACGGCGTCAGCTTGTGCCGACCGAGCCGTTCGACCAACTGCCGCAACGGTTTCCCATGGTGATAGACATGTCCACCGGTTTTCATTTTCGCCGCGAAGGCAAAGGCATCCTGCTGGCTTGGAACGATCCCGAAGAAACGCCCGGCTTCAAGACTGACTTCGATCCGTCGTTCGTCGAAAAAATTCTGACGCACGCAGCTTCACGGGTGCCGGTCCTGGCCGAAGCCGGCGTGAATCCGCGTCGGGCATGGGCCGGGCTTTATGAAATGACGCCCGACCATCATGCGATCATCGGTCCGTCGCCGGCGGTCGAGGGACTCTATTTTGTCAACGGCTTTAGCGGCCACGGGGTGATGCACTCACCCGCTTCCGGCAAAATCGCCGCCGATCTCATTCTCGAAGGTCAATCGAATCTGATCGATGCAAAGCAACTCAACGTAGAACGATTCAAATCCGGTAGACTGCTCGAAGAGACGGCCGTGCTTTAGCCAATTCCGGCTGAACGCCGAGGAGAAATCGCTGGTTTTCCGATCGTCGATGGCCGCCGCGTCACCTAAACTTTCCAGACGCTAAGACCGATAAAGAAAAACGAACCTGACATTTGACGAATGCGAAAACTGTGACCGCCTTTCACCAGAGTGCACGTGTGGGGCTGAGTAATAGATCCATTGAATGGCAATGGGCCGAAACTCGATGAATCGATCACGCATTCCACCTGCGCTGGACCGCCAAAACTTTGCAGTTCCGCATTACAAATGTAGGTGCCATCTTCAGGTGCGTTGAAGAAACAGTTGATGCGACCGGTTTTCGTTTCGGCGGAGCCCCACGTCGTGAAACCGTCCGCGCTGAACCATGCCCGGCAATCCGTCAGGCACCGCTGCATGTCGGTGAAGCCGTCGAAATGATCTGCATCCCAGATGTCCAGCCACATCGCCGTGCCGGTTTTGAGACAGACTGAGAAGGTGGCGATCGGCAACCACCAGGCGTACTGCTCGAGGTTCGGAATCTGCTTGATTATCTTGTCGGCGCCGGTCGTCGCTTTCAGCGCTTTGTAGATTGCGCTTGCGTCGATCGTAGGTTTGGCGGGAGTGACTCTCGGTACCTTGCGGGCGTCCGCGGCAAGGCGTAGCGCCTTGTCTATTTTCACCAGTTTTAACTGAAAGTCTTTAGCCATTTCACCTCCTGAAGTGAGTTACGCCCAGCCGCGGCAATTGAGTCCGCGACGTAGGTTGTCAGGTTTTGCGGTTGGCAACCCAGTTGACGGGCCCGCCAAAAAATTCCCGGCTTGCTGCCGCTCCAAATCGAGATCGAGCTACATCGGCAAGCCGTTGTAGTTTCTGGCGAGTCCGGCGAGCGTGTTGAATACTTCGTCCGCCGAGAGCGCCGCCCCGCCTTTGAGATTGAACGAGCTGTAATCCGCGAGCGGCGTAAGCATCAAACGGTTGTCCGTGCGCGCTCCCAGAAAATAAAGATTGAACGGCAGAACGTGGACCACCATCGTCCCGGTCATGTTCCTGTTGGTGGCTGAAATTTGCCTGGCGAGCTTCGCGTCGCCGAATCCAGTCGCCGCCCATTTGCCGCTCTTCTGTTCTACATTAATCGACGAGCGCGCCTGGTCACGAACCATGACGGGAAAGATCATTCGATTAGCGTCCGCGAGCATGCGATTCGCATCTCCGCCCGGTTGATAAGACTTCAGCTGTTCCAGGCTCACGGAAAAAACCTGGCTCGGCGATCCGAGCGATGCACTCGTCACCTCGTCCATTGACTCAAATCCGAGTTCTTTGAAGTTTGCGGGGGTGACCAGCTTCTTGAAAGTCTCCAGACCGCGGGCTGCTGCGGACTGGGCATCCGCGAAAGTCGGCGGGGGCGTACTTTGGTCGGAGCCTTGCTGTTGTCCGCCGCTTCGGCTGCACCCGTTCGCGAGCAACATCAGGACGAGCGCACTGAGACCAAACATTAATAGTGAATAGCGCATGGCGTTCCTCCTTTCAGTTTTTGGTGACGTTGTAGTAATCGTCCCAATGGGTGTATCCGGACCCGCTTACATACGAGTCGTATGTTTGAATTCGATTCTCGCCGACGTTAGGCGCCCACGGATCGTTCACGTAAACGTAATTGACGCCGTCGAGCGTTACGTACCCGCGGACAACCATCATGTGACCGCCGCCGCCGTTCCAGTGCCACGAGAACGCGAACGGTTTCTTTTGGCAGTAGATCTGATCCTGCACCTGGCCCCACGTCAAAGCTGCATCCGACGTGTGGACTGAAGAGAAACCGTACTTATTGAATTCCGGCCACCCGCCGTTTACACAAGCGCCGGGCACGGGGTTGTTACAACAGTCCGTGCGGCTAAAACGTTTGTTGGCTTCATCGCACTGGCTGACGTTGCCGCCGAGAAAATCCATGCACATTTCACCGCTGGCCGCCCAGCACCACATACTTGTCTCCTGCGGTCTGAGCGTGACCGGTTGCGTAGCGATCGGTTCAGGGGTGCAACACGCCGCTTGAAAGAGCACTGCGGCAAGACAACCCGAAAGCACCAGGTATCTCATTGCTAGACTCCTTTCTCTGCAAAAGCGAATGGCTCTGGATGGACGAATAATCGTCCATGCGACACGAAGTTAAATATGCTGCAAAAGGCTGGTTCTAAGGGCGATACGCGGGGTTCTGAGGACCAACCTATGCGAGGTGGGGCGCAGCCTATCCCAAGGTTACTTCGCATGTCAAGATTTATCGGCGCTAGCCACTAAATTGCACACCATCAAGACCGGGCCCGTAGACTGCTCGGGGAAACCGCAGTATTGTAGCCGCCGGTAGAAATGGAGGGGTTATGAAACACTTTCTTATCGCGCTCTTTGCTACTGCGACGCTGCTCGTCATAGCGTTCGGCGCGCCAGCTCAGTCCGAAACCAAAGTCCGCAAATCAATGGTCGTCTCAACGGACTGGCTGGCGATCCACTTGAACGATAAGTCGCTGGTGCTGCTTCATGTTGGCGATAAAAAAGAGTACGACGCTGCGCACATTCCCGGCGCGCAATTTATCCAGACCTCAGACATTTCCACGCCACGCGGCAGCGGATTGATTCTCGAGCTGCCGCCGGTCGATCAACTGAAAGCCACATTTGAAAAATTCGGCGTCACCGACAACTCACGCATCATCGTTTATTTCGGAAAGGATTGGGTCACTCCGACTTCACGCGTGTACTTCACGCTGGATTATCTGGGGCTCGGCGATCGAACTTCGATTTTAGACGGCGGGATGCCGGCCTGGATCGCCGAAAAGCGACCGGTGACAACTGAGATTGGCAGTCCAAAAACCGGCAGCTTCACTCCTCGACCAAATCCCAAACTCGTCGTCGACGCGGCCTGGGTAAGCGCCAACGTGAACAAGCCGGGCGTGGCAATTCTTGACGCGCGCGATGCGAAGTTCTACACCGGCGAATCAAGCGGCAACATGCCGCGCGCCGGTCACATTCCGAGCGCGAAGAGCATTCCATTCGGCAGCGTCGTTGAAGATGCAACCAACAAGTTCAAGAGTGAAGAGGCGCTGCGGCTGATCTTTAACCAAGCCGGTGTGAAGCCGAAGGACACCATCGCAACGTACTGTCATATCGGACAGCAGGCCAGCCTGCTTTACTTCGTCGCAAAGTATCTCGGTTACGACGCGCATTTGTACGACGGCTCATTTGATGAATGGAGCAAGCGTCCGGAATTGCCCGTGGAAAAGTCTGTCAATCCGTAGCGAAGGCTTCGGGTGACTTGCGCCACCCGCCGAAGTGCGACAATATCTCCGTCGCTCAAAAACCACTATCGCGAGGTGTGAATGGAACGCAGAACCACGAGTTGGTTTAGCCCCAACTTGCAAATGGAAATGCCGTTGGTCGGATATGGTCACAGCGGTCAGACGCTGCTGATGCTGCCTACGGCGGCGGCGGACTATCTCGAATACGAAAGATTTTATCTCGTCGATGCCATCAAGCCTTTCATCGAGGCGGGCAAGATTCGCGCTTACTCAATCAACAGCGTGAACAAGTGGAGCCTGCTCAACAAAGAAATGCCACCGAAGTTGAAAGCTGAGTTGTTGACGCGCTATGACCGCTACATCACCGAAGAGGTCCTGCCGCTGATTCGGAATGAAAATGAAGATGAGTGGGCGAAGCCGATTACGACCGGCGCAAGTCTGGGCGCGTATCTCGCGGCGAACGAGTACTTCAAGCATCCGGATCTGTTTCGCGGGACGATTCCCATGAGTGGCAGCTACGACATCCGTTCATTCCTCGATGGTTACTTCGACGACAACGTCTATTTCAACAATCCAGTCGACTACCTCTCGAACCTGGACGACGACCATTACCTGCCGATTCTTCGTCAGGCAAACGCGATTTACATTCTTTCCGGCCAGGGTTCATACGAAGATCCGGAACGGAGCAAGCAACTCTCGAACATCCTGAACGCTAAAGATATTCCACATCACCTGGAGTTGTGGGGCGCCGACGTGAATCACGACTGGCCGTGGTGGCGAAAGATGCTGCCGCATGTGTTGGGCAAGATGTTACAAGGATGAAGGCGGAAGGATGAAGGATGAAAGTCTTTCATGTAATCCATGAAAACGGCAAAGCTCCGTGCGCGCCGGTCATCTCGTTACCGAGATTTTTCTTGCGGCCTGGATAACCCATCCACACGGCTTTCCATGCTTGACCGCTTTGTTCACCTAGATCCGCGGAGAAATCACTTCAGCATTGATCATGATGTTAGTCGGGTCCGTGCGAGCCATGAATGCGAGGCTTACGGTTGTTCCTCCGGCAATGCCCGTATCGGTCATGGTAACGCCGCCAGGCATTGAATAATTCGTCAGCGTGAGCAGGTCGGTGACCGTGACCGTCCCGGTAGACCTGGCGCGGACGAGGTAGCAAACCTTTCCAACCGGAACTTGAAAGGTTTCAAACGTTCTACCAGAAGCATCGAATAACAGGACGTAAGTAGCCATTGTTAGACTCCTGATTG
>DATNEI010000116.1:0-6374 GCA_035606795.1 Pyrinomonadaceae bacterium
GGATCCGGAAGCACGAAAACTCGCTTGGTGGAACTAACGAGGGTACGTACGGCGCTGTGACGTCTACGCCAGTGGTTTGTACCACGCTTCCGAACACACCCGCAGGGTGCAATAGAGTGAATGGTACCAGCACTACCAACCAGCTCTGGGCGAATTTCCTTCTGGGCAATTTCCAGACTTTCACGCAAAACCAATTTGACCTGACAGCCGATCTGCGTGCGACTGACTGGGAAGCCTTTGCTCAGGATGAGTGGCGCGTAAAGAGCAATATCACCGTTTATTATGGGATGCGCTTTACGCGCTTCGGCCAACCGTGGGATGGCAACGGCCGCCTGACGAGTTTCAATCCGTTCGTTTTCAGCTCTGCTGCTGGTCAAGCCTTCCAAGTCACCGGAAATGGTAACCGCGTTGCCGGCACGGGGAATCCTCTGAACGGCATCGTCGTCAATAGTCAGGTGACTGTTCCCGGCGCCACTGTATCGCCGTTCGGCAAGGCGGTTGCACCGACGCCGAACAACTTTGCTCCGCGCGTCGGACTCGCCTGGGATCCTTTCAAGAAAGGCACTACCTCAGTCCGCATGGGCTACGGCCTTTACTATGATCAAATGTCGTTCAGTTTCTATGAAACTGGTTTGGTCTCAACCAATCCACCGTTCCAGCAACAGATAGTTGTCAACCCGACAACGTTGGATAATCCTTTGGGTGGGACAACAACTGTCAGCAACGCGCTCCAGACTGTTGCCGGCATCGATCCAAATTTCAAAACCCCGTATGTTCAGCATTGGTCGCTTGACCTTCAGCACCAATTCGGCGCCAAGACAATTATTACTGCCGGATACTTTGGCTCGAAGGGAACACATCTTTCCGGCCTGGTCGATCTGAATACTTTGCCCGCCGGATACGCGCTCACCAAGACGTGTGCCACCAATCTCACGACTGGACCCGCCACAATCCCGTGCCAATCACCGGGTCAGGTGTTTGTAAGCAGTTCTGCAACCGCGGCAGGCTCAGAAGTCGTCCTTCAGCAGATTAAGCCATTTCGAGGTTACAACACTGTTCGTTACCTCGAGACAGCATTCGACTCGAATTACCACGCGCTACAAATCAAAGTGCAACGCAGGTTCTCAGGCGCCAGCCAAATCAATTTGGCATACACCTGGGCCAGAAACATGACCGACAGCCAGAATGAATTCTCGACTGTGCCGCAGGATACGTACAATCTAAAAGCGGAGTACGCGCGCGCCAATCTTGATCGGCGGCAGGTTTTGAATATCAATTACATTTACGAGTTACCGTGGTTCTCCGCACAAAGGGATTTCAAGGAAAAGGTTCTCGGCGGCTGGCAGTTTTCCGGAATTACTGTTTACTACACCGGCTTAGGATTTTCGCCGGCCACGTCTAACAATGACCCCGCGGGACTTACTACCATTCTTTCGGCCAACGCCGGGAGCCGACCGAACATGATTTGCGATCCCAACGCGAACGCGCCGCACACCGATTTGCAGTGGTTCAATACTGGATGTTTCGTCAATGCCGTGGCCACCAATGCGGTCGGCAACGCCGGACGAAACACAATCGACGGTCCGCCCACGACTCGCTTTGACGCCACTCTCTCAAAGAACATTAAGTTTAGTGAGTCTAAGTCGCTCCAGTTTCGGTGGGAGGTCTTCAATATCTTCAATCACACGAACTTTGCGACCATCTCGAGTTTGAATATCACCAGCAGTGTCTACGGTCGCATTGGCACAACTCGCGACCCGCGCACCATGCAACTTGGCATGAAGTTCATGTTCTGAGTTTCAAAATTCTTTACATCAAAGATGCCCGCGGCGAAATGTCGCGGGCATTTTTTTGCCCAGCCATGGTTTAATGAACCCGGTGCCGGAAGCTTCCGATAAATCGCTGGTGCTTCACAACGCGAAAGTTGTTTTGCCTGATCGCGTCCTCTCTGGCGGCGGAATCGAAATTGAAGCTGGCCGGATCGCGCGGATTCTCAATTCAAGCGACGAAGTTCCCACGTCAAACTCATCGATCGATCTTCACGGCGCGACATTGCTTCCCGGTTTCATAGACATGCACATTCATGGCGCTCTGGGTGTCGATGTGAATAGCGCCGAGGCGAATGGGTTGTTGCGCGTGTCCGAGTTCCTGGCGACGAAGGGCGTGACCGCTTGGCTGCCGACCCTGGTGCCGGGACCGCCGGAGCAATACGAACAGGCGATCTCGGCGATAAGTGAAGTAATGAATCAGCAGCAACTGTTAGAGTCCCAACTTCAGTCGGGCGTTGCGAACACGATAAAAGGCTCAACTGAAGCTGGTACTCTAAACACCTGCGCCCGAGTGTTGGGTGTTCATTACGAAGGCCCCTTCGTCAACAGTGAACAATGTGGCGCGTTGCATCGCGAACACTTCCGCACCTTCCGAACCGACGCCGACCTTGATTCGCTGCCCATGATCGAAAGCGAGAATGCCGTTCACATGATGACGCTGGCGCCCGAAATTGATGGCGGCATCGAATTAATTCGTGAGCTGCGAAGTCGAGGTGTCGTTGTTTCGATCGGTCACACACGCGCGACACCGGACATTCTCGACCAGGCGAAACAAGCAGGCGCGCAGCACATGACACACTTCATGAATGCCATGTCGCCACTTCATCATCGCGCACCCGGGCCCGTCGGCTGGGGATTGCTCAACGACGACATAGGTCTCGATATGATTGCCGATGGCGTGCACCTCGATCCAATGATGCTGAAAGTGCTGCTGCGCTGCGCGACGCCTGCGCGTCTCGCTTTGATTAGCGACGCCATCGCGGCGACAGGACAAGGCGACGGCGAACACGAAATCTGGGGCGAGAAGATCTCTGTGCAAGATGGCCACACCCGCAACGCGCGCGGCAGCATTGCGGGGTCAGTCATCAGCATGCTGGATGCGGTGAAGATGATGCTGTCACTTGGTGCTTCTGAAACTCATGTTGCCCGTATGGCGTCGACGAATCCGGCGCGGTTGCTGGGAATTGATCACGAATGCGGTTTGATCGAGGAAGGGAAGCGCGCGGATTTGGTCGCATTGAATGATCGCGGTGATATTCAATTGACGATTAGGGACGGGCAGTAGCGCGACCTTAAGGGAGGACGTCCTTGGATCGCCAAGAGCAATCGCGCCCTTCCTCACGGTCGGGTTAGTGCCCCGATTCCTTTCGCACCGGCGCTTCAAACCACATCACGCTCAGCGGTGGCAGAGTGATCTCTGCTGAATAATCGAGCCCCTGCCATGGCGTCTTCTCAGCGCGAATGGTCTTCACCGTTCCAAATCCTCCGCCGCAATACTTTTCGTTGTCAGTATTCAGGATTTGTTTGTAGCTGCCTTTGCGCGGCAGTCCTAAGCGATGGCCTTCGCGAACGAGTGGCGAGAAGTTGCCGACGCAGATGATCTCTCGGCCCGTCGAAGGCGCAATCCGCCGGAACGCAATTACATTCTCGGCGGCGTTGTCGACTTCGATCCAACTGAAGCCGGTCGCGTCGCTGTCGCTCTCCCAAAGTTCAGCGTGGTTCGCATAGAACTTGTTCAAATCCCGAATCAACGTCTGCACGCCTTTGTGATTCGCGGTTTCCAGCAAGTGCCAATCCAGGCTCTCAGTTTCGTTCCACTCGCGCCATTGTCCGAATTCGCCGCCCATGAACAGCAGTTTCTTTCCGGGATGCGCCCACATATAACCGTATAGCGCGCGCAGGGTCGCAAATTTCTGCCACTCATCGCCGGGCATCTTGTTCAGCAACGCTCCCTTCATATGCACCACTTCATCGTGCGAGAAGGGCAGAATGAAGTTTTCGCTCCACGCGTAGAGCAAACCGAAGGTCAGCGCGTTGTGATTGCCGCCGCGGAACAGTGGATCCGTCTGAAAGTATTTCAAAGTGTCATGCATCCAGCCCATGTTCCACTTGAAATCAAAACCTAAACCGCCGGCATAGACAGGGTGACTGACCGCGGGCCAGGCGGTTGATTCTTCCGCAATCATCAAAGTGCCGGGACACTCTCGATGCGTGGCTTCATTGAGCTCTTTCAAAAATGAAATCGCTTCGAGGTTTTCGCGGCCGCCCTGCTCGTTTGGAACCCATTCACCTTCTTTACGGCTGTAGTCGAGATAGAGCATCGACGCGACGGCATCGACGCGCAAGCCGTCGAGATGGAACTCGCGCAGCCAATAAAGCGCGTTAGAAATCAAAAAATTTCTGACTTCATGGCGGCCATAATTGAAAATGTAAGTGCCCCAATCGGGATGCTCGCCTTTGCGCGGATCGAGATGTTCGTAAAGTGCCGTGCCGTCAAAGCGCCCCAGCGCGAAGGCATCCTTGGGAAAATGCGCGGGCACCCAATCCATCAATACGCCGATACCACACTGATGCAGATGATCGACCAGAAACCGAAAATCATCGGGTGTCCCGTAACGCGCGGACGGTGCGTAATACGCACTGACCTGGTAACCCCACGAAGGCCCGTAAGGATGTTCCTTCAATGGCAGAAACTCGACATGGGTGAAACCGCTCTGAATTACGTAATCAGCCAGCAGCGGCGCCATCTCGCGATAACGGAGCGGGCGATTTTCTTCTTCATTAACGCGCCGCCACGAGCCCATGTGAACTTCGTAAATCGAGAGCGGCGCGCGCCAGGCTTGCCGCTTTGCGCGATTCTTAAGCCAGGTGCGATCGCGAAACTTGTAACTGGATTTGAAAACTACTGATGACGTGTCGGGCGGAACTTGCATCATTGAAGCGTATGGATCGGCCTTGAAAAATTCGTGTCCCGCCGTCGTGATCGCATACTTGTACAGTTCGCCGGCTCGTAAGCCGGGAATGAAGACGTCCCAAACTCCCGACGACCCGATGCGTCGCATCGGACTGCGGCTGGTGTCCCAATTATTAAAGTTCCCCACGACGCTGACCTGATCTGCTGCAGGCGCCCACACGGCGAACCCAACGCCGCGCTTGCCCTCATGCGTCAGGCAGTGCGCGCCGAGCTTTTCGTAGATGCGCAGATGCTTGCCTTCACCGAAGAGGTGCAGGTCGATGTCGCCGAGGAGCGGCGTGACATCCTTTGCGGTACTTCGCGGCTTTGCGCCTTTGCGTGGCGCGGGTCTTTTTGAGTCCGCTTCGTTCGACTTTCCAGCTGATTTCTTTTGGGCCACGATTTTTTCTGGCGCCCGCTAAAGCGGGCTGTTTTTTGAATGGGTCTTGATCTCAGGTTCGCGCTCGCTTCCCCTGGGCTAAATTCTGTCGCCAGCTTTGCCGGCTCATTGTGCGGACTATGCCGTCAGAACTTCCAGCTTAACCGTGGATCCCGAATGATCTGGATTCGACGGTTCGACGAATCGCAGAAAAATGTCTGCGCTGTTTCCCAATTCAACTCGATTGCTTTTCGCTTCGCTCAGTATTCCCAAAAACTTATCGCGAACAGATGGCAGATGGAGTTGCGCCATCAAATCGATTGCGCGCGCGGCGTATTTGAGAATTTGAATCGTCTCGATTCCGGAAATGTCATTGAAAAACCATCCGCAGCTTGTGTACATCAAAAGCAGCATGCGTTGAAGCTCCAGATACATGAGCGCGCGCCAACGTTCTTCGGCCGACATCCAGCGTCCCGCATGGTCAAACAAAAACTGCTCGCGCGATCGTCGCGGGTCGAGGACCAGTGAAATGCTTTCATCACGCGCCAGCCAGGGGAACGTGAACAAACGCCCGCGCGTCGCTTCAAAGTGTTTGACGTTTTCGTCTCGTAAGAAATCGAGTGCCTCGCGCAGAGGCGTGCGCCACGACTGGTTCCAATTCTCCTCGCCGCCAGTGCGACAGCCGCAATCGCGCAGCCAGCGGCCGACGCCGTGCGGACAACTCCAGGAAGTCCCTCGTCCGTCAGGGCCATTGTTGATTTCGATTTCGCTCGCCGGTGAATTCTGATCCAGATACTCGCCGTAGTTTGTGATGGTAAAGCCGCGCGCCGGGGCTTCATTTCTCAGCGCGTGAGCCAGACATAAATCGCCGAACTTAAAGTGGTGGCCGTAGGTCTCGCCGTCGGTGGCAATATTAATCATGGTCTTGTCACCGGTTGCTGCGGCCAGAGCATCGATGAGGTGGCTACTGGACTTGAGCAGATTTTCAAAAGCGATCGCGCGCGAAGTGGGACCGTCATAGAAAAATACCGCGATGGATTCATTCGGATCGTCGCGTGTTGAGTAACGGTAGGGAATACTTGTGTCGAGCGTGTTTTCATCGACATCATGCCAGTCGGTCGTTGAATCTTCGTCCCGCTTACTAGCGTTCGCGGTTCTGTCACCTTCTCGCCCGTCGCTATGGCTCCGGGTACTGGCACGAGCAACCTGATGC
>DATNEI010000123.1:0-15559 GCA_035606795.1 Pyrinomonadaceae bacterium
GTGAGAAATAAAGACGGGTTGTGAGAGAATCTTCAGTAAATTCACCGTTGGGACGACCACTCGCGATTGGGTGGCAGCGTTTGTTCGTACTCCTCTTTCACAATCTGATAGCACTCGCATGCGGCAGCTTCCAAGCCCCTGCGATCAAGGATTTCGATGTTGCCGCGATGGTAATCGATTAGACCGTTCTGTCTCAGGCTATTGGCTGAGACGCTGACACCTGCGCGCCGCACGCCCAACATCCGTGAGAGAAATTCCTGAGTCAATGGGAACCCGTCCTTGGCACTGCGATCGTGCGACATCAAAAGCCAGCGCGCCAGTCGCTGGTCGAGCGTGTGCAGCCGATTGCAGGCAGCCGTCTGGGCCACCTGCGTGAACATCGAATGCACAAAGCGCAGGATCATCCGGTTGAGTTCGCCATTCCGGCGAAACTCGCCGATCAAGTCATGTGTCGCGATGCGCGATGCGACTACATCGCTTTGCGCCAATCCCTGGTTGGGTGTGGACCTGGCGCCCAGGAGCGCCGCGACGCCGGCGACGCCTTCCGGTCCAATCACGCCGGCCTCGACGGTGTTGCCGTCTTCCAGCATCGCGAGCCACGAGACGATGCCGCGATTGACGAAGTAAACCGATTCAATCGTTTCTTCAGGTTGATAAACTATGTGACCGATGTTGAAGGATACTTCGCGAAGATGAGGACGGAGCCGATCAAATTCTTCCTGCGGTAGAGCACCGAGAATTCTATTTCCTGGTCTCGAGTCAGTCGTCATCGGAGGAGGTCTTTGTGATTGCGACAAATTAAATGCACTGCCTTTCTTTGTCTGTACGCCAGCGTTAATAGTGCCTACGCCGGTGCGGTTCCTGCGCTGGAACCACCATTGCTCCGCATCTTGATCATCCGGTAACACGGGCACGCCTTCTTCTCGAGCATTCGTCGATTTAGGATCGTCAAGAGGCCGCGACTGTATTTGATTGCGCCCTGATCCTGAAGGCCTTTGGCCGCCAGGCTTACCGCCTGGTTGCGCACGCCGAGCATCCACGAAAGAAATTCCTGCGTGAGCGGCAGCGTGTCATCGTCAACGCGGTCGCGCATCATCAAGAGCCAGCGTGACAGTCTTTGCTCGACGGCGTGATAACGATTGCAACTGGTGATCTGCGAAAGTTGCAGGAAGAGTTCGTGCGCAAACAGTAGAACTGCGTCGTGAAATGTTTCGAACCGCGTGAATTCAGCCAGCGCCGCTTTGGCACTGATTCGTTGCGCGGTGCCTTCACCCTGGACGATTACGTGATTTCCGGATTGTGGGACGCCGAGAAAGACCGGCAATCCGACAAATCCTTCAACGCCGATTAATCCTACTTCGATTGGTTTCTCGTTCGCGGTGATTCCGACAATCGAGATCACGCCGTTATCGGGAAAATAGATGTGATCGATTTTCGCTTTCGATTTGTAGATCGTCTCGCCGAAGGTGAGCGGCACTCGCTCCAGATGCGGTTCGACACGCTTGTACTCCGCGGTCGAAAGACGGCTGAGCACACTATTATTTGAGTCGCGCGTAGATGTTCGTTGTTTGGGAATTTTCGCCCCCTCGTTTCCGGTCACGCTAGCAAACGCAGCTGACGGCACAAGGAAGGCACACTTTCTGGAAAGAGGACTGACCCGATGTCGAGAGTTGAGTTTAAAAAGATCGCTTCGGGCTTAACAACGATACCGTACACTCATGGGTTGGGATTGTAAAGGTAATGGTCAGCCTGAGTGATGTTCGTACCGCGCGTCTGCTGCGCGACGGGCGAACATCCGGATCTCATCCCGGCCTTGAAGGGCAATGACATACTTGAGTAATCAACGGCTCGTGCATTAAACGCCGAAGGCTTTTGCTATCTTCAGCCCAGGGTTGACGCGCGCCAGCGCGCTAACCTGGGTAGTCAAGACAAAACAGGTCCCAACCCTGAAAGGGTTGCGAAATAGGTTTGCCCCGAAAGGTTCAAATTTTTGTGAATCCCAATTCAACACCGGTGTGCCTGCAGGGTTCCGCAACCCTTTCATGGTTGCCCTGCCGTGTTGGCTCATTACCCAGGGTAGCCGCGCTGGCGCGCGTCAACCCTGGGCTGAAAGTGGTGAACGCCTTCGGCGTTCATATTCGCGACGCTCAACACTTCCTGATTATTCAAGTATGTCATTGCCCTTGAAGGCCGGCCCGGGTAGACTCGTCCCGGCGCCACGCCGCGCTTTTGGAGTGCCTACAACTTTTCTTGCAAAGCCGCTCAACAGTGTTTTTTTCAGGCAAATTCCCAACTGACAAAAAATTTTTTATCTCCTGTTTTTGTGTTCGACGACGTACAGACGAGGGCATATAGTCGCAAGATAATTCGCGCAATCGATCCCGACAGCAAGGGGAGAAGTGGGCGAGTCCCAGGTAGTCAGGGGACTTGGGATTCGCTTCACTTCGAAAAGTCGGGTGACCGGCCCCTGAGGGATTGATACCTCTTACTTCCGCTAAAAGGGGGCTCCATGCTTTACGCTGACGGCGATTATTTCTCGCGCTACACCTCTCAGGCCGCGGCTGTCAAAACCCAAAAAGAGACACCCACAGTTCTCATCGCAGAAGACAGTCGCGATGGACGCGAAATGCTGCAAGTGCTGCTGGGTCTGAAAGGTTACGCGGTCCTGACAGTTGGTGACGGCAAGAGCGCGGTCGAAGTGGCCCTCGAGAGTCTTCCTGACTTAATTCTGTTGGATTTGGAATTACCGGGCCTCGACGGCCTGTCAGTCGCACGCAAATTGCGTTGTCACTCCAACTGTGAGAAGGTCCCTATCATCATATTGTCAGGTCACGATCCTATGGAGCATAAGCAGTCAGCGTTGGATGCAGGATGTACTGATTATCTGCTGAAGCCGGTTGACTTCAGAAAGCTCGATGAGATCCTCGAACACGAAGTTCCGCTTTAAATCGCAATGTCCAACCCAGTACTTCATTCACTCGCTTCGGACGGGTTATACGCTTCCGTCATTCATCCGCTCAATCGGCGCTGGCGCCATTTCATGCGACGAGTCGTCTGTAGTCGCCGCGGTCACCGGTGGCAGCAGTGCGCATTCGTCAGCCACTGTGCGCGCTGTCACGCTGCCGCCGGCCCCGGTCGTCGAACAGTTAACGCCCATTAAATCGGCGCAGCGCCCAACGGCGGCGTGCTCGGCAGGACCGGAGCCTCCGCGTCTGTCTGGACGTTGAGTTTGTTGTCAACTTCCTTCACGCCGCGCACGAATCGTACTGCGCGCAAAACCATCGGCAACGCGCTCTCAACAATTGGCCCGCTCAGGCTGACCACGCCGTCGTGCGCCTGGACATCTATGTGCACCGGGAATCTGCCGAGCTTTGAGCGAACTCGATCGATGAGCATGTCATCGGTCACTTCTTCATGCTGGAATAAGGATTTGGTTTCAGCGACCACGCCATAGGCGCGATTTCGAATATCACGGCCCATCTTTTCGGCGTAGTCGGTCGCCTTGTTACCGGCGGCTTCTACTTTGTCGCGCACAAGCGCGCGACGTCGCTTGCCTCGATCCGGATCCAGGAAATACATCAGCGCGGCCCCAATTCCGACTGCGCCTACAATTGCGGTTTTATTATTCATCAGTACTCCCTTCGTTCTCTCACGCTCAACTGTCGCGACGCTTCTGATCACCGCGATCACCCTGACCCGGTGGTACGGTATTCTTTGAATGCTGCCGCCGATCCTGAGTCAGCGAGCGGCCCTGGTCCACGACATCGTCGAAACGTCCCTTTTCATCGCGCCGCACGAAACGTTTGTCGGTACCGGTGTCGACTAGTTCGCGTTTGCTTGTTTTCTCTTGTGCCATACTTCCTCCTTCGTTAGGTGCAAACACCGCGCGTAGCTTTGACGAACACATTACTGTTCGCGAATGACGCAGAAACGCGCACATTCCGCGTCGAACAGACCATCGAGCAATCACGATGCCGCCGGGAGTCAGTACCGGGAGCGATGGCGACCGGGTGTTTCCCATTCTGAACGAGCGGACCCGTCGCTGCCGCTCCGGGTACTGACTTCGTCCAAAAAGTCGTCAGTGGGTTAGTCGCGAGATCGTGGTCGGTGAGGTTGTCGACCCTGACTGATTCAAATACGCGCGAACTTTAGGAGGAATCCGACGGCGCAGCAGAGCGTTTCTCGCTTGCCACTGTTCGGCGGAATTCATTTCGACGAGGAAGCGAATCTCTTTTGTTTCGAGCACGGCGATGGGAATTCCGTCCCGGTAAAGCAAACGATTCGATGCCGCGGGTGATAGTCGTGGACCCGGAATCAGAATCCCCAACATGTTCAGCGGATCCGCCGCACTGACTGACACCATCGTGCCATCGGGTGAGGTCCGACGCATGGAACGTAGCAAGTGTACGGCGTCTGCGGTGGCGAACTGCTCGCCAGAGAATCCGCCAACAAAACGGCCGCCGCGAATTTCGCCGCGCGCTTCCAGCCGGCGCAGCACGCGCAGCAGGTCGCGCCATGGAATATTTATTGATTCACGATCCATGAGCTTGCGGAAGATGACGCCATAACGTTGCAGAAGTTTCTGCGCGACAGCTTCAATCTCGGTACGCACGCCTCCGGCGTGCTGCTTGTCTCCAGCGTGTTCTATTTCCATCGATTGCCCGCCAGAGGCGTGCGTACCGGCGTGCGTGCCTTTTGCCATCACCCATCGCCCAGCTTCATCCATGCTGTACACAGGTTTGCGCCGGCGGCGACGATTCTCAATTGCCCGACTGGTGGTCTTACTCAGCGGCGTAAGCAAGGCGCGCAAACCGGTGAAACTGTCTGCGGTGATCAGTCCGCGGAAGACTAATTCGCCGAGAGCTTCTTCGACCATAGTCGGCAGCAGGTTCGTGCCGGAAACAATATCGACGAAGAAAGAAGCGCCGTGTGCTTTCAGATAGTCGTAAACCGTCTGGGTGTTCGTGCTGAAATTGTTTTCGTTTTCCCGCTCAGGAAAGGCTTTGCTCCAAGTCGGGAGGTTTTTGCGATTCAGCAAAACAACCGGTGTACTGCGGACAGGCGAAGAGCTACTTGATTTGTCCGGCGAGATCTTTGGGGGTGACAGGCGCAGCCATGTCAGCCGTCCCGATAGACACAATGCATCCAGCCACGCCGGATCATAATCGGTGATTCTCGCGGGGAGAAGTTCTGATTCCCATGAACCGGCGGGCGCCTCAAAACCTTCGAGCTGATCGAGAATCGCTGCCACACTCTGAGCACCTTCGACTCGGTGATCGGGTACGACTTTTTGCCAGACGAAAAGGAAGCGCATGAAATCAGCCGCCGAAACGGGCTCAATCTCTTTACGCAAACGATTCAGCGTGTAGCTGTGAATGCGAGCGAGCAAACGGCGCGCGCACCACTCGACTCCCTGGAGCGCGGGCATCCCTGCCCGCATTCCGTCAGCATCTGCGCCCTCCCTCACGGTCGGGTCTCCGCTTACCGGCGTGAACTGCCCTTGCATCGCGAACCCTTCGCCTTCAAGTTTCGCCAGCCCGATGTCGATGCGATTGGCCGGAAGCGAGAACGATTCGGCGAGTTGGGAAACTGTGACCGGGCCCAGCGCGTCGAGTCGTCCGCGCAAAATCTCTACGAGTGCGTTCTCCGGCTCCCATGTTTCGTTCGCATAACTCGCCGGCGGTTGAAGTTGCGGGTTGAGTGCAGCGTTGGGATAAATCGCCCGCAATTGATTTAACCGTTCAGCGGCAACCCACAATTGATTTTTCAGCGGCGAGTCACTCCCGCGCCCAGACGGGAGCGCAAGCGTCTCGCTTGCAATACTTCGATCTTTATTAGGTTCCATCGGCGGCAAGCGGGACGCTTGCGCTCCAGTCAATGTCGATTCCGTCGCTACTGCTCCGCGTACTGACAGTACGGTCGCACGCCGATCGTTGACCAACTCCGCAAACAATTCCTGCCAATCATTGTTCGCCCCCTCTTTCGCCGTAATGAACCCAAGCTGCATCAACGCATCGTGCAGTTCATCTGCGTTTTCCGCAGACGGCCAGGCTTCCTCGCGCACGCGATCGATGGCGGCCTGATCGAGCCTGCCGAGATCTGCCGCGGTCTCGGCATCCAGGAAACGACGATTCATCACGGCCAGCGTGCGGCGCTCTTCGGCCGGAGCATCATCGAGAAACGCATAAGGCTTGGCCGTGAGTATTTCCTGTGCGAGCGGCGACGGCTCGTTCATCTCGCGCGCAATCAGCGTCCGCTCGCCGCGCTCTATCGATTGCAGCAAACGCTCGAGGCCATGAATGTCCATGGCTTCTTCCAGACAATCGCGCACGGTTTGTTCGACGAGGGGATGAGCGGGAACTTCAAGTGGACCAGTCAGGTTTTCCGCACACGCCAGCTGATCCGGAAACACAAGAGCCAGTAGATCTTCCGCCGCCATGCGCTGAAGTTGCGGCGCGACTTTGCCGCCGCTGCGCCAGCGCGGAATCGCCAGGGCCCGCGTCGCGTTCCACCGCCAGCGGATATTGAACATCGGGGCGTTTAGCAATGCCTGAACCAGCACGTCACACACGCCTTTCGAATTCAAGTAACTGAAGATCGTTTCCAGCGGAAAGCTGTGGGTCGGTCCTAACGAGAGCACGATTGAATCTTCGGTAGCGGCAGCCTGCAGTTCGAAATTGAAAGCGCGACAAAAACGTTTGCGCAAAGCCAGGCCCCACGCGCGGTTCAAGCGACTGCCAAACGGCGCATGAATGACGACGTGCGTGCTGCCGTTTTCATCAAAGAAGCGCTCGACGACAATCTGCTCCTGTGTGGGCATCGCGCCCAGCGCAATCTTGGTCATCGCCAGATATTCGACGATTTGTTCGGCTGCTCCCTGGCTGATGCCGACTTCATTTTCCAGCCATTGCAGCGCCGGTCCGCGCGGGCTGGGATCGCGGCCGCTGGGATCGCGGCCGCCGGGATCGCGAGGGCTGGGATCGCGGACGTCCCCGTCCGCATCTTCGTTCTCATCAAGCCTCTTAGCGATTTCCGCGCGCAAACGCGACACGGACACTGACAACTCTTCCGATCTTCCCGGCGCCTCTCCTAACCAGAAAGGAATCGAAGGTGGCTGACCATGCGCATCGAGCACCCGCACTTCGCCTACGCCGACGCGCTTGATTTCATACGAGCTGTTGCCGAGTTGAAAGATGTCGCCGGCCAGACTCTCAATCGCGAAGTCTTCATTCAGCGTGCCGACGAATGTTTCCGCAGGCTCGAGGATGACTCGATAGTCCGAAGTGTCCGGGATCGCCCCGCCGTTGGTAATCGACATCAGTCGCGCGCCACGCCGGCCGCGGATGCGCTGATTTACCGCGTCGTGATGCAAATAAGTCCCGCGCCGTCCGCGCCGCGTGGTGAAGCCTTCCGAAAGCATGCGAATGACTTCGTCGAATTTTTCGCGCTTTAAGTCCCGATAAGGGTAAGCGCGCCGCACCATCGCAAACAGATCGTCTTCTTTCCACTCTTCCGGCGCCGACGCCGCCACGATCTGCTGCGCCAGAATGTCGAGCGGCTGCTCGGGAATCTCCAGATGATCGAGTTCTCCGCGCCGAACTGCGTCAAGCAACGCCGCGCATTCCACGAGTTCATCTCGTGAAAGCGGAAAAATCCGGCCCTTGGGAAATCCGCTCACCGTGTGGTTCGAGCGCCCAATACGTTGCAGCAGAGTAGAAATCGTCCGCGTCGATCCGATCTGAATCACCAGATCAACTGCGCCGATGTCGATGCCGAGTTCGAGCGAGGCCGTAGCGACCAGGGCGCTGAGCTCTCCAGATTTCAAACGCTGTTCCGCCGCCAGACGAATTTCGCGGGCCAGGCTGCCGTGATGCGAGGTAACATTTTCGTCGCCCAATCTTTCGCCCAGATACCGCGCGGCACGCTCCGCCATCCGCCGCGTGTTCACAAACACAAGCGTCGTCTTGTGCTGGCGAATCATTTGCGCGATGCGGTCGTAGATCTCTTCCCACACTTCGTTCGACATCAAAGATTCGAGCGGGGAATTGGGAACTTCAATCGCCAGGTCAAGACGGCGCACATGGCCAGAGTCGATGATGGTGCAGTTCGGCACACCCTCCGCGTCGATGTTTGCTGTGCCGACGAGGAAGCGCGCGACTTCTTCGATCGGTTTTTGTGTAGCTGAAAGTCCGATTCGAGTGAGGCTAGATCGTGACTGCAGCGCAAGCGTCTCGCTTGCGAGCAGGCGGCTCACCTCTCGACTCGATGCAAGCGAGGACGCTTGCGCTCCAGTCACTGAATTCACCAGCGCTTCCAATCTCTCAATTGAAAGAGAAAGATGCGAGCCGCGCTTGTCATCAACCATTGCGTGAATCTCGTCGACGATCAGAGTGCGCACAGTGCTCAACATTCTGCGGCCGCCATCACTCGTCAGCAGAATGTAGAGCGATTCGGGAGTCGTGACCACGATGTGCGGCGGCTTCTTCGTCATCGCCGCGCGTTCTTTCGCCGGCGTGTCACCGGTGCGCACCAGAGTGCGGATCTCAACACCGGTAATTCCGGCCGCCTCGAGGTTCTGCTGAATGCCATTCAGCGGCTCCTGCAAGTTGATCTTGATGTCGTTGCTGAGCGCCTTCAGTGGCGAAACATAGACGACACGAGTTTCGTCGGAAAGATTTCCTGCGACAGCTTCCCAGACCAGGTCGTCGATGGCCGAGAGAAATGCTGCCAGTGTCTTACCCGAACCGGTGGGTGCGGCGATGAGTGTGTGGTTTCCCGCTTTGATGGCCGGCCAGGCTTCGTCCTGCGACGGGGTCGGAGCAGGGAACTGCTTCAGGAACCAATCCCTGACGGCGGGATGAAACTGCTCGAGCGCTTTCATATAAGGCCGCCTACTGTATCACGAATGAAACACCGTGTTAAGGGAGGGCTACTGTCTCATTCAGGCCTCGCTTCAGCGAGGCGGTCACGTGTTATCGACTTTCCAGATTAGCCGTTTTAACGGCTTCCGGTAAACCGTTGAAAACGGTTTCATTCTGGCGGGGGCGCCAACACCGCGCTAAAGCGCGGTGAGAATAAGACGGCGCCGTCCCGTGGGCTTTCTTATCTGCGCCAAATTGTGTAAATCTGTGGCTGAAATGGCTTCGACCAAAGCGCATCGCGATTATCATCCAGCGAAACACACGGCGGCGCCTCGCTCCCGAGGTACGTCGAAGCGAATAGAGATTCCCAGGAGCGCAGAGCAATTTGAAATCACCATCTCGGGTCGCACCGTCAAACTCAGTAATCTTAAAAAGCTCTTCTGGCCTGAGTTGAAAATTACCAAACGCGACTTGATCCAGTACTACGCTGACGTAGCGCACGTCCTTTTGCCCCATTTGAAAGATCGAGCCATGGTCATGAAGCGCTATCCCAACGGCGCCGCCGGCGATTTCTTTTTTATGAAACGCGCGCCCTCGCCGCGGCCGCCGTGGATCGAGCTGTGTTCGATCGAACATGGCTCGGGCAATATCATCGACTTTCCGATCATTCAGGATCTGCCGGCGCTGCTTTGGGTGATCAATCTTGGCTGCATCGACCTGAATCAATGGTACGCGCGCTGTGACGATGTCGATCGCCCCGACTATCTGCACTTCGATTTAGATCCGGTGCCGGGCGCGACCTGGGAGACTGTTTTAGAGACTGCGCTGTTGGTGCGCGCGGCGCTCGATTCTTTAAAGATGCCTTCTTATCCGAAAACGACTGGGTCGAAAGGGATACATGTCTACGTGCCGATAGTCCGCGGTCCGACTCAGAAACAGGTCTGGACGATCGCGAAAGAGATTGCCCACGTGCTGGCGTCAGCAAATCCTGAATTGATCACAGCGATCTATAAGGTCGCTAAGCGTCCCAAAGGGCGCGTGCTGGTTGATTACAATCAGAATGCATGGGGCCGCACCCTGGCTTCTATCTATTCAGTGCGGCCGACGCCGAAAGCGTGTGTGTCGACGCCTGTAACGTGGAAAGAGATCGAGAAGGGAATCAGGATCGAAGACTTTCGTCTCGATAACGTGCGCAAAAGAATTGAGAAGTTGGGAGATCTTTGGAAGCCGCTCTTGGATAATAAGAAGAGATTTGATTTGAAGCCGTATTTGAAGTGAATCTGTTGCCGTTTCACTGTGGGAGAGGTTGGGTGAGGGTATGGGCTGGGAGGTCAGTACCGGGAGCGGTAGCGACCGGGTTCCAACTAGCCAGACAAGTCATCTTGCTCAGAGCGAAACACCCGGTCGCTACCGCTCCCGGTACTGACTTCATCTCTTGGAGCGACGAGGACCGATGACGCTACCACTCAAACAACCGTATCTGCCGATGGAAGCGAAGTCAGTCGAGAAGCTTCCCTCGGGTGATGCCTGGCAATATGAGCCGAAGTGGGACGGCTTTCGTTGTATTGCGTTTCGCGACGGCGACAAAGTCGATTTGCAATCAAAGAGCGGGCAGCCGCTCGCGCGTTACTTTCCGGAAGTTGTCGATGCGCTGCTGAAGCTCAAGGCAAAACAATTTGTCAGCGACGGTGAAATCGTGGTGCCGGTGGAAGGCAAGTTCTCGTTCGACGATTTGCTAATGCGCATTCATCCGGCCGCCAGTAGAATCAAGAAACTGTCCGAAGAAACGCCTGCCAAACTAATCGTCTTCGATCTGCTCGTGGACGATCGCGGAAAGTCGCTGGTCGATCTCCCGCTAAAAGACAGAAGAAAGAAGCTCGACGCATTCGCGAAGAAATACTTTGCCCCGGATTCAAAGCACAAGTCGATCGAGCTCTCGCCCGCCACTGACGACCTAAAGATCGCCAGGCATTGGCTGGCCGGCGCCGGCGTCGATCTGGATGGCGTGATCGCGAAGCGCGCCGATATGCCGTATCAAAGCGGCAACCGCCATGGCATGGTGAAGGTTAAGCGTCTGCGCACGGCCGATTGTGTGATCGGCGGATTCCGCTATGCATCAGAAGGAAAAGTTGTCGGGTCGTTACTGCTCGGCTTGTACGACGAAAAAGGTCTGCTGCATCACGTTGGCTTCTCATCGAGCTTCAAAGCGAACGAGAAGCCGGCGCTCACGAAGAAACTCGAAAAGTTGATCAAGCCTCCCGGGTTCACCGGCAACGCGCCCGGCGGTCCGAGCCGTTGGGCGACCGAGCGTTCGGCCGAATGGCAACCGCTCGCCCCGAAGCTCGTCTGTGAAGTTCAGTACGATCACTTCACCGGCGGGCGGTTTCGCCACGGCACAAAGTTCCTCCGCTGGCGGCCTGATAAGAATCCGGAGCAGTGCCTATTTGATCAGGTGAAGCGTTGATGACTTCCTTCCTGTTCTTCCTCGTCGTTGTTATAATTCGCATCCAAAGCAGCTCAGACTCCTACTTCCCTATCAGAAGGAGAAAATGACATGGCGACTGAATGGACCCTCGATGGGTTGGTTGAACATTTTGATTTTGTTCACCACAAAATGCTTGACCACAAGTTTGCATGGGTTCTCGGTGCGGGTGCGTCGTACGCTTCAGGGATTCCGTTAGGAAATCAGTTGGTAGATCGTTGGATCAACACGATGCACGTGCGCGAAGACCATAAGAAAATGAGCATAGAGAAGTGGGCGACCGCAGACCAGCTTGGAATTCCTGGATTCAATTATAAGGATCGAGAAAGTTCGTATTCGAAAATCTACGAACGCTGTTTTCGTGAGTATCCGGAAGAAGGCTACGCCTTTCTTGAGAGCGTTATGTCTGGAAAGGATCCGAGTCCAGGGTATTCAATTTTGGCCGCTGCGCTCGCCCAAGACCCGCCTCGACACAACGTGGTAGTGACTACGAATTTCGATAATTTGGTGGCTGATGCGCTTTCTATTTATACCGACACCTTTCCCTTTGTGGTAGGTCATGAATCGCTGACCAGCTTCGTAAGAGTCGCCATGCGGCGGCCACTGATTTGCAAGATTCATCGTGATTTACTATTAGGCCCTCAAAATGATTCGCACAGTCTTCGCCGCTTGCACGATGCATGGGGCATGGCACTCCGCTCTTTGTTTCAACATTACACCCCTCTATTCATTGGATACGGTGGAAACGACGATACCTTAATGGATCTATTAGAATCGATGCGACCTGACGATATTAGAGGAGAGGTAATCTGGTGTTATTACGAAAAGAGTGAGCCGAGCGATCGCATAGTTAATCTCATGAGCGATTTGAACGGCATTTTGGTGCCTGTTCCGGACTTTGATCTTCTCATGGTTCTCTTGGGCGAGAAAATGGACATCGCCCTGATGGATGAAGAGATCCACTTGCGAGCAAAAATACGAACTGATCAATACCGAAACAGGATTCAAAAGCTCGACACCGTTAGATACCCGTCCGTCACAAAGGCCTTAGCAGCGACGCTTGACCGATCAGGGGGCTGGTGGGTATGGGTTCAAAAAGCGCGCCTTGAAAAGGATATGAATCGCCGAGAGATAGTTTTCAAACAGGGCATCGAACATTATCCAAAAGAGTCCGGAATCTATAACTCGTTTGCGATCTTCCAATGGGAGGACCTAAAGAATGCCACCGAGGCTGATCGGCTCTTTCGCAAGGCTTTAGAACTCGATCCAAAGAATGTTATTGCAAACGCGAATTACACAGAATTCCTAGTAGCAAGCAACCGAATAGAAGACGCCGCTAAGGCGCTTAAGCGAGCAAAGGCCGCAAACAAGGGCCCAGCTTCTGGGTTGTCTTTGGTGTTACTTTGGTTTGATATTCTTGTCCATGTGATCCAAAAAGAAGATCCTTCAGATTCGTTGAGCGAACTGGCGTCTTTGTTAGCAGACGGGATTCGTAATGATACGTGGGAATCTGAGAATATTCTTAGGCACGCCAAGGACAATGTATCAGCTCGCGATTTCAAATTGCTTTCTGCTCTAGTTTACAAAATGCGAAGTGATAAATGGCATAAGAAACAAACGGCATTATCAACAGTTACACGCACTAATGTCGTGACTCGGTCCCATGGGATGAAAAGTAAGAAGCGAAAGACTAATAGAACTTAATTGAGTATGAAGTTGTGTAATCACTCCCTTTATCTTCACCGGCGGGCGGTTTCGCCACGGCACAAAGTTCCTCCGCTGGCGTCCTGATAAGAATCCGGAGCAGTGCCTATTTGATCAGGTGAAGCCATAGCGGCTTCGCCGCCCGATGTGCGGTAAGGCTTTGCCTTACCGTCGCTTTCTGTTCTTTATATTGTTTTCTTTCTGGCTTCGAGGCGCAGCCTTGAAGCCAGGAATCAAATAGGGGCTCCTCTCGGAAGGCCGGAGGCCTTCCGCACATCAGGCGGCAAAGCCGCTGACCTCACTGCAAGACAAAGTTGTAAGTGATCACTCCCTGCACTTTCACAGGCTGATTGCTCAATAAGGTAGGTGTGAAACGTGCTCGACGGGCTGCGTCCTCTGCTGCATGAGTCAGCATTGGATGACCGTTCACTGCATGTGCAGAAATCACGTTACCGGATTCATCGATTAGGATCTGCACATTCACGGCACCTGATGCTCGAACCTGCTTGGCTAAGATCGGGTAAGCCGGTGTCGGCATGTTGATGATTTTTGCGATCAGAACGCCTTTGCTGACTTGTTGGACCGGCGGCGGCTTGGACGGCGTTGGCTCTGGCGTCGGTTGCACCACTGCGACTGGCCCCGTTGATTCGCCTGTGCATGTGGCACAACTGTCCTTGTCGGTAGTTGAACCGGGCGGATTCACATTTCGTGTGGTGATATTGACTGGTCCGTCGACTGGCGGCGCGCTTGACGCTATCACGCCCACATCGCGCGGAATCACTCTCAAATCGTCAATCGGCGGAACTCGGTCAGTTCGTTCCGGGATCTTGATATGAGGATCAACAGGTGCGTCCGAAGCAACGTGACGGGTCGGTCTCGTGGGACGCGGGCCGTCGGGTTCATGCGGGATGGGCTTCACCGGCGGAATCCAGTTCTGCAAAGTCAGATCCAGGTCCTGCGCCTCGACCTGGGCGTCGTACGTGAGAACTCCCGCGATTCCCGCGGCAGTCAGCACAAGCGCATACGCGGCGACCGTTGCGACGAAGAACGAACTGCGGCGCCTGAACTCTCGTTTGTGAGAATTCGACTCGATCAGGTTGGTAAACATCTTAGCTCCTCCTGTTTGCCGGTGCCTTCGGGTCGAGAAGCTGGGTGGTTAGACAAGCGAATGAGAGAGGTTGTTCCTGACGGGGTCAAAAAACATTTTCCATTTTCCAATTTTCATTTGTCATTTTTCATTGCTTTTCAAGCTTGCGCGGGCTTGGGCTCACGACGCCGGCCCAAATGAGAAATGGCAAATAAAAAATGACAAATGGAAAATGGCCTTTTCTTCTTGGCGCTTCCGCGCGTTTCCATTAGGATAGCGCCGCCTTTTCACCCCCGTTACGTGCAAGGAGGGAGTTAATGTCAGCCGCTCAACCCGCTCCGGAGCAACTCAACCCTTTTGAAATAGCCAAACAGCAATTCGATCGCGCCGCCGACTATTTGGATTTAGAAGACTCGATGCGCCAGGTGCTGCGCAGTGCGAAACGGCAGCTCATCGTCTCGATTCCCGTAAAGATGGATGGCGGCGAAACAAAAGTGTTCGAAGGTTATCGAGTGCAGCACAACATCGCCCGCGGTCCGGCAAAAGGCGGCATTCGCTATCACCCGAACGTGACGCTCGATGAAGTCAAGGCCCTGGCTTCGTGGATGACATGGAAGTGCGCCACGGTCGGCATTCCCTATGGCGGCGGCAAGGGCGGCGTCGTTTGCGATCCGAAAAGCCTTTCCAAGAGCGAGCTGGAGAGACTGACGCGTCGCTATGCGTTTGAGATTGCCCCCATCATCGGACCTGATCGCGATATCCCCGCGCCGGATGTGTACACCGACTCGCAGACGATGGCGTGGATCATGGACACAATCTCGATGGTCCGCGGCCACACCGAACTTGGTGTGGTGACCGGGAAGCCCTTGTCGCTCGGAGGATCGCAAGGGCGGCATGAAGCGACGGCGCGCGGAGCTCTGTATGCGCTGCGCGAAGCTTGCGTAGTCAAGGGAATGAGTTTGAAGGACGCGCGCGTGGCGGTGCAGGGGTTTGGCAATGCCGGCGCGATCATCACCGAGCTGGTTGCTAAAGACGGCGCCAAAGTCGTGGCTGCGTGCGATTCAAAGTGTGGCCTTTACAACGATAGCGGAATCGATGTGCCCGGCGTGTTGAAGCACAAGGAAGAAACGGGATCGCTCCGGGGATTTCCAGATTGTAAGGAAATAACGTCTGATGAAGTTCTGGAAGTTGATTGCGACATTCTCTGTCCGTCGGCTTTGGAAAACAGCATCACTTTGAAAAACGTCGGCAAGGTCAAGGCAAAGATCATTGCCGAACTGGCTAATGGTCCCACGACGCCTGGCGCCGACCGAGTGCTCGAAGACAATGGCGTTTTGTTGATTCCCGATATCCTGGCGAATGCCGGCGGCGTGACGGTGAGTTATTACGAATGGGTGCAGGATCAGTATTCGTTCTTCTGGAGTG
>DATNEI010000129.1:0-48570 GCA_035606795.1 Pyrinomonadaceae bacterium
AGCGCGGCTACCCTGGGTAATGAGCCAACACGGCAGGGCAACCCCAAAAAGGGTTGCGAAACCCTGCCGGCACACCGGTGTTGAATTGGGATTGACCAAAAATGTGAACCTTTCGGGGCAAACCTATTTCGCAACCCTTTCAGGGTTGGGACCTGTTTTGTCTTGACTACCCAGGGTAGCCGCGCTAGCGCGCGTCAACCCTGGGCTGAAGGTAGCAAACGCCTTCGGCGTTTAATGCACGAGCCGTTGATTACTCAAGTATGTCATTGCCCTAATTTGACGTGGCACGCGCATCTTGCGCGTGGATTCACGGGCGAGACGCCCCTGCCGCTAGATATGTAGCGCGCTGCGGCCCGTGATACGCTGACCGCGAATGGACGACACGTCGAATCGCAGACCGACAAAGTTAGTGACGATCTTCTGTGACGGCTCGAGCCTCGGCAACGGGCGTGACGTCGCGCGCGCGGCGGCGGTGGCCTTGCTCGGTTTCAAAGGATTGTGGCGCGCCTTCGGAGCTTATCTCGGCCAGGCAACGAATCAACAGGCGGAGATTGCCGCCGCCGCCCTGGGCCTGGAAGCTTTGAAAGAACCTTGCCGAGTGTGCGTGCACACCGACTCAAAATACGTGGTTGAAACGATGAGCGGTCGCTTTCGCCGCAAGGCAAATCACGACTGGTGGAAGCGGCTGGATCAAGCCGCCGAACGCCATCAGGTCGAATGGCGTTGGGCTCAGGGCCACGTTGGTCACGTGATTCAGGAAGCGGCCGACAAAGCCGCGCGCAAGATCGCCGCCCTCGGCCACGTCGAACCCGCCGTCTTGCAAGACGCGGTTGATAAGATTGGCGTGATTGAGCCGGAAGAGACAGAGGATGAGGAGCAATTGTTCTAGAGGACGACTTGCAGCGCTTCCCTTCGCGGCTTTGCCGCCCGATGTGCGGAAAGGCTATGCCTTTCCGATCGTTGGCGCATGTCTGGGGGCTTTGCCCGACAACGGGGTACAGCTAAAAAGTTCTTTTCGCTTATCGGAAGGCCATGGGCCTTCCCGCACATCGGGCGGCACAGCCGAAACCACGTGACTCTCGCTTTCCGCTCCTCGCGAACTTATAATCGCCTCACCGACCCAGACACGAATTCATCCGGCAATCGCGTGCACAGAAAGTCTGCAAAACTTGTCTCGACCTGTCTGACGGCGCTGCTGTGCATGATCGCCGGCGCTGCGCAGAACACCGATCGCGGTTGGGAATGGCAGAACCCTCTGCCGCAGGGAAACGCCATCAGCGCGATTCGCTTTGCCAAAGACAATCGTCATGGTTGGGCCGTCGGCGCGGACGGAGTAGTCCTGTACACAAATGACGGCGGCTATTCATGGAACAACCAGCCCACGCGTTCGGTGGCCTCGCTGAACGGCTTGTACGTTTTCGATCCACGCCGGGCCATTGCGGTCGGCGCGCGCGGGACTGTGCTGCGCACCACGAACGCGGGTCAGCGTTGGGCGAGCGTCGCGACCCCGACAAAGGATCATCTTAATTCGATCACGTTTGCCCCGGATGACGCGATGCGCGGTTGGGCGGTCGGGACATACGGCTCGATCATTTCGACGACTGACGGCGGAGTGAGTTGGACGGCGGAAGTTGCGCCGACGCGCGCCCATCTCTATTCAGTTTCGTTTCTCGACAAGAACACAGGACTTGTCGCCGGTGATCGCGGCACGCTCCTGAAGACCACGGACGGAGGCAAAGGCTGGCGCGAAGTCGTGCGCGCCGGGGTGCTTCCGTTGACGTCCGTTATCTTCGTCAACAAGACCCGCGCGGTGGCCGTCGGCTATGGCGCGCGCGTGTTGCTCAGCGAAGACAGCGGCGATACCTGGGAGCCGACTGAGGTCGCCATTCGCGAAGATCTCTTGTCCGTCTATTTTGCTGACGAACAAAACGGATGGATCGCCGGCGATAATGGACTTGTGCTCAGCACCGGCAATGGCGGCAAGCTTTGGCTGCCCTCGAACATCCGGACGAACCCGCGGCTGGTGACGATCTATTTTGGCGACAACAACACGGGATGGGCGGCCGGCAGCGACGGGCTGGTCGTGCGCAGCGACGACGGTGGCGTCGGCTGGCGACGCTTGACTGACGGCGGTCGCGATGATCTGAGTGACATCTTCTTTCTCGACGGCGCGCGCGGTTGGGCCGTTGGGGCGCGGGGAAAGATTTTGTCGACGACGTCCGGCGGCAAAGATTGGATCACCAGGCCCTCAGGCACGCGCGAGCGGCTTAACTCCGTAGCCTTCGTCGACGAACTGAATGGTTGGATCGCCGGCGATCGCGGAACGATTTTGCATTCAAGGACGGGCGGGCTGATTTGGGAAAAGCAGCTTCCGGGTTTGTCCGAAGACCTCACCGCGATTTTTTTCCTGTCGGCGAAAGTAGGCTGGGTGGCCGGCGCCCGCGGCGTGATTTTGCGCACGGACGACGGCGGCGAGACCTGGGAAGAATGCGCCTCGCATTCGAAATCCTGGCTGGAAGACATTCGTTTCATCAACGCAAAGAATGGTGTCGCGGTCGGATCGAACGGAGCAATTCTGCGCAGCGAAGATGGCGGCGCGAACTGGAAACAGATCGATATCAATCTGAAGGAGTGGCTTTACGCAGTCGCGTTCGCCGACGCTCTGCGTGGCTATGCGGTGGGCGAAAAAGGAATCATTCTGCGCACGGACGATGGCGGCGTGAAGTGGAAGGATCAGGAAAGCGGCATCTCGAGCAACCTGTTCGCCGTTTCCGCAGCCTCGCGAGATGACGCCATCGTCGCCGGCGATCACGGCTTGGTGCTCGCGACGAAAGATGGCGGCGAGAATTGGATCTCGCAGCCGACCATCACGAGTTCGCCACTCTTCGCGGTGGCCTATCGTGGCGGCACGGACACTTGGGTGGCGGGACGCGGTGGCACAATTTTGCGGCGTAATGCCTCGCTGGCTACACTGCGCGTCACGCCGTCAAAGCTGCGACCGATTCTACGAGGCGGCCCGCCGAAAATGAAAACTCAGGAAGCCACGCAAACCACCGCGCCCGACGACGACATTCCCAAAGCAGTGCGGCCTGACAAGAAACCTCAGAAGCCTTGAGGGAATTGACTCTTTAATTCTAACCAAGCGCCTTCCGCGCAATCACCATCTCAGGAATATCCGCGTCCGCATCTTTCCAAAGTTCCAAAAACGATGCGTACTCAGCCCGCGCTTTATCTTTCTGACCCTTGCCTTCATATGCGCGCGCGAGGTGGTAGTGCACCAGTGGGTAATTAGGATTGAGTTTGAGAATGCGATCGTATTCGGCAATCGCTTCATCGTAGCGTCCCAGCTCGAGATACGCATTCGCCAGGCAGTCTTCATACGCATCGATGTTCCACGTCAACGGCAGGTGTCCTATAGCTTCCTTAAACGATTCAATCGCCTTGTCCGGATTTCCGGTTCTCAGTTCAAAATAACCGCGGCAGAAAATCCGATCGCGCGAAAAGGATCTGGCGCCGCGCGCTAGTGCCTGGCGTGACTCGACGATCTGCCAATACTTCTCGGCTGCCGCCCGGTCGCCGCGATCGAGCGCAAACAGCACCAAGTTTTCGGCACCGTCTTTGTAATACCTGATTTGCTGGTGCGCGGCCTGATCAGCCTCGGCAAGTTTGCCCATTTTCCACCGCGCAAAGGCGATGCTGCTCCATGCACGTGCGCGATCGAGATCGGTTGTTGCCAAGCGCAAATAGCGTTCATATTGCTCAATCGCTTCCCGGTATTTTCCTTGTTGGAAATAGTTGTTGCCCAGATGAACAATCGCCAGCTGAAAATCTGGTTTTAATGTCAGGGCGTGTTGGTATACCGAGGTCGCTTCGGTATAGCGTCCTGCCCATTCCAGGCCGAGTCCTAAACTGTCGTATGCGTTGGGTTCATCAGGGGCCAGCTCGACATACCGGCGAAACATCGTAATCGCCTCGTCGTGCCTGCTGCGATCCGAATACGCGGAGCCAAGATAGTTGTAGAGTTCCTTCGCGCCCGCATCGACGGCCAGCCCCTGTTTCGCGATTTCAATACCTTCTTCGATTCGCTCTTCACCGCGCAACAGGTTGGCGAGCAGCCCATACGCCTCAACTTCCAGCGGATAGTTCGAAATGATTTGGCGGAAGGAATTAATGGCAGTGGGAAAATCGAAATTCGTGATGGCGTACCAGGCGGTGATCTCCAATTTGTCCTTTTCTGTCAAACGGTCGGAAAGTTGGTAACTCTTCTCAAGGTAACGCCGAGCTTTTTCCGGCGAGTCTCCCCTCACCGCATAAACATAACCAACTCGAGCGTACGCCATGGCAAAATTTGGATCCAGCGCAATAGCTTTTTCCAAAAGTGCAACGGCTTCGTCGTTACGAAAGAACTGCGCTTTCTCTACGCCGAGCGAATAATTTCGATAGGCCTCGAGATTGTTCGTCATCACCGTTGCCAGGTTTGTCGTGCCCTCTGTTCCACCTGGCGACCCGATGTAGGCCGCCAGCTTGAGAGACAAGAGATCAACTTGCGTGAGGACTTGCGCGGGGTTGTCCACTATTACACGTTCCGCTGTTAGCAGTTGGCCATCACGACTATCGTGAAGGTGCACGTCAATTCGTATTTGTTCGCCAAGCCGCACAAAACTTCCGAGCAAAAATACTTTCGCGTGGCTCTGGCGGGCGATATTAATTGCATCATCAAGCTGGATGTTGTCAGAGGCTTTGTGGCCGGCGCGATTGAGCAGCACGTAGAGTTGTTGCCGGCTGAGAACTGTGATGTTTTTGGATCTGGAGAGATCGGTAATGATCATGTCAGCCAGGCCCTCGCGCAGCCAGTCAAGGTCCGCGCTACCTGACTGATTGTCAAAGAACATCACCGCGACTGGGCGCTTGGTCGGGTCCTGTGGCAGCGTTGTGTCGGCGAGCGATGCTGTAGATGCGTGCCTCCTGAGCAAAAAGAAAATTGAAGCCGCAAGGATTAAGACCACCGCGACCGGAATCAGCAGCGCTCGGCGCGCGAACCATCGTCTGCGAGATGTGGCTGGTTCGCCGATTGATTGGACTGCAGGCTGGGCCGCCGGTAACGATGACGGAACTGCGGCAGCAACCAAAGTCTGCCGATCGATCTCCTCAACCCCCCCGATAAACCGGTAACCGGCCCGCGGCACTGTCTTGATGAATCGGGGATTGCGCGAATCGTCGCCCAGCACTTTACGAATTTCGGCCAGGCATTGCTCGAGAGCATTGTCGGTTACCGCCGTACCCGCCCAGATGCGTTCGATAAGCTCATTCTTCGTCACCACTCGCTGGCGGTTTTCAAGCAGGTAGATGAGGACCTGGAAAGTCTGCTGCCGCAGGTGCAACTCAGTTCCGTCACGCTTTAGACAGACCTGTGACGGGTCAACTTCGATCCCTTCCAGACGATATATGTGAGGGCCCTGCTGGTTCATGTGACTTTTCGACAAGCAAAAGCAGATTCAGCAGAATTTCAGGAGTCTCTCAGTACTTCGCGGCCGTTTTATGGCATAAGCACACCCGCTTGAAACAACTGTTTACAAATGCTGAAGCCACGGGAGTCGGGGTCGAACTGCCTGCCGAATTGGCCGGCATTATACACAACCGGAACTGGGAGGCGCGCTGATGAAGAGGCTTGTCATCTTTCTTCTAATCATGCTCTCCCTTTTTGCGTGCGGTTGTAGCGGAGTGACCGGACAAGGTCATGACAAAAACGCGGTGCGATTGACGGACGACGAGAGGCACCGTTTGTACGGTGCCGCGCTGGCAGCGAGCGATTCGCCGATGGATACCGATACGTTCAAGGACGTGTGCCGAACAATTGGCATCTTCGACGCGACGGGTAAGCCGAACGATCAGTATCTGTCGTTTGTCAGTCAGCACGTAGATTGGGCCACGAAGTCTGAGACGGATGAATTTCGTGGCGAGATCAACTCAAGAGAGAAAGCTCGTCAGTACATCAGCAGTCATTTACCTACGCGCTGAACGGTTGCGCGCTTTGTGTAGGAGAAAGTTATGAAAACGCAAAGAAGTCTAATCATTGCCATGGCCGCGCTGGGCCTATTGAGTCTCTGGATCGGCTCACCTGTTCTTGCGGGGCGGGGCGGGGCCCTTGAATCTGTATCGGCGCCGAAAACCGTCAAGTTGACGATTACGGTTCTTGACCCAAACGGACGGCCCGTCGCGGATGCTGAAGTGAACATCACGCATGACGCCTATGGTCCTGAATTCCGCGCTTATGACTATCACCTAACGACGAATGCGGATGGGGTTGCCACTACTGACATTGAGATCGGCAACAAGTGGGGCGAAGGATCGCTGTATTGGCCGGTGGTGGACATTGAGGTCAAGAAGGACCTGCTGCGCGGCAGTGGCCGAGTCAGGTTCACGGGAAATTGGTATCGAAACCCGGAAACCGGCGAGTGGGGTCTTGAGAAAGGGCGTGCGGGGAGCAAGTTTGTAGGACCTAGCTATAGACCGGAGACTTGCACAATCGTTCTGCACCCGACGGACTCGACTGGCGCTGCTTTAATCACCGTTAAGGTTAGAGTCAAACGCGACGTAGAGGAGATACCTGACAATGAAACGGGTGATGCGATCGAAGGTGCCAGCGTGTTGATTTCCGGCGATTCCCCAAGCGAACGTGCCGAAGGAACAACAGGTTCGGACGGTATCGCGACGGTATCTGTTCCGGTGGTGCAGCGAAAAACACACGGAATCCAGGTTTCGAAGTCAGGCTATGTAACGAAAAGCGCGCGCATAGAACTCGGCGAGGAACAGCTTGGAACGATCGTCGATGGCCCAACTGTCACGCTCTCGAAGGCTTCAGGCGTGGAGGTGGTGGTAAGGGTGAAAGATCAGGATACGCATCAAGGCATCGCCGACGCGCGCGTGTCTCTCAGCGGCCCTCAGCCTCACTCCCAAAAAACCGATGGTTCGGGAAATGCAATCTTCTTTGTGAAAGAGATCGGAGCGTACAGCGTTGACATCTCGCAGGACCATTATGAACCGGCCAGCGGACAAATTCGCGTGCGGCTTGGAGAAGAAGAGCCCGTTACTTTTGAATTGAAAGCGAAGGAAAAAGTTGAAAAAGACACGATCGAGGTTACAGTCCTGAAAAATGATCCCTCCGACCCTAAAGCCAAACCTCAGCCCTTACCCGGCGCAGAAGTCGTCGTAAACGGCATAGGCACACCGACTGACCGCGAGGGCAAAGCCACCCTGCAAGGCCGCTACGCCCTGACGGAAACCGTGATTGTCACGGCGGAGGGGTACACGCCTAAGAGCCGCACCATTCCCATTCGGAAAGAAGTCCTGTCAGCGAAGTCATATGGCAGCGCGACCTTCATTCTTGACCCCGACCTTTCAGACAGCAGTCCAATTCGTTTGGTTGTCGAAGTGCGCGATTCCGAATCTAACAATCTGATCCAGAATGCCAATGCCTATCTCTACCTCAATGACCAACCGATTGGGGGTGAAAAAGCGCCAGCCGGCGAGGCGACTTTCGTTTTGAAGGACAGCGCTAACCTGCCCTTGTCCAAACTGCGTCAGGGTATTCGGGTGGTTGCTAAGGCGCGTGATTATGATCTTGGCGAAAGCGACATCAAGGATCTCAAGCCTTCTCTCGACGCTTACCGGCCCACGGTCTTTTTGAAGAAGACTTCTGCCGAAACCAAGGAGGCGGAGAGAATTCGTATCGCCATGGAAGAGCTCGAAAAGAAGGTAAACGCCTGGAAAACTACCCGGCCAAATACTTCGCAATTCCAAAACTTCATCGATAGCGCCACGTCAGACGCACGGGACGCGCACGTTTTAATGAACGAGTTCGAGGCCGCCGCGAACGCGTTGCCCGAACTGACTACTTTCGGCGGTGATTCACTCTGCAGCAAGGTTGCAAAACTACAAATGGCCATTCGTTCGAACCAATCCACAGTGAAGACAAAGGGTTCAGAGATCCAGAAGAACTTGAAAGACGCGGCGGCGCGCGCGCCCAGATGTGCTTCCGCCGCCGAAGCCGAAAACTTGCGCGCGACGTATCGACAAGCAATCAAAGACCTCAGCGAAATGGGCAGACTCAAAAGCGAAGCGGCCAGAAGCCAGCAAGAATTATCGCTACTGGTTTACAAGGCTTCGGCCGCGCAACGTACATTCGCCCAAATGAAAGACAAAGCTGCGCGCCTTCAGACGTTGGCCCTTGCTTCCAAAGAGAACGAGGCCAAGGCGGTTAGATACGTCAATCGGATCGGACCGGCTGTGAGATCCTCAAGCACTACTCAGTATTCTCTTCAAATTGAACTAAACAACCTGTTAGCCACAGTGGCTCCGACCCCAGGCTTGCCTGCTGATTTGGCGCAACGCGTCAAGGCCATGCGCGATTCGCTTGAGGTTCCGGCCAACGACCTTCCCACTGACACGTCTATTGTTAGCAGCGCTGCGGTCGAGATTGGTCAGCTCGAGGCTAGCGCTAATGCCAAAGTAGAAGAATTTGAGAATAAGGTTTGCCCGGTCATCACGCTCGACGACGCGATTGAGGACATAAACCGGCAGATAGACGATGCCGGCCTCGAAATCGGATTGGCGAATGACCTTCAGACGCAAGCCGACCTGTGCATCGCCAAAGTCACCAACCGAGCGAAGGGGCCCGCAGCACAAACTAACACCACCGACAAGAGTGACGAGCCGATAACAGTCGAAATCGATCCGGGTACAAAAGAGAAGCAGGCCGTATCTGAACGACCAGATGATAAGACCGCCAAGTCGAACAAATCCGCTGAGCAGACAAATAGTTCGGGAGGATTCTGGGACGCGGCGAAGAAGGCGAAGAAGGATGTCGAGGATAAGGCCACAAACAAATCCAATACCCAGAACAATCCGTCAATTACAAACGAGAACAATGCCGGCGATAACCGCGGCACGAATACGGTCGCCAACGCAACGGACTCCAGGCGAACTAATCCACCAACGGTAGAAGAAATTCCCGAGGTCACAGTTACAAAAAATCCGAGCACATACGACGACCGGACCGTTTTGAAGAATCCCCCAAAGGTAGAAGAAATCCCGGAAGACAACACAACAAATGTCGCTTCGAACAAGCCGGCCTCCAGATCAAGGAGCAAGCCGCCCGTGGTCGAAGAGATTCCTGAGACGAACACCAATGTAAATTCAAATCGGCAGCGCTCGAATCCGCCGGTAGTTGAAGAAATTCCGGAAACCAACCAGCCGGCTTCGGCAAGTAACCCAACGAACAATGAACCGCGCACATCCGGCTCTTCAGCAAACAATCAACCGAGCTCGAAGCCGAAGAAAGAAAAGAAGCCGCGCGATCCGAACAAGCCAGACTGGGGGACGCGGCTCGGTGGCGCTATCAGGACGGCAGTCACCGGTCAACCGCCTACGGCTGCCACCAACAATCCAGGCGGCAATACAAATCCCGGCGAAGGCGACGGCAGCAGTTCTGATTACGGCAACTTGAATGGCACGTGGGGGTTGTACACCAAGCAAGACGAAGAGAATTACTCCCAGATCACGATGACACTCGGACGAGCCGGCTCAAATACTTGGACAGGTCAATCCACTACAACAATGCACGTCTCTGAAGAATCAGCGAAATATTTTCTTCCATATCTTCAGGGTGACATCAGGATTGTTACTACCGGTCCCGGAACGCTGCGCATGACAATTCGAAGCGCGGCGGAGGGGCAATACGACGGAACGTTCACAAGCTCTGAAATCATCATCAACTTTGGCAGCGGCAAGTCTCTGACGCTGACCAGACAGTAAGCCATGCCAGGTGCCCATAAACATATTCAGGAGGTGTTTGATGAACAAAGTTAGCTGCGCCAGTCTCATGACCGTTCTCGCCTGCGTTATCTGCTTCGGCCAAACCTCATACAAGGGACTGACGCCCGGCAAGAGCACGCGCGCTGATGTCGAAGCCGTTTTTGGTCTTCCAGTGCGGAGCGTGAGCAAGACGCTCATTGAGTACAAGTCCCCCGAGTACATCGGCAAGGTTTACGTGCAGTACCGCGATGAATCCGCGGCGGCAATAGTCGAGCGCCTGGAGTTGACGTGCGTTGCAACCGGCAATGATCCGTGTTGGTTGAGGTATCGTTCCATGACGGACAAGTATCTGACCAATGAGGGACTGGCTGACACGCGCAATCACGCAGGCGAAGGAGGCATTAATTTTAAAAGTGTGTACTGGTTCGGGGCATCGCGCTTCATGGTGGTCACGTTTGCCGAACATGACGAGGTGCGGGTGGCCTTCTACTCAAAAGAATTGTACGAGACCGTAGCCCCGAAACCACAGGGTTGTACCGGCACGATCTTCGGCGACTGGGAGACGAACCACGGACGGATGACCGTTGTCAGGGTGGGCGATCTGGAACGTGATGGGATGTTTACAAAAACGCTCGTCAAAGGCACCTATTCAACCAACAACGGCACCTTTACCGGCGAATTATCATCAATCGGCTACATGTACGCTGAGTGGAAAGACGACACCGGCACAGGCAAGATGAAAATAAGTGTCGTCAACGACAAACTCAACGGCGACTGGGAGCGCACCACCGGCACTGCCCCGCCGAAAGGCTCTTGGGAAGGCCACTGCGTAGAGGTCAGGGGCGGCGGGAACAATAGCCGAGGAGAGAATGTGACCCCATGAACAGAACAGCACTCATCATCATCTGCCTGTTGTTATCCTGCGTGACCTGCTTCGGTCAAAGCTCATACAGGGGCCTGACGCCCGGACAAAGCACACGCGCCGACGTCGAGCGCGTGTTGGGTCAACCCGTCAACAAGGTAAGCGCGACACTTATCGAATATCGCGCCCAACCTTTGACCGACAAGATCTACGTGCAGTATCGCCAGGGCTCGACGGTAGTTGAGCGTATTGAGGTGCTCTGTCGGCTGGCAAACTCGACCTGTGAAGACCTCATACACAGTTTGAATTTGCGACTTCCCGCGAAGTCGGACTCAGAGAAGGTCGACGAGGAGAAATGGAAATTCCTTTACGGGGCGCCGCGATTCATCGTCACGTCGGGCGTAATGGCAGATGTGATAGGCGATAGTCTTCCGGCTTCGCGTCTCGCGTTCTACAGCCGTGAGTTGTACGAGGCGGAGTTTGTCAGAGTGGGCGAAGCCAACAAAGCGACTATCACGAAAGCGGAAGAAGATCGAAAGACACCGCCTGTCCCCGAGGCAGGGCAAATCACCGGGATTGTGAAGCTGAACGGGAATCCGGTTGCTGGCGCGACGGTTGAGCTTTATCGCACTGATGGCTTGTCTGGCCATTTTGAAACAAAAACCGATCGCTATGGCATCTTCATCTGGTTCGGCGGCTTGAGCGGAACCTATGTCGCGGTCGCTTCCGGCGCGGGCATGAAGTGGACTTATGTCAAAGGACTGAATATACCGGTGGCCTCCGCTTTGGAAGTCGTCGCCGAACCCGGCGATGGCGCCAGGCCGACCCAAGCGCAAGTGATGGCCGCGATACGATGATCGAGCTTCCCGTCGATAGATGGTCCGTGCGCGCCCTTCCCACGTCCCTTGCGAAAACGTAAACCATTCGCGGAGCATCAGGGCCAGCGATTTCAGAGGCAAGCGCCCTTCGCGCTTGCCTTTCTTTTTGCGCTTGCCGAAACGCCTGAACAGCCGACCGAGCGCTGGTGTACAATTGAAGTCGATCCGGTGCTAGTCCAGCCTATGATGCCTGAAACGAAGCCGCAAAAGAGCGCTGCCAAAACAAGAACCGAAACCGACTCGATGGGCAAGATCGAAGTGTCGGCGAATCGATATTGGGGTGCGCAGACGCAACGCTCGCTGCTGCACTTCAATATTGGCTTCGACGTGATGCCGCGCGAGATGATCCGCGCGTTAGGCATTCTGAAAAAAGCTTGCGCCCTGGTGAACAATGATCTTGGTAAGCTTTCGTCCGACAAACTTAAGTTTATCGTCGCCGCGTGCGACGAAGTGATCGCCGGTGAACTCGACGATCATTTTCCTCTACGCGTTTGGCAAACCGGCAGCGGCACTCAGACCAACATGAATGCGAACGAGGTGATCTCGAATCGCGCGATTGAAATTGCCGGCGGCGTCATGGGCAGTAAGAAGCCGATTCATCCAAACGATGACGTGAACATGTCGCAATCGTCGAACGACACGTTCCCAACTGCCATGCATATCGCCGCGGCGGAGCAGATGAACAAGCTGATTCCGCGAGTTCAGGAAGTGCGTGATGCTGTCGATGCGAAAGCGAAAGAATTCAAAGACGTCGTGAAGATTGGCCGCACGCACTTACAGGACGCCACTCCCTTAACTGTGGGCCAGGAGATGTCGGGATGGGCAAGTTTGCTTGAGCGCGACATAGAGCGCATGAACGCGACGCTGCCGGGACTTTACGATCTCGCGATCGGCGGGACGGCTGTCGGCACCGGGTTGAATGCGCATCCTGAATTTGCTGAGCGGGCCGCGAAGAAGATCGCGGAACTGACCGGCCTGCCCTTCAAATCGCATCCGAACAAATTTGCCGCGCTCTCCGCTCACGACGAGATGGTTTTTTGCAGCGGCGGACTGAAAACGCTGGCGGCTTCTTTGATGAAGATTGCCAACGACGTGCGCTGGCTGGCGTCGGGGCCGCGCTGTGGTTTGGGTGAACTGGTGATTCCGGAAAACGAACCGGGCTCGTCGATCATGCCCGGCAAAGTGAATCCCACGCAGAGCGAAGCCATGACCATGGTCGCGGTTCAGGTCATGGGCAACGACGCAGCGATTGGGTTCGCGGATTCACAAGGCAACTTTGAGTTGAATGTCTTCAAGCCGGTAATCATTCACAACCTCTTGCACTCGATCCGTCTGATGCACGACGCGTGTCACGGCTTTGTCGAGTATTGCATCGCGGGCATGACTATCAATCGCGAGAAAATTGACGAGCACCTGCGCGAATCATTGATGCTGGTGACCGCGCTCAACGAGCACATCGGTTATGACAGCGCCGCGAAGATCGCCAAGCACGCGCACCAGAAAGGCATTTCGCTGCGCGAATCCGCAATCGAACTCGGCTTGCTGACCGGGGAACAATTCGATGAATGGGTCAAGCCGGAAGAGATGACGCATCCGTAACTGTCCAAGGTCCAAAGTCCAAAGTCTCGTGTCTTCCGAACTAAGAAACGTTGGACTTTGGACGTTGGACATTGGACTGCGCCATGAATTCGAACGTCGCTATCGGCCTGCGCGCGAAGACCGGACGCGCGATTGCCGTCGTCATCGGCGGAGCATCTGATGCTCCGGTGGTCCTCGCTAAGACCGAAATAAAACTTGTCGATCCAAAGATCCCCCAGACAGCGCAGCCGTATCATGTGGTGATGGAGCTGCCTTGGGAAGAATCGCAACGCGCAGTTCGCAAGTACGCGCGCGCGATCGAGAAGGTGGCGAAGAAAGCGCTTGCGGATCTAATCAACCAACAAAGGTCTGCCGGGATGAAAGTTCGTGCCGTGGGAATCGTCGGTGCTCCCGATCATGATCTCGCACGCATCGGCAACTTCCACATTCGCGCCCACGCGGCTGAAGGCGTTCTATTTCGCAACGTGTTGAATCTCGCGGCAGACGCCAACGGTCTGAAATGGCGCATCTTTCCCGACAAGGATTTCGAGCGGAGCGTCACCGCAGAACTGGGATCGCGGACTGCTCGAATCAGAAAACAAATCAGCGAACTCGGTCGCGTGGTCCCAGCACCGTGGCGTGCCGACGAGAAGCAAGCTGCCACCGCCGCTTGGATGATGCTGCACGCGTTATAGAACCGCGACGCCTAAACAGCTACGCAATTGAGCCTTTATCCCGCTCACTACCTTTCGCGGTTCCGTAACCTGCACCTGACATTCTCTCCTTCAAAACGTATAATCGACCTAACCCCTTAACCGCGTTGAGAGAAACGAACTAATTATGTCCGGGGGATCGTTCGATCGGTTTTTTCGTGACACCGGCGACCTGCGTCATCGTCGCCCGTCGGGACGATTGTGGAATCCCGCGGCTGATGTCTATCGCACGCGCCAGGGCTGGCTGGTTAAACTCGATCTCGCCGGCGTGAAATCCGATGACATTGAAATCACCCTCGATGGCGCGCTACTGCGCGTAAGCGGCCTACGTCGCGACAGCTTCTGTGGTGAAGGAATTTCGCACTACCAACTTGAAATCACTTACAGCCGCTTCGAAAAAATCATTCAGTTTCCCTGCTCGATTGAAAGCGCGACTGTCGAGCGCGACTATCGCGACGGCCTTTTGCTCTTGCACCTCCACGAAAATGAAGAGTGCCGGGATGAGATGAAAAGCCGCGCCGCGACTCGATAACAACCGAACTAATCCGACAAAATGGCCGACGCTAACGACAACCCGATAAACATGCCTGTGGAGCCCGACACCCCGCTTAAATCGAACGTGGAGCCGGCGCAAAAATTCGGCGCGATGCCTTTCGAAATTCCGGTTCTGCCGCTGCAAAACACCACGCTGTTTCCCGAGACAATGGTGCCGCTGGCGGCCGGACGTCCCGCCTCAATTGCGGCGGTTGAAGCCGCGCTGGCCAGTGAGGAAAAGTTACTCGCGTGCATCAGCGTGCACCCGGATAAGAGTTCGGAAGAGGACGCGAAGCCGGACGAGGTATTCGAAGTCGGCACGCTGGTCATGATCAAACGGATGGAGCGCGTGGAAGACACGCTCCATCTGATTGTGCAGGGCACCGATCGCGTGCGCGTCCTGGCGTGGACGCAAACAGAAAAGTTTTTGAAAGCGCGGGTGCAGATTCTGCCGGAGTTACTGACGCAGAACCCGGAAGAGGTCGAGGCCGCGACCCGCAACGTAAAGTCGCTCATCCAGCAGGCGCTCGCCTATCTGCCACAGGTTCCCCCGGAAGTTAGGCTCGTCGTTCTGGGGGCTGACGATCCGGTAAAGCTCGCTTACTTTCTCGGTTCGATTCTCAGCCTGGGCGTGGATAAAGAGCAGCAGATGCTCGAGGCGAACACGGTCGATGACTTGGTTCATCTGGCGCACGATTTTCTGGCGCGCGAAGTGGAAATCATTCGGCTGCGTTCAAAGATCGCCAGTGAAGCGCAAACCGAAATGGACAAGGCGCAGCGCGACTATGTCCTGCGCCAACAGATGAAGGCGATCCAAAAGGAACTAGGCGAAGCGGATGGCGAAGCTGCGGAAGCCGAGCAATTGCGCGAGCGGCTGGAGAAGGCCGACCTGCCCGACGAAGTTCGCAAGGAAGCTGAACGCGAACTGAGCCGGATGGAAAAACTGCCGGCGATGGCGCCGGACTATCACGTCATCCGCACCTATCTGGATTTCATTCTCGAGTTGCCCTGGCGCGTTTCTTCGGAAGACAAACTCGATCTGAACGAGGCGCAAAACATCCTGGACGAAGATCATTACGACATCGAAGACATCAAAGAACGCATCCTGGAATTTCTGGCGGTGCGAAAACTCCGCGCCGACGCGAAAAGTCCGATCCTTTGCTTTGTCGGTCCGCCGGGAGTCGGCAAGACGAGTCTGGGGCGATCGATTTCGCGTGCAATGGATCGCAAATTCGAACGGTTGAGTCTGGGCGGCGTGCGCGATGAAGCCGAGCTGCGCGGCCATCGGCGCACCTATGTAGGCGCGATGCCCGGCCGCATCATTCAATCGATTCGCCGCGCCAACGTGAACAATCCGGTGATGATGCTGGACGAAATCGACAAGCTCGGCGCCGATTATCGCGGCGATCCGGCGGCGGCGTTACTCGAGATTCTCGATCCTGAACAGAACAACACGTTCACCGATCACTATCTCGATCTGCCGTTCGATCTGTCGAAAGTTTTCTTCATTGCGACTGCCAATCAGCTGGGACCGATTCCGCCGCCGCTGCGCGATCGCATGGAGGTGATTCAGCTGGCGGGCTACAGCGATCGCGAAAAGTTGCAAATCGCCAAACGCTATCTGGTACCGCGACAAGTTCGCGAGAACGGTCTGTCGCCCGAGCAACTGGAATTCGCTGACGATGCGATTAGCTTGATTGCGATGCGGTACACGCGCGAAGCAGGCGTCCGCCAGCTCGAACGAACCATCGGGCGCGTCGCGCGCAAAGTCGCGCTCAAGATCGCGAAAGGCCATAGCGAAAAGATCACGATCACCGAAGCCGAAATCAAAGAATACCTCGGCAGTCCAAAATTTTATCCGGAAGAGGCGCGCAAAGAATTGCCCGCGGGAGTGGCGACTGGCATGGCGTGGACGGAAATGGGCGGCGAAATTTTGTTCGTCGAAGCGAGCCTGCTTCCGGGCGGGCGAGGGTTCACGATCACCGGTCAGCTCGGTGAGGTAATGCAGGAGTCAGCGCGCGCCGCGCAATCCTTCCTCTGGTCGCATGCGGACCAGTTCGGTATTTCGCCTGACATGTTTAAGGAGTACGGTGTACACCTGCACGTTCCGGCCGGCGCCATTCGCAAAGATGGACCATCAGCAGGAGTCACCATCACCGCCGCGCTGGCTTCGCTTTACACCGGTCGGCGCGTACGCCCCGACACCGCAATGACGGGCGAGATCACTCTGTCAGGCCTGGTCTTTCCGGTCGGTGGCATAAAGGAAAAAGTTTTAGCTGCCCATCGCGCCGGAATCCACCGCATCCTGCTGCCGGAACGCAACATAGCTGATCTGGAAGAGATTCCCGAAGACGTCCGTAAGGAACTCGAAGTCGTGCCGCTGAATCGCATTCGCGAAGTTTTTGATGCGGCCCTGGAGAAGTTCGTGGCGAACCCACCGCCGCCCTTGCCACCACCAGGCGACAGTGCCCGCGCGCGCGACCCTGAGCCGCAGCCATTCGTCGCGAAACAGGCGTGAGTTTTTTCCAGCTTTAGCGCAGCATATAGATCCATTTAGTCTCGTCACTTGATCATGTGGTTCGGAGGAATATACTGCGCCGCGCCATTAGGAGGGAGTAGCTATGTCAACGGAAGACAACAAGGCTTTGGTGCGCCGGTTCTATGAAGAGATCGACAAGGGTAACATCGAAGCGATGGATGAATTGGTCGCGGAAGATTACATCGATCACAATCCGCCGCCCTTCCCTTTAGCGCCGGGACGCGCAGGATTGAAACAGGCTTTCAAGTTGTTTTGGGAGGCGACTCCCGGTTATCACCGGATCGAAGATCAAATTGCGGAAGGCGACAAAGTCGTCACGCGGCTGACTTCGTTCGGCAAACACGAAGGTGATCTGCCGAACGCGCCGGCGACGGGAAACGATATGGAGATGACGTCGATCACGATACATCGGATCGCGAACGGCAAGTTGGCTGAGAAGTGGGCAGAGAAAGATATGATCAGTCTGCTTCAACAAATAGGAATAATGAAGCCGCACGGACAGTAATCAAATTGAGAATGAAAGCCCGCACTATCGCGTTGATGGTTTCCGTTTTGCTTATGGGAATTTTGCTCGGCGGAATTGTTTATGCGCACATTGTTTTCTTCCCGCCCTATCTCTCTGCACTTCCGAATTCGGCCGTGCTGGTGAACGGCCCCTACGCCTTGCACGACGAATACTTTTGGACGCTAATCCATCCACCGGCCGTCCTGTCGCTCGTCGTAGCGCTGATCCTTAATTGGAAGATACCGGCGCGCAGAAAACTGATCGCGATTCCGCTAATCGTGTATGTGCTGGCGATCGTGGTTACTGCCTTGTATTTCGTGCCCGAGTTGCGCGCATTCAAAGCCAGCGGCAACAGCGCACTATCAGCGGCGGAATGGTACGCGCGCGGACAGCGCTGGCAGCACCTGAGCTGGACGCGCGGAACCTTAATTGGATTGAGTTACATCGCGCTGTTGCTGGCGCTGGTAAGACGCGAAGATGATAACGCCGGCTAGATCTGAAGGCTTGACCTAAAAAGATGGCTGGCGCCGGGCTTTGCCCCTCGATGTGCGGAAGCGCCAGGCACTTCCATCGAGCTGGTTCTCGGACTTTCGGCTTCCCACGGAAAAGGGCATAGCCCAAACTCAATGCTGAATTTACCCGGAAGGCCAAAGGCCTTCCGCACATCAGGCGGCAAAGCCGAAAGACTCTTGGCAAAGCTGATGCCGTGCTACTCGAGTACTTTTTTCAATCGATCCAAAGCCTCGCCCCAAAATTCCTTCATCTTCGCGCCGGCCTTCGCATCTTTGAGCTTCGCATGTTGGGCGACGACCTGACACTTGTCTTCGCCTTTCGGATAAAAAGCAGCCACCACATCCGTATCATCGCTCCAGGTGATGCGAAGAGTTTTGTTCGTGGTTGACTTGCGAATGGCGAAGTTCGCCGCCAACCATTGTTTGCGCGTCTTCTCAACCGTCCACGCTTTGAACGCTTTTCCGACCGGCGCCTTGATGGTGCGGCTCACGCTAATTTCGTAGCCGCTGGGTTTCTCATGCACTTCGCGCAAGCCGCGCGCCTGCTCGTAAGTGACCGCAACCATTTGCGTCCACCACGGCCGCACGTCGTGTTTGTCACGCAGGTGCGCGACGATTTCCTGGTGCGTCATTTTCCTGGCGCCGGCCGCATCGAGATGCTTAAACCAGCGCGACCAGGTCTTGCCGGTCTTTGCTTCGACCGCTTCGTCACTCATCCGAGGTTTGATTGCAGTTGCCATGATTGTCTACCCAGATAAGTTAACCACTAAGACACAAAGACACGAAACACGAGGTAATAGATCCTTAGTGTCTTCGTGTCTTTGTGGTGAATATTCTTTACTCTCCTCGGGACGTCCGGACCTTCTGCGTATTTATCTTGCTTTCGTTTTGGAGCTCGCCGTTTTCTGCGGAGTGCTGGGTTGCTGCGACTGGTTTAAGGTTTCGATATTAAAGATGGCCCGGAAAAACCCAGTCTGCTGCACGCCAAAGAGAAACCGAATATTGATGGCTTGGCCGGGAGCCAGGGGCGTTTGCAGGTTCACGAGCCCATCCGATACCGATGAATTAAAACCGCCCCCCGCCGGTTGAAATGGTGGCGTTTCCAAAGTCAGACCCCGAACCGTTACATCGCAGGGCGTGCTCGAACCAGCGCCCTCGCAAGTAGCCGGGTCGTTAATTCCAGTAACTACCAGAGGACTGGATGTTCGTACTCGAAGATCGGCCGTGCCGATCGGAGCGAAGAGGGTGCTGATGTCGATGACGCGAAAGCGTAAGCGGGTAACCGGAAGGTCCGTATTGTTGACGATGCGCCGGCGGACATCGAGAGTGCCATAAGTCGAATTGTTGGCCGGGTCGGACAATAGATTACGCACGCGATTCGGCGGCGCATCAAAACTCTGCGTGGAATCGAGTAGCGCTCCCGCGATGCCGCTATTGTTTTGAATGGGACTGTTAAGGTTCTCAGGTCCGGGAGCGCCCAGACGTTGTCCTGCTCCCAAATTCGTTCCGTCAGTATCGACAAAGACGAAGTCCGCAGCATTGTTGTCCGTGTCCTTCGGAGTGAACCGGTTGCACGGAGTGATGTTCGAAGTCGAACCCCCCTTGCCACAACTGTCGCGATAGAAAGAATAGTCGAGCGAAAGTGGGGTTAGCGCGGGATAACCTGTGCCCTCTTTGTACAAGGGATTTGCTTCTGCGGTTGAGCCCACGGCATCCAGCCTCGTGGTCATCGAGAAGTTCGCAGGCTTCGCGGTGCGAAATAGCGCAATGCCCGCATTGTCGGGAATGTCCAGCGAATAGCTGGTGTCGCCAGTGGCGCTGCCATTGCCCGCGGGGTAACCGGACAGGCTGTATCCCAGACTGTTCACACCCAGAAAATGTCCGCGCGCCGGAATAACGGTGCCGTTGGGTATGACAAAGCGCACTACACCATCCGACGCGGCTACAGCGAATCCTTCATCGCCTGACGACACCGTAATGGGAAAGTCTGTGTTGTTGTATAACTCGACGAACTCATCAAAGGGTTGATTGCCCTCTTCCGCCACTAAGGGCGACGGTTTTTTCGTCGCTTTCGCGCCGTTTTGATCGGGTCTACCCATTAGCCGGGCTTCATCTGCTGGAGCGCCGATGAACACGGCACCGGGTCCGCGCAAACGGAACTCACTAATGATTAATTCGCCGGCATGGACTCCCGTTACAACAGTGCTCGCTGATGAAACGTTATCTTCGGGATTACGCTCCGGAGTACTGGATGTAGCCGTGGCCGTGTTGGTAATAGTCGTATCAGGCGCAGTATCGCCGTTAACCGTAACTGTGATAGACACCTGCGCGATGCTACCCACCGGGATCGTTCCCAGATTCGCCGTGACGGTAGTTCCGTCGGAACTAGTACTTCCCTGAGTGCTTGAGGCCCCTACAAGTGTCGTATGGGTGGGTATTGGATCACTTAAAACGACATTCGTGGCATCTAGTGTTCCGTAGTTAGCAATCGACACTGAGTAGTTAATAGTGCCTCCAATTGTCGCAGTTGAGTCACCGGTCTTGGACACGCTGAGATCTGCCGCCGGCGTAACGACTTGCGTCGAGGCACTGCCCTGGTTGTTGGTCAGGTCGTCATCCGCTGAGCTCGAGCTGGCGTTCGCCGTATTGGTAATCGTTGTTCCCGACGCGGTGTCGCTGTCAACCTTCAATTTAAGCGTAAGCCCTGCGCTTTCGAATGCCAGGATGGTCCCAAAATTCACCGTCACTGTGGTCCCGTCGAAAGCAGCAGTGCCCTGGGTGACTGAGGCGCTCACGAACGTCGTGTGCGCAGGGAGGGGGTCGGACAGTACGACGTTGGCGGCATCGTCGGGTCCGCCATTCGTCACCACTACCTGGTAAGTAATCTGGCCGCCGGGAACCGCGGTTTCGTCTCCCGACTTCAAAACGCTGATATCCGATACCGCGGACTCCTGCGCGCTGACGGAACGCGACCAAGTCCCCAGACATGCCGTTAAAGCAATAATCAAAACCAGAAGATGAGTTCGAAATGTAGACTTGGAGAATAGAAGAGAACGGAGAATAGACTGAGACTGCATTTGTAACCCCTTGTTGATTTATTGGATCCTTCTTGTGCTGACCATTCTATCTCAAACATGGGGACGCCGCAGGTTTGATATTCGAATGCAGCAGGGCGCTGAAAGCTCTGAGCCAGAGAGTCAGGGCTGTCAGGTGTGGGGGACCGCTGTTCTGATCTTCCGAAGCTTGCCCTGAATTGAGCGGGTGCTGACGGCATCACGCGTCTCGCTCGTAAGCAATCTTTAGCCATCGTTTCACCTCATCGTCGATATCTTTTAACGAAGTGATTTCAAATCTGTGCGTGATGCGATCTTTCTTCTCGTAGCCGCCGGTTTTGATAAGCCGCTTGGGAGTTTTCATTGTGTCGCCGAGCGCGAGGCCAAAGTCGATGCGGGTCAGCGTGGTGGGCTTAATTTGGGCAAAGACGTGGTGGCGATAAAGCGGAACAATCGTCTGGCAGGGACACGCCTTAGTGTCTTTGCCGGCCGACAAACCGAGTCTCAGCAGGGCGTCATAAATAGGCCGCAGATGTTCCTTCTTGCCGGCGAACATGTCATCGACGTATTTCTCCGCGGCCAGCAAGTAAGCGTCCGGGTCACCCGACTCCTCGCCTTTGCCGACCGATCGCTCGGCCAGCCACCATGCGGTGTTGGTTCCGAGTCCATACTTCGTCTTTAACCAATCGCGCCGCGGCTGCTCGTCTTTCGGACCCTCTTTCTTGATGAACTTCAGCCATTCTTCCAAGGTGCGGCCAGTCTTTTGTTTCAATTCACCAATCCACTTTTGCGTCATCAGGACGCCGGGATGCACGCCGTAAATCGATTTGGTTTTGGTTGCTGCTTTTGCCATTGTCGATTCCTCAAACTGTGTGGGGTGGCACGGGCGTCCCGCCCGTGAAATCGCCACGCTAAACGGCGGTCTTCCCGCGCACGAACATCGCCATCACCAGTCCTGCCAGGACCCATCCGATCACGACCGCCCCGAACGTCATCATTGTGTAAGCGTTACTGAAGCCCCACCAGTTCCATTCGTCCACGTGCCCGCCGATGAAGATCAGCAGACCGAGCCCGGCGACGAAGGCGACTCGCCCGCGATAACTCAAACGATCGGTCTGAAGCAGCAGGAGGCCGGCCAGCAGAACGGCAATCACATCGGTCAGAAAACCAACGATCATCGCTTTGGCCATCGACATCGGCTCGAGACGCACAACGGCGAAGACCATGGGGCCGTTGTTCATGCGATCCTCGGCATCTTTCGTGGCCTTCTGATATTGCTCTTCAGTTTGGCCGGGCAGTCGTTGAGGCTCGTTCGGTATCAGATAGTTTCCGGAGCGCGGCGCGTTTCCTTTGATCGCTGTCACCATCGCGTCTTCACTGGTGAAGTGTCGGAATGGTTCGCCGGGCCACGGAACAATCATCCAGGCGAGCGCGCTCCAAATGAACAAGACAATCGCGCCGAGAATCGTGCCGAGGGCTAACTGTTTGATCACGGAAAGTTCCTTTCAGTTCTGAATGATGACTGGAGCGCAAGCGTCCTCGCTTGCATTTGAATTGGCCAGCAACCGGGACGGTTGCGCTCCAGTCAGATCATCTTGAGGCCGCTCAATCTTTCTTGTCCTGGCCGACGCTAAACCAGTTTCCCGAGTTGTCTTTCATCACTGTCGCGGTGCCCCAGTCTTGAGTAGTCGGCGGTCCTTTGAACTCAACCCCCTTGGCTTTGAGTTCCTCGTAGGTCTTTTGAATATCGTCTGTTTCAAACACTCCGCCGCCGAGCACGCCTTTCTCCATCAGCGCTTTCAATTGCGCAGCCGAATCTTCATCCAAAATGTATCCGGGCTTCGGCTCCATCAGGATGATTTCAAACCCGGGCTGCGATGGAATTCTCATCGTCAGCCAGCGAAAGTCATCGCCAACCATCGCATCGGTATCGACTTCAAAGCCGAGCTTATCGCGATAGAACTCCAGCGCTTCCTGCTGATTTTTCACCCAAACCGTTGCATGCGACATTCTCGTAATCATAAGTCTTAGTCTCCTTCACCAGATTCGTGACGGAGCATACAGATTTCGTTTGAGGTTCGCTTCTCGAAAATTGCTGATTTTTTTTGAGTGCGGCACGGGCATTATGGAAAACTCCCAATTTGGCGGTCAATGAAAATAATCGCAGTAGGGAAGAGGGGCTTGCCCCCGCCGACTGAACAAGCGGCCGCAAGCGGCTCTTCCTGACCATGAGCTTTCGGTGTTGAGCGTTACAACTGTCACGTGGCTAATCGCTGACACCGAGTCCGTACATGCTGAGAAAGCAGGTCGGGATTTTGCTCTGCGCTTCTCGTTGTTGCTTTCGATAGTTCACCGGCGGCTCGCCGACGCGGTCGCGAAAAAGCGTGCTGAATGAACCTAGGCTCTGAAAGCCAACCTCGAAGCAAACGTCGGTGACGGTCAGCCGCCGATGTCTGAGCAACTCCTTCGCCTTTTCAATTCGGCGATCAATCAGATACTGATGCGGAGTAGTGTCGAACTCTTCGCGAAACAGACGCAGAAAATGGTAACGGGAAAGGCAGGCCTCCTGAGAGATCTCATCCAGATTGAGCGGTTCCTGATAACGCTCGTTGATGAACGCGCGCGCGCGACACAGCCGCTCGTGAACCTCGCTGCCGGTATTGGGTTTGCTGTCAGGCATTTGGCGAGGCGGATTTTACTGCAACCTACGCGACAAGCGGAAAAGTAATTTCAGAGGCCCGACCGTAAGGGAGGCGGGTGCCGGCTTGATTCACATTTCTCCAGGTGATGACGCAGTTCGTTGTGGAACAAACGCGCACGGTTGAACTACTCTTTCATGATGTGAAACATAAATGCGGGCATACCTGCAACAATACAAACCAGGCTGAGAACGAATCCGCGCGTGGAATATTGACCAGATTGAATCATTGAGCCAGCCGCGGCCAAGCCTACACCAAAAACAATTCCGCCAACGCTACCGATTAGTCTTTGCCATCTTGCGAGTTTACCCGACGTCAGGTGCTCGCTTGCCTGGTCCACGTACGCGGGAGAAACTGAGTCGGACTGATGTCGCTTAGCAACCTTAACGGATTCTACTGTCAACTCCCCGATAAATTCGTTTATGCGTTCAGTTAGACGCTGAAAGCCTTCTGGAGAGAACAAACCCGGATGGATTTGCCTAAGCTCTACTTCTGCAGTGCTAATGATTCGCTCTAACTCAGTGGAAGATTTCGGATCATTCATTTTCCATCAGTGATATAGATTCAACTGGGCGTGCAAATCCTTGCGCTGAGGATTCAAGGCGCTGTTCTTTAGTGCTAACGAATAGATTTCAGCTAAGCGCTGTTTGAGAAGAATAACATCACGATTCTTCAGTTTTACTATGCTCGCGATCACAACAGTAATGATTGCAAGCAGCGACAGTCCGCCCAATAACAGTAAAAATCGACCCGTTATCAACGAAGACCATTGACCCGTAGAAAAAATTTCCCGTAGAGGCCTGGATTTCGAAGTCGTGATGAACAGAGAAAGCACCGAGGCTACTGTCGATAAGCCCACACCCAGCATCGTGCTTATCACCGCGGCTCTAAAAGTCCTCATGCTCTCTTTATGCGAAGAAACCTCCAGCTCTTCCTCGGCGAGGGTCGGCCGGTCCTCATCAGCAATGGTCGAGTGAATCGAGTGTCTGTAGCTATCCATGAAGTGTTTGTTGCGCCCGCCAAAGGCTTATATCACCGTCCAAGAAGCCATGTAAAGTTCAGGATTTACCTGAATAGCTATCTTCTCATCTTCCCGGATTATACCAAAACGTTCGGCCAGCTTCTCGCCCATTCCAGTTCCAGCTGACAAAACTCCTGAAGGCGTGCGTCAGCATAGAGCCAGTAGCCGAATTGATCGAACTTGCACATGGACACAAGCGCTTTGGCTTTGGAGCACAAGGCACAAAACAAAGGCTAAGATTATTCCAACCGATAGTTCGGCGCTTCCTTAGTAATCACCACATCGTGGACGTGCGATTCGCGCAGGCCGGCGGCGGTCACGCGCAGGAACCGCGTGTTCTGCTGAAACTCTTTGATGTTGTGACAGCCGGTGTAACCCATGCCGGAACGCAGACCACCGACGAGTTGGGTGACCATCTCGGCCAGTGTGCCACGATAAGGCACCCGTCCTTCGATGCCTTCGGGTACGAGCTTCGATTCGACTTCAATTCGTTCCTGCGAGTAACGATCGCGCGAACCTTCGCGCATCGCGCCAATCGAACCCATGCCGCGATACATCTTGAAGCTCCGGCCTTGATAGAGAATTACCTCGCCCGGCGCTTCTTCCGTACCAGCGAACAACGATCCGATCATCACCACGTCGGCGCCGGCGGCGATCGCTTTCGCCATGTCGCCTGAGAATTTCACGCCACCGTCGGAAATGATCGGCACGCCGGTTCCCTTCGCCGCTTCGACGCAAGATTGAATTGCCGAGATTTGGGGTACGCCCGCGCCGGTGACAACCCGGGTCGTGCAAATCGATCCCGGACCGATGCCAACTTTGACTCCATCGACGCCGGCGTCGATCAATTCGCGTGCGCCTTCCCCGGTGCCCACGTTTCCCGCAACCAATTGAGTGTCCGGATAACGGCGCTTGATTTCCCTGACGGCTTCGACCACGCGCACTGAATGTCCGTGCGCGGTGTCGATTACTAAACAATCGACGCGGGCTTTCACCAATTGATCGGCGCGTTCTTTGTAATCACCCGTGGCGCCAATTGCGGCGGCAACGCGCAGTCTGCCGAGATCGTCTTTGGCCGCGGTTGGATACTTAATCGCTTTCTGGATGTCTTTGACGGTGATGAGTCCCTTCAAGTGCTTGTCATCATCGATCACCAAGAGCTTTTCAATGCGATGCTCTTGCAAAACCGCCTTCGCCTGGTCCAGCGTCGTCCCGACAGGCACCGTGACGAGGGGCTGCGGCGTCATTACCTCGGAAACCGGAAGATCGAAACGCGTCTCGAACCGCAGGTCGCGATTGGTAATGATGCCGACCAGGTGTCCGTCTTCATCGACTACCGGAACGCCGCTGATGTGATAGCGCTGCATGACGTTCAGCGCCTCGCGCACCGGCCGGTCCTGCGGAATCGTCACCGGATCGACGATCATTCCCGATTCAGATCGCTTCACCTTGTCGACTTCTTCCGCCTGCCGCTCAATGCTTAAATTCTTGTGGACGACGCCAATGCCGCCCTGCTGCGCGATGGCGATAGCGAGTGACGCTTCAGTTACGGTGTCCATCGCGGCCGAGCAAAGCGGAATCTGCAAACGAATGCCGCGCGTGAATTGCGTCGATGTGTCAGTCTCAGTAGGCAGAACATCAGAACGCGCCGGCACCAACAGGACGTCGTCGAATGTGAGTCCTTCAGAAATGTCTCGAGTGATCATGATTGCTTTGAATTACTCCAGTGTAAGACAGGCGGCCAGCCTGTGGTAATCAGTTAATTAATGAACGAACAGGCTAGCAGCCTGTTGTACAAAAACAAAAAGGCCCGCGAGAGCCGCGGGCGTTTCCGAGTTCGTTGATTTGCGCACAGTCGGACACGCTGTGCATCGCACAGGCGTCGCGATTGAAATTAAACGAAGAAAGCGTGCTGTTCCTCCTTCGTGTTTAGTTCGATTCGCGGGGCGCTGCCCTGGCTTCGCGGCGCGATCTTGCGCTGGTAATAGCGCAGTCCGCCCCAGATCGCCAACGATAACAACGCCAAAATTAGAATCGCCAATACCAGCGTCTTTAACGGCGAACGACCCTGCGTCGCGCCGTCGTCGGTATAAACCAGCGAGCGGAACATTTTCGGCGGTTCGTCTTCAGATGATTCGCCCTGGTCGCGCAGAGTGCGCGTGTATTCCTCGATCGCCTGCTCTTCATCAAACCCAATGAACTTCGCATATGCGCGGATGAAGCTGCGATTGAAAATTCCGCCGGGCAGGCGGCGATAGTCATCAGTCTCGATTGCTTCCAGGTAACGCATCGAAATGCGCGTGTTCTCTGAGATGTCGCGCAGAGCAATCCCCCGCGTCTCGCGTTCGAGTCGCAGTTTTTCTCCGATGCCAACTGTCATCTTAATTGACCTGGCCGAAGCCCCAACCGTGCGCGCGAGGAATTGTGAACCCTGGAGCCATCATTACTTCCACCTGCTCCTGGGCCAACCGTCTCGAGCAGGCGCAATTCTTGGCGTCGCACTATAACGCCCGACCCAAAAGGTGTCAAATTATTCTTGATTTTGCGCAGATGCCTCTCTTGATTCTTCGCTCGCGCGGTGGTAGCTTGAGGTGTCCATTCGTGTTTTTTAACTTCTAAAATTTCAAAGTGAGGATGCAGAAATGCCTCTTGAAGCATTAGGCATGGTTGAGACCAAAGGATTCGTCGGCGCTGTCGAAGCAGCCGACGCGATGGTCAAAGCAGCTAACGTCCAACTGTTGGGAAAAGAATACATCGGCGCCGGCTATGTGACCGTTTTTGTGCGCGGCGATGTGGGCGCTGTCAAAGCCGCGACCGACGCAGGCGCAGCTGCCGCGCGTCGAGTTGGTGAATTGATCAGCGTGCACGTGATTCCTCGTCCGCATGCTGAAGTTGAGCGTGTGTTGCCCGTCAACGGCCGCGCCGGTTACAGCCCCGACGAGCAAGCCCAACTGGGCGGCGGCGCGCGTGGCCAGCTGGGACAGGGAGACGCCGGCCGTTCATTAAGTGCGCGTGAGAGCACAAGGGAACGAGCGAAGTAGGCGCATTGGCGATTTTTGATTTTAGATTTGGGATCGCGTCGCGACTCGAAGCGTTCAAAAAGCGCGGGCAAAGGCACGAATCAAAAATCTGAGATCTAAAATCAAAAATGCCGGAGGTTGTCATGTCGGCCGATAAAGATCTCATTTCGGTCCAGCAGGCGCGCGACCTGGTCGAATCTGCTCACCGGGCCCAACAGGAAATCGTTCGATTCGATCAGGCGAAAATCGATCACATCTGTGACGTGATGGCCAAAGCGGCGTTGCGCGACTCGCCGCGCACGGCGGCCATGGCCGTCGAAGAAACCGGCTACGGAATTGCCGAAGACAAACAGGTCAAGAATCAGTTCTCAGCCGAAATCGTCTGGAACTATTTCAAACCGCTGCGTACTGTCGGAGTGGTTAGCGAGACCAAAGACGTAGTTGAGATCGCCAATCCGCGCGGCGTCGTCGCGGGCATCATTCCCTCGACTAATCCCACCTCGACAGCAATCTTCAAAATCCTGATCTCGATCAAGTCGCGCAATGCCATCGTGCTGTCCCCGCATCCGTCAGCCGCGCGCTGTATTAGCGAGACGGCGAAGACGATGCGCGAAGCCGGAATCAAGGAAGGCTTGCCTGCCGACGCGATTGGTTGCATGAATCCGGCCACCATCGAAGGCACCGAAGCGTTGATGAAGCACAAGCGGACGGCGGTGATTTTAGCGACTGGCGGAATTGGTCTGGTGCGCGCGGCTTATTCATCCGGCAAACCGGCTTTCGGCGTCGGCCCTGGCAACGTGCCGGTGTTTGTCGAGCGCTCGGCTGATGTTCCCAAAGCTGTTCAGGACATCCTCACCGGCAAATGTTTTGACAACGGAACAATCTGCGCTTCTGAACAAGCGATCGTTGTCGATGCACCCATCGAGACGGCTGTGCGTGAACAGTTCAAAGCGCAGGGCGCGTACTTTGTCAGTCAGTCAGAGGCTGAACAACTCGCGAAAATCGTCGCTACGCCACAGCGCAGTCTGAATCCGCAAATTGTTGGGAAGTCGGTTGAGTTCATCGCAAACATGGCCGGCATCAGCGTGCCGCCCGGCACGCGCTGCCTGATGGCTGATGTGGGCGGCGTGGGCCGTGACTTTCCTTTGTCGATGGAAAAGCTTTCGCCGATTCTGGCTTTCTATGTCGAAGATGGCATTGAACGCGGGGCGGCACGCTGCAATGAAGTGCTGCACTACGGCGGCATGGGTCACACGGCCGGCATTCACACTCGTTCCCGGGAAGCAGCAGTGCGGTACGGGGGTGAGATGCCCGCTTCGCGCATCACTGTGAACACGCCGACGACTCATGGCGCGATTGGATTCTCGACGGCGCTGCCGCCGTCAATGACGCTGGGTTGCGGATCGTGGGGCGGCAATGTGACTTCGGACAACGTTTCGCCGCTGCACCTGATGGACATCAAGCGCGTGGCCTTCGAAACCCGACCGGTCGCGAGCAAGCGTCCAGCGGTATCGGCCCAGCAAGTAACGGCAATGCCGGCGCCGCAGCCGTCGCGTCCTGCGCCGGCGGTCACGGCATCACCATCGCGACCCGCGAGCACGCCCAAAGTTAGCCGCGAAGAAATCGCCGCGATCGTCGATCGGTTCTTGGCGAATCGTGAGCCTGAGGCGGCGGCGTCACCTTTACCGTCACCAACGCCTGCAGAAACAGCGGCGCCACCGCCTCGGCCAATTCAAGCGAGCGCGCCTGCAAGCATTTCCAGCAACGGACGCAAGGCAGCAGACTTCGTTAGCGAAGATGACGTGAAACGCGCGCTGCAAAAAGGCGAAAAGATTTACGTTGGTCCGAAGACAATCATCACGCCTTCGGCGCGCGATATCGGTGAACCGGCAGAGATTTTCGCTAAAGCGTAGCGGCAGTTTCAAGTTTCAAGTTTAAGGTTCCAAGTTGGAACCGCGACGAACTTGAAACTTGGAACCTGAAACTTGAAACTCGAATGTTCCTGGGAAAAGTCGTCGGCACAGTTTGGTCCACCAAGAAGACGCCCGATTTGGAAGGCGTGCGTTTTCTGATCGTGCATCCATACGACCTGGATCGCGAACCGACCAAGAATGTTGTGGTGGTCGCAGATCGACTCGGCGCCGGAACTGGCGAAATCGTCATGTGCGCGTATGGGAAGGCCGCCCGCACCGCCATCGGAAATCAGGACATGTCGATTGAAGCCGCCGTCGTAGGTATTGTCGATCGAGTTGATCTTACCGATGCGGAATCCGAGGAACTGCGCGCGGCGGCTGAGGGGCTGGCGCGAGATAACGGAAGGCCGTGATGATTTTCGATTTTTGATTTCAGATTTGTGATTGCTCTGGGCGCAGCGCTCGCATGAAATTCTCAACTCGACGGCGCCAAATCAAAAATCTAAAATCACAAATCGCAAATGCCCAACGAAGAGTTGATTTATCGTATCACTCGCGCAGTCTACGACCGTCTCGGATCGTCGGCGGACGAGAATACTGTCGAGCAACTGGTGACAGACATTTACCGCCAGGTTGAGCCGGAACTTCGCAACGGCAGCGCCGCCGGCTCATCATCCGCTTCGGGTTTTGGCCAATCCCCGCGCGCAGGCTCAGCTGATCGTTTAATCGTCTCAGTCTTCGGGGTCGATCATCCGGGCATCGTCGCGGGCGTATCGCAAATTCTGGCGGACGCCGGCTGCAGCATTGTCGATATCAATCAAACGGTGGTGCAGGGTAAGTTCGCCATGGTGATTATCGCGAATACTGTCCGCACCAGGCTGTCAGTCAGTGAATTGAAAGAGCGCTTTCGCGGAGAAGGAGAGCAGCTCGGCGTGCGCATCTATGCTCAACGCGAGGATCTTTTCAATGCGATGCACCGCATCTGAAAAGCACTTTTGATTTTGGATTTTTGATTTGCGATTGTTGTTGCGTCGTGATTGCCGGAAGCCAGTCAAAAATCGCAAATCAGAAATCGAAAATGTCCCAACCGGAAATCTCACATCGTTGTCCTTCGTGTGGCGCGGCCGTGCGCGAGCGCGCCGCGCTGTTTTGCCCCGAATGTGGAAAGGCATTGAAAGATAACCCTGCAGACCAGACAGATACGCAGCCGAGTGCCGCAGACGACACCAGCGCGCCGCCACCCGCAGCGGTGAAAGAACCCACGCCTGCTGCGCCCGCCAAAATCGAAGCGGACGGAGCGAACCATCCACATCGCATCGCCGGCCGAACGCGCGAAACATTGCATCGCGCCTCGGCGGTCGCTTCAGCTGCGGCGCGCGGGGTTATGGAAGAGCCGGTGAAACGTGTCGAGAAGATCCGGACCGCTTCCACGCACGTAATCGAAGAGGCTCACTATGATCCGAGTCTGCGCTTCGTCCTCGTCGCCATGGGATTGTTTGTGGTGTTCCTGATTCTACTCGTGTTGAGCAAAGTGATGGGGTGATCGAAAGTTTCAAGTTCCAAGTTTCAGGTTTCAAGTTCATCGGTCAAACTTGAAACTCGAAACCTTAAACTTGAAACTCGCGCATGGAATACACGCAAGCCGAAATCCTGCAAACGATCGCGATGACCGAGATGGAACATCTCGACATCCGCACCGTGACGCTTAGTCTCAGCTTGCGGGATTGTGCGACGGATTCCATTGAAACTACTTCAGCCCGCGTCCGCGAAAAGATCGAACGCACCGCCGGGCGTTTGGTCAGCACGGTCGATCAGATCGGCGATGAGATCGGCATTCGCATCGCTAACAAGCGCATCGCAGTCACGCCTGTTTCGTTTTTGACGGAAGGCGCGCGCGGCAATCCCGTTGATCTGGCGCGCGCCATCGACGAAGCGGCCGGTCAGGTCGGTGTCGATTTCGTGGGCGGCTACTCTGCGCTGGTGCACAAAGGATTCACGCGCAACGAAAGTGACTTTCTCGATTCGATTCCCGAAGCCCTGGCCTCGACCGAACGGCTGTGCAGTTCAGTCAATGCGGCCACCACTCGTGCGGGTATCAATATGGATGCCGTGGCGCGCGTCGGTCGCCTAATCAAAGACGCGGCTGAGCGCACGCGCGATCGTGCCGGGCTGGCGTGCGCCAAGTTCGTCTGCTTTGCCAACGCGGTTGAAGACAATCCGTTCATGGCGGGAGCTTTCCACGGTATCGGCGAACCTGAAGCTTGTCTGAACGTCGGCGTTTCAGGTCCTGGCGTCGTGAATTATGCAGTCAGTCGGGCCGGAAGCGATTTGCCTTTGCACGAACTCGCGGAAGTCATCAAGAAACTTGCATTCAAACTCGCGCGCGCCGGCGAACTCATCGGTCGCGAAGCTGCGCGCAGATTAGAAATCCCGTTCGGCATTATCGACCTGTCACTGGCGCCGACGCCGGTGCCGGGTGATTCCGTCGCGAACATCATCGAAGCGATGGGTTTCGAACGCGCCGGCACGCACGGCACCACAGCCGCGCTGGCGCTGCTCACCGACGCGGTGAAAAAAGGCGGCGCGATGGCCAGCAATTCCGTCGGCGGCATGAGCGGCGCCTTCATTCCTGTTTCGGAAGATGCCGGAATGATTGAAGCCGCGCGCCTCGGCGCATTGTCATTGGACAAACTCGAAGCATGGACCAGCGTCTGTTCGGTAGGCATCGACATGGTCGCCGTGCCCGGCACAACCTCAGCAGAAACGATCGCCGCAATCATCGCCGACGAAATGGCGGTGGGGGTGATGAACAACAAGACGACCGCCGTGCGCATCATACCCGTCCCCGGCAAAGACGTTGGCGACATGGTTGAGTTTGGCGGCTTGCTCGGAAGCGCTCCCATCATGCCGGTGAATCGTTTTTCTTCCGATCAATTCATTCGGCGCGGCGGACGGATTCCCGCCCCGGTGCAATCGCTGAGAAACTAAGAAAGGTGAAACGTGAAAGTAATACTCCTGCTGATATGCCTCGTTGGTTGTGTCGCGGTCTGTTTTGGCCAATCGAATAAGACTCCTGTCAGACCGGATTTCACGGGCACATGGGAACTCGACGCCGCCCGCAGCAATGTGGCGAAATCAAAGAAGAGTTCGCCCGAACGGATCAAGATCACGCATCACGATCCCGAGTTAACGATTCGCCGTAAGGTTTCAATCGACGGCGTGGCGGAAGAGCGAGACCTTATTTACTACACAGACGGGCGCGGCGAAACGAATCCAACCACGGCGTGGGTGACTACGAACCCCGGCAGCGAATCCTATCGGCCGAGGGACACAAAGTCGAAGACAACCTGGAACAAAACTAAAGTCGTGACGCGCTCAGTGTCGCAATCTTTTGCCAGCGGTGGAGTTTTTGAATTTGAAATCGTCGACGAATGGCGGATCTCATCAGACGGAAAGTCTTTAACGAAAACCACCAAGACTGTTCCGAACCGAAATCTTACCGGCAACGCTGCGTTCGTCATCGGCAACGGGACCGAATTCAAGGAAGTCTACAAACTGATTTCCAAGTAGAGTAGTGGCTTAGTTTCGTTTCTTCTCTGCGCGGTCTCTGTGCTCTCTCCGTCTCACGGTGAATTCGCCACCAGATACAGTCACCGCAGAGACGCCGAGCACGCCGAGAACCCGCCAGAGGGCTGGAATTAAGCCACTGTCCCAAGTAGCGACATCTACAAAGCGGGCGTTTTTAGTGTTATCCTTGCGCCTCTTTCGGAGATTAATCGAATGGAACGTGAAGCGCTGGGAATGATTGAATGTCGCGGACTGGTGGCGATGATTGAAGCCGCGGATGCGGCGGTCAAATCAGCGAACGTGCAGCTCGTCGGCTGGGAAAAGATCGACGCGGGACTGGTCACGGCCATCGTGCGCGGAGAAGTTGGCGCCGTGAAAGCCGCCGTCGATGCCGGCGCGGCCGCCGGTCGCAAGGTCGGCGAAGTCCTCTCGACTCACGTCATCGCGCGGCCGCATGCGAATATCGACGACGCGATTCCCGTGCTGCACACTGGCGAAACCACTCGCAAGAAAATTAGCGGTTCGGTGCCATCCCGGCGCTGATATTTTTAACCGCGGCCTAGCTGCCGACTTAACGAGACTGTACCCGTGCGGATTTTCCCCAGGATTCGTGATGCTGCGCGAGCCGCCTGCGCGCGACCGTTTGCGGCTGCGTCCTGTCTGCGACGCGCGTTTCTTCTCACCGCCTTTCTTTTCTTGCCTGCTGTGTCCGTAGGCGCGCAACAACCGTTCTATACCGACGACGCCGACGTCACTGAGTTCAAGCACTTTCATATTCAGTTCAGCAATGAACTTGATGCTCTGCAGCGTTTCGACTATCCGAGTCTGACGCAGAACACGAGCGTGCTGGAGGTTGGGTATGGCGTCGCGAAGAATCTTGAGATTAGCGTCAACGGCCCGCTCATCGGCATTTACAATTCGCGCGTCATCACCCCGCGACGTTTGGTCGGCTTGGGGGATATTGAGTTGCAGGTGAAATTTAATCCGATCAAGGAGAAGGAAGGATCGCGCATGCCTGCGCTGGCGGCGACGTTTGCTATCGAGTTTCCGACTGGTAATACCGACAAAGGTTTGGGTTCCGGCCTGGCAGATTACTTTGTGAACGGCATTATTCAAAAGTCCGTGACTAAGAAGACAACACTCCGGCTCAACGGTGGCATTCTGTTCGCCGGCAACGACACCACCGGCGAGATCGGAATCAAAACGCGCGGCACTGCCTTCGTGGGCGGTGCATCGGTCGTTAAGCAATTCACTCGCAAACTCGATCTCGGATTAGAAGTCACTGGCGCTCTCACGAAAACGCTGCATCTCGACGAAGGCCAGGTACAGATGCAATTCGGCGGAAATTATCTGTTGACGAAAAAAATGTCCCTGGATTTTGGAATTGTAGCCGGTAAATTCAACACCGCGCGCTTCGGAGCGCAACTCGGCTTCTCGATAGACTTCTAGGCCGCCTTCAATCCTGGATGAACTTGCCTCCGAATAACGGTTGTCCGGCGAGCGATGTGTAACAAGCGAAGCCCGCCATCGCCAGACAAATCGCCGCATCGACTAAGAAATTCCGCGCGTACCACACGCTCAAGTCTGTCGTCATGGGAAAGAAGACGAACATATGCAGCGTGAACAGACTTGCAATCAGCGCCAGCAGACCATATCGCGCCAGCACAAAAACCTGGACAGCCATTACCAACGCCATCAACGGTAACATCCTGATATCGACCCGACTGATTAGCGCTTGGGGAATCGTTAGGAAGATCCAAAGCGCGATTAGGGCGAGCCGCTCGCGGTGCAGAATCCGGAAGAGCAACAACAAGAGGAACATAAATATCAGTCCCAGAACCAAGGCTATTGAGATCTGATTTACGATCCGATGACCAAGCCGTATGGCCAAATCATAGTTAGCCGGATTGGCTGTCAGCTCAGGCGGCCGCCCAATCCACCGCAGGCCAATTGAAGGCAGCATTCCGCATAGCATGCTCAGGCTGCCGGCTGCGGACCCAATCAGAATGTCGCGGCCGATCAGCGGGTCGCGCAAGCCACCAGCCAGCAGGCGGCTCCAGGAGACAATCCTTTCCGGCCACTGGCGGCGCACAAATGGTTCAAGCGCGACATACATCAACCAAAGGAAGACAGCGCCAAACAAACCGAGTGATGCTTCGGACAGGAACAGGCCCATTTCATAAAACAGATCGCCGGTGTGGTGATCACCCAACAGGCGCAGGACTACGAATATACTGAACGAGAAGAGCGCGATCCGCGTCGCGCCACGCCGATCACCGCGACCTGCTTTCAGATTGCCCCGCGCCAACAACACACTGCCACCCAAGGCTAACGCGAAGACGCTTATCACTACGACGTCCAGGGCGCGTTCACTCTTTTGCACGGGCGGTAACTCTTGTCGAATCGGTGAATCCCAGGGATAGATCGTTTCAAAGTAAACCAAGCGTCCGCGGAATGCCGCGCCTTCGACGTGGACTTTAATGTTGGGCTCGCCGGGATCGGGTCCTTCCCAGGCCGAGCGCACGTCGTATGCGTGAAGTGGAACGTTCGACGATGCGACTGGCTGAAAAGCATTAATATCGAAACCCGCCTCATGAAAAGGGACCGACCAGTCAACGCTTTTCTGACTCGGGTCTGGTGGCGGTTCCCGTTGCGGGGGGACGCCAATAAACCAGTGCAGATTCCCCGGCATATCCAAATACACCAAAGTCATTCCTGACACATCGAGCGCCGGCGTTTCCGCGGTAACCTTGTTTTCATAAGGCTCGAAATACCGCGGCGTCTCGCGGTACATGAAGCGGTAAACTCCGCCGCCTTCCGTGGCGAGCCTCGACCAACGACTTGCTGATTGATCATGGTCGGCCACGTATCTCAAGAAATCATCTTTAAAAACGATGTCGTAGGCTGCGTCATTAGGTGGTCGGGTATACCCGAGATTTCGAATTACTTCACGCGCGCGCGCCTTCAACACTTCGGGCGAATCCCCTGTGGGCGCCACGCGGTATGGAGCGGTGTATCTGGTTAGCCACGCACACAAAGTAATCAAGCCAACGAAAGAAGCTAACAACGCAATTGCGACGGCAGGCTTCAGCACGCCCTTCCTGGGCGCGGCGGCCACCATCTCTGGCGAAGGAGTTTCGCCGGCGGCGAGCGCAGCAGCCAGCGGATCACCGCCGGGAAGAGCCGCGGCTACCTGCAGAGCCGAAGACGGTCTCTGCTCCGGATCTTTTTGAATACAACGATCGATAACTTTCTCGATCAGTGGATCGAGATTCTGAACCAGCGAAGTAGGAGTCGTCGGCGTCGTGTCAGTGCGGCGTAGTTTGATTAATTCGTTGAGCGTAGGCGCGTCGAAAGCCTTCTTGCCGGTAAACAACTCATAAAGCAGCAAGCCGAGTGAATAGATATCACTGCGAACCGTGAACGGCTTGCCCTCCAACTGCTCGGGCGCCATGTAAGCAGGCGTGCCGGCGATCGCCTCTTCGCTGCGCAGCTCTTCTTCCAAACCGGCGAGGCCGAAATCAGTGATCCGAGCATTCCCCAACTCGTCGATCATGATGTTCGCGGGTTTCAGATCGCGATGCATGACGCCCGCTTCGTGGGCCGCGGCGAGTCCGGCGCAAATCTGACGCGCCAGCTGCACTGCTTTGTCCTGCGGCAGCCGCCCGATGCGGCGGGTCAGTGAAGAGAGTTCTTCACCCCTGATGAACTCCATCGAGAGGAAATGACGGCCATCGACTTCGCCGATGTCGTAAACACGGCAGACATTCTTGTGACTGACCTGGCGAGCGACGCGCACTTCGCGATGAAAGCGCGCCAGCGCAGCCCCATCGCTCAACAAACGATCGGGCAGAAATTTCAGCGCAACCGGCTGCGCCAGCTTCAGGTCATCGGCGCGATAGACTTCGCCCATGCCTCCGCGACCGAGCAGCCCCACGATGCGATAGCGCTCGCCGAAAATCGTGCCGGGTACGAAGCGCGCATCGTCAATTGAATCGTGAGAATGCGCCGAGCTGGTTTCCCTGGGATGCGGTGTCTTTGGTGCGTGCTGATCCAGCCGCTGGGTGGCCTCATCAAACAAAAAGCCACACGCTGGACATGAAGAAGTTTGCGGGCCAATTTCACTCTGACATCGCGGACAGTTCACGGCGGCGCATTTTATCGTAAATGCAGCGAGCGAAATAGGCGCGATATCTTTAGTGACAGCGGTGGGCGATTAATGCACAGTTGGATGTGGCGGATGTTGAAGCGCCAGCGTCGATTCGATTTTTGAAAGCAACGTTTCAAGATCGAGTGGCTTCGACAGCACTTCGTTGCAGCCCGCAGCGAGCGCGTCCTGCTTTACGTCATAAGTCCCATAGGCAGTGATCGCGAAAATCGGTGTCTGCGAAAGTGTTTTCCGCTCGCGAATCTGGCGCGTCGCCTCGACTCCATCAAGTTCAGGCATCGCGAGATCCATGAGGATCAGATCGGGATGCGCGCGGTTGGCCTGCAGCACTCCCTGTTTCCCATCCTCGGCTTCGACCACTTTGAAGCCTTTGGCGCGCAGCCACGCGGAAAGAAGAATTCGATTGTCCTGATAATCATCGACGACCAAAATGGTGGAAGCAGCTTGTCCAACCATCTGAGTTCCTCCCATTTCAGCTAATAGATGTGGCATAAATCAACATAAAACGTCAGCCACAGTCGCACGTGACGAGGACGTAGTGATTCCTTTGCAGTTAGATTGCGCAGGCGAGCCTGCAACATCTTATCGTTTGAGGATAACCAGCGCTGCGGTCAGCGAACTGGCCAGCGCCAATCCTGCGCCGAAGATCATGACACGGCGAAAACCCGTCACAAAACATTCATTGATGCCGTCTTTGATGGCTTGGCGGGTCAAGTCGCCGGCGCTCGAGGGAACTTCGATAGCGGCAAGTCTGATGCGTTGGTCGTCCACTGTCTGCCGAATCTCAGGACTGACGGCCATTTGATTCAGCGCCTGATCGAGGCAGCTACTGAATGCGTGAAACATGACGAGGCCGAGCACGGCAATCGCCAACAAACCGGCCGTTCGCGACATGGCGTTGTTGATGCCCGAGGCGATGCCCGCGCGATTCTCGCTGACGGAATTCATCACGGTCGTGGTCAGCGGCGCGACGCTGATCGCCATCCCCAATCCGAGCACCACCACTGCGGGAAAGAACGTGGTCCAATAACTACCGCCCGCCCCTGGTCTCACAAAGAGAGCGAAGCCAATCGCGGCCACGAGCGGACCAAACACCAAAGGCAGGCGCGAGCCATAACGTTTTACCAGTCCGCCCGACCAGCGCGACAAACCAAACATAATCAGGATGAACGGCAGGGATGCGGCCCCCGCCGCCGTCGCCGAATAACCCTGCACTTGAATCAGGTTCAGCGGAAAAAAGAAAAGCGTTCCCGCTAGCGCAGCGTACAAAAACAAGGTGAGCAAGTTTGCACCGGCAAAGTTTCGTGAGCGAAAGAGCTTGAGGGGCATCATCGGATTTCGCACGCGCGCTTCGACCACAATAAAAGCGGCAGACATGATGATGCCGCCGCACATCGTGGCGATCACCAGTGGATTGCTGAAGCCAAGTCGCGACGACTCGATTAAGCCAAAGACCAGACCACCTAAGCCAAGAGTTGCGAGTCCCGCTCCGAATAAATCAACTCTGCCGGAATCTTTTTCGTCGCGACTCTCGGGCACGAACAAGACGAGCAGCCCAAGCACTGCTAATGCGAGCGGCACATTCAAGAAAAACACCGCGCGCCACGTCACGTGTTCGATCAGCCAACCACCCAGCACTGGGCCCAACGCGGTGGTCATCGCCGTTGCGCCCGACCAGGTGCCGATTGCTTTGCCGCGATCCTTTTCAGAGAACGTCGCGCTAATGATCGCTAGGCTGCCGGGCACTAACAGTGCTCCGCCCACGCCTTGTGCCGCACGCGCCAGAATCAGTTGGCTGATGTTTGGCGCCAAACCGCACCAGACTGACGCCAACGCAAAGACTGTTACGCCAATCGCGTAGATTTTCTTGCGTCCAAATCGATCGCCGAGCGAACCGCCGAGCAACAGCAGCGCGGCCAGAAAAAGTGTGTAGACCTCAATCACCCACTGCACGTCGGTCACGTTGGCGTTGAGCTTGCGTTGCAGGACGGGCAACGCAACGTTGACGACGGTGCCATCGATGAACACCATGCTCGATCCGAGAATTGTGGCCGCCAGTGTCCAGCGCCTCTGCGCTTTGCCGCATTCGGTGGACGCGGCTTTGCGAGTGGAGACGAAGGCTTCGTCACATGGTGATCTGAGGAGGTGCATGCAAATTTTGGAGTCAGGTTAACACTGCACCCGCCCGTTTCTAAGAGGAATGCCGCCCGGATTGTTGTGCGCGTAAGAGCTGCCGAAGTTCTTTTTCCCTGGATGCGGCGAACGGGACGGAGGCTTGTCGCATCAATTGTTCGAACGGTTATCCAGCTTTTCGAACTCAAGTCTCTCCGCAGTTCTCCCCGTGACGTTCTAACAAACTTCTTTTTTTCCCAGGGAGGCCAGGGCCATGAAACGTACTCTCCTCTTGTTAGTCGTAGTGTCTCTTTTTTCGACCACTCAATTTGCGCAAAGGAATCGGAGAACCATCGCTCCCCAAGGGCCTGTCGCAAACGCAGCCGGCCAAACACTTCCGATTCGCCGCGTCATTTTGTACAGCAACGGTGTGGCTTACATCGAGCGGCGGGGAACAGTTAGTGGTCACGCGGAGATCAATCTTTCATTCAAACAATCCCAGGTCGATGACGTGCTGAAATCGATGGTCGTGCTCGACTTGGGCCAGGGCCGGATTGGCGCAGTCAGTTACAACTCTTCGGCGCCGCCCTCAGCACGCCTGGCCGACATTCCTTTTTCGATCGACGCCGGGAGTGAAGGCGAAAACGGCGGCGGACTCGCCGGTGTCTTGAGTCAACTGCAAGGGGCACACGTTGCAATCACGACTGCGAATCGCACGGCCACGGGATCAATCCTGACAGTCGAAGAGCGCAAACCCCAAAAAGACGGCATGAAAACGAGTCACAGTCTGGTAATTACTTCTGCCACCGGCGAGTTGATGAGTTTCGATCTTGATGAGATTCGCTCCATCAAGCTTACCGACGATGGAGCACGCCGCGACTTGACCGAATTCGCCAATGCCACCGCATCGGCTCGCCGGCGCGATGCCAAGACTATCGTGGTTACCTCCGACGGAACCGGCGCGCGGGAAATGATGGTGAGCTACACGATCGCAGCACCTATTTGGAAAACAACTTACCGCGTCGTGTTGGATTCGAGCGGAAAACCGTTCTTCCAGGGCTGGGCTATCGTTGACAATGTCAGCGAAGAAGACTGGAACAACATCTCGTTGTCGCTGGTCTCGGGCTCACCCGTTTCGTTCATTCAACAGATTCAAAGACCGTTCTACCGGTACAGACCGATTGTGCCGATGCCTGAGGATCTGAATTTGGATCCACAGATTTACGAACCCGCTGAAGGCGTAGGTGGTGCCGGAGGGGGCGGAGGTGGTGTCGCCGGCACGATTAGCGGGATGGTCACAGATCCAAACGCAGCTCTGGTACCCGGCGCGACCGTGACCATTACCAACAGCGCAACGCAGCAATCGTTTGTTACAACCACTTCGAGCGAAGGCCGTTACACCTCTCCGGTGCTGACGCCGGGCACCTACTCTGTCAAAGTTGAATCGCCGGGCTTTAAGAGCACTGTGCTGACAGACCTAATTGTCCGAAGCAACTCAGTCTCACGTGGCAACATTCGGTTAGAAGTCGGAAATGTTCAGGAGGCTGTAACGGTCACCGCCTCTGCGGAGCCCTCGTTGAACACATCCAGCTCGACGGTTCAAGGCCTCTACAGCCTAAGAGGTGGAGTGTCTAATAATTCGTCGCTGGATGGCGTTTCCATCAGTGACGTGATTACTCAACCCGAATCCGGCGTTGAAACCGCAGCCACCGGAAGTGAAGTCGGGGACCTCTTCGAGTATCGGATCGATCAGCCGGTCACGGTTCCGCGCGATCGCTCGGCCCTTATTCCAATCCTGCAAACGCGCATGGAAGGCGAACGGGTAGCGATCTACAACGAAAGCGCGCGCGGGGATCGGCCGATGGGCGGAATTCTGCTTAAGAACACTTCGCCTCTGACGCTCGAGGGTGGTGCATTAACCGTGATCGAGGGTGACGCTTATGCCGGCGAGGCTTTGATGGAGAGACTCAAGCCGAATGAGCAGCGGCTGATTTCCTTCGAACTCGATCTTGGCACGCTCGTCACCGCGCGCGCAAAAGAAAACCGTGCCCCGACTTTCCTGGTCCGAGCTGTCAATGGCGTCTTTCAGGCGCACTACCACCAAACAAACCAGAAGACGTACGTGGTGACAAACCAGACGGACAAACCGCGCACGGTCATGATCGAACATCCCGTGCGTCAAGACTGGACGCTGTCCGCGGACACGCAGAAACCAGAAGAAAAGACCGCCAGCTACTACCGCTTTCGCATGAAGGTTGGACCGCACGAGAAACTTGAACTGCCGGTGACTGAGCAACGGGTACTAATGGAAAGCTACACGCTCTCAAATTTCACGCGCCAGGATCTGGAGTTGTTTGTGGCGCGAAACTACATCGATGCCACCACGCGCGCTACGCTCGAACGAATCATCGACTTACGCAGCCGTCTCGCTGTGAAGGAGGCACGGGTTGAGGCGATCGACTCTGAAGTTGAAGAGATTGGCAAAGACCAGCAACGCCTGCGCGACAACATCAAGGCACTAACCGAGACCGCGGAAGCGAAGCAGTTGATTACTCGATATGTCGCCAAGGCCGATACTCAGGAAACGCGTCTGGAGCAATTGAATAAAGAGAAGCAAACTCTGGGGCAGGAGATTGCTAGTTTGGAAGGCGAACTCGAGACTGTAGTTCGCGGTCTATCGATAGACCGCAAAATTGACTAATTGAGACCAAAAACGCTCATAAAAAAAGAGACGCCCTGCCCGATATCGTGGGCGTCTCTTCCTCTTTGTTCATCGCGTAGTGCGCGCGGCGGAAATCAATAGCGGATCCGCACCGTGAAGCTGCCGCTGTTGTCGTTGTAGTTATCGTCGTTGATTGCCAGGTAGAGCCGGCCGTCTGTCGGAACGTTCAAGGTCAACTGGCTGCCCACAAAGAACGGTTGACTCATCTGGCCATCCGCAGTCCGAATGTAGCCAATCAAGGCGCCCACGCCGGCGTTGGGCACGGGACGCGTGCCGACGATCGATCCAAATCCCGAAGACGCTTTGCCTTCCGGTCCGACTGAACCGGCGCGTTGACCGGCGACTACAGTTCCACTCGCGGTGAATGTGATCTGATCACCGGCACGCACATCAATTCCCGTGTCAGTTCCCCGCGAGTTGCCGGGAACGGTGGTGCTGATGTCGCGGCCACCCCGGTTCGGATCATTGTAGCGGTCGTTAGGGTTCCGATTTCGCGATCGAATGCCGGTGCCGCGATCAAGTTCGTCCGTGTCACGCGCATTGAGACTTCGCTCGCGGCGAATCTGAACATCAAAGCTCCCGCGCGCATCTGCGTACGTGCCGCGATTAGCGGTGAGAAAGATGCGGCCATTGCGATCGGCGGTGAACTCACGATTACTCCCCAGCTCGAACATCGGCGCACTCGGATCGTTACCAATCGCCCCAATCAACTCGCCTTCGTTCACATTCGGCATGGGCGCACTCGGATCGGTCCTTTGTAAACCATCAGGTGTAATGCGCGTGCGCCCGACGGTGATGACACCCGTCGCCGAAACTTGCACGCGTTCACCGCGCCGCACGAAAACACCGCTGTCAACCCAGTTTGCATCAAGCGCTACCTGCACGTTGCGCGTTTGAAAGCGCGCGTCATCGAGCGAGCGTCCTTCGATCTCGATGCGCTCGATCTCGTTCGGGTCGAAATATTGAATGTCGCCGAAATCACGCCGGTTGCGCGCGACCTCGGGATTAGTGGTCGCCGGCGGCGAAGTTGAAGTCCGCGAGTCGACTCGCACGACAAAACGGCCGTTAATAAACCCCAGCAGCGTGCCGCGAACGGTGCGCCCGTCGCGCAAATAAATGGTGTCGGCGAAGGCGAAACTGGCGGTGGCGATAATAAACAAAACGGCAAGCAGAATTTTTTTCATGGTTGACTCCTCTTCGTAGTGAATGTTTCCGTTTCGGTTCGTAATGCGCCGAACGGGAGCGGGAGAGCAATTGAGGGGTTTTTGCTGAAGTCAGCTTATACCGGGGCGATAGGACGGAGCAAGCAAGCGCTACAGCGGTGTTTCATTTTAACTTGCGAAACTAACCGGGGCAGCAACCCGGCGGTGAGAAAGGGCTAGCCATAAATGGGGAAAACGCCCTTCCATACGGCCGGGCTATTTTCCCCCACGCCTGCCGAAACTATCCTACTTCGTCAATTCATCCGCGAGTTCATTCGCGCCGAACACTTTGCGCAGCACTTCACGCATCGCCCGCACATCGACGGAGATGGCGCGATTTACTGAATCGTCAAAATAGAAGTTGCCCACGAGCGATTGGATGTTGCCGTCGAAGATCAATCCGATCAGCTCGCCTTCCTTGTTAATGGTTGGCGAACCCGAGTTGCCGCCAATGATGTCGTCGTCGCTGACGAAATTAAATGGCGTGCTTAGATCAACCGCAGACTTCTTTTCCATCCACCGTGGCGGCAGGTTGTAAGGAAACTCCTGCTTGAATTGCGCGGAGCGATCGTAGAGGCCACCGAGCGTCGTGAACGGCGTAAGGTGTTTGCCGTTTTCGTTGTAGCCCTTCACCGTCCCATATGACAGGCGCAGCGTGAACGTCGCGTCGGGATAAAGCTTGGTGCCTTCCGTGTCGAATTTCGCGCGCGCGATCTTGGCATAGTTGGCGCGCTCGACCCCGGTCACTTCAGATTCGAACCGCTTGCGCAACTCACGCGCTTTCGGATCGACCAGGCGCGCCAGGGCAATCATCGGATCGGTTGAAGACTCGATCGCCTTCGCGCCACCGGCAGCCAACTGCTTGCGGAAATCTACGTCCTTCAATTTCGTGCCGTCGATCAATTCCGCGGCGCGCGCCACCGGCGTCTTTCCGTTGAGCACTTGGGTTACGAGTGGATCGTTCGCGCCCAGCAGTTCAACCATGAACTCGAGTGAATCCGCGAGTTTCATTTTTTCGAAGTCGTCATAAATCGGCGCCGGCGAGTAAAGCCCTTGCTCAAGCGAAGGCCGCCGCGCATCAGTGAACTCAGGCAGCCGTTCTGCATTGGGCTTCTGACTCTCCTCGGCCATCCGCACCAGCGTCCGCGCATAACCGAATAACGTGGTGGTGAAGCCGCCCGCTTGATCAAAGATGCGGCGCGCTTTTGCATACGACGCGTAATCGCGATGCGCCTTGGCAATCGCGTCCCAGGCGTCGCCGTACTTCTTTTGCTTTTCCGGATCAGCCGCGATCGATTTGCGCAGCGCTGCTTCCTGTTGCCGCTTGCTGTTCAAGAGTTTCGGGTCCTGCAAACCCGCAATTTGACCGCGATATACCTTCAGACTGTTTTGAATACTGTTCAATTCATTCTGAGCCCGGCGCGTCTGCTCCTCGCCACCCGCCATGTATTTCTTCAGCATCGCTTCGCGGCGTTCGAGCAGTCGCAGAACGATCGGAATGCTTGTGTCGCGCAGCTCTTCGAGGTGGGCCACCGTATTCAGTCGCGCAGTCGAGCCGGGATTGCCAATCACGAATGCGAGGTCGCCTTCCTTGGCGCCCTTCTCTGACCACTTTAAATAACTTGCGGGCTTCACCGGCTGATCGTTTTCGTAAACACGCACCAGCGCCATGTCGATGTTGAAGCGCGGGAAATTGAAGTTGTCCGGATCGCCGCCAAAGAACGCTGCCTGAAATTCCGGCGCGAAGACCAGGCGAATGTCCGTGTACTTCTTGTAGCGATACAAATTGTATTGACCGCCCTGATAAAGGGTGACCACGTCCGAACGCAAGCCAGACGATTGAGTCGACTCTGCTTCGATTTTGGAAATCTCAGCCCGTCGCGCCGCGAACGCGTCAGCATCAGACATGCCCGTCTTCACTGCGCCATTGACGCGAGTCGTGACGTCTTCGATGCTCATCAGAACATTCAATTCCAGGTTGGGAATCTTCATCTCTTCGCCACGCGTCCGCGCCAAGAACCCGTCTTTGGCGTAGTCTTTCGCCGGCGTGCTCAACTCGCCGACAAAGTCTTCGACGATGTGATAGTTCGTCAGCACCAGACCGGTCGGCGAGACAAACGAGCCCGAACCGCCGTTGTTGAATCGCACCGCGGCCATCTGCACTTTGTGCAGCCACTCTTCGGTGATGTCGAACCCATACTTCCGTTTGATTTCCGCGCGCGGCACGTTGTTGAAGGGCCACATGCCTTCGTCGGCGAGCGCGGCGAACTGAAATGTTTGTAAGCTGAACAGCGCCAGAACCAAGGCGCACAAGGACTTTCTGAATTTCATGATTACCTCGAGTTGATAAGTGTGCGGGAGAGATACTTAGAGCCGCTACAAAACATTTTGGATGCCCGAAACCGAGCGTCCCCGCATTGCAAATCCCACACTGTTTGATTGTTCAAGAGCGTTGAGATTATAGCGATTACGCGACGGGAAAGATAACGCAGCGGGGTGTCGTACCGTTCGTCGTCAACTCCCGCATAAAGCATTGCCATAGGGTACCGGCGCATATAAGATGCGCGCCACGAAAGCGTTCATCCTTTCGGCGGCAATGCAAACTTCAGCTCATGCTTCGTCAGGGAGGTCAGCCAATATCGTGTCTCGATTCTCGCGTACGAAGATGAAATTAGTTTTTATCCTGGCGTTGCTTGCCTTCACTTTGGTAACCCCCGTCTCGGCCCGAGTTCACGCTCAGACAGAGGATCCGCCGGCGGAGCTCAAACAACTGACCGATCGCTGCCTGGCTCTTGCCGACGCGAATAAGTATGACGAGGCGATAGAGACATGCCAGCGCGTGCTCGCGCTACGGGAGAAATCGTTCAGCAGTGACTATCCTCCGCTCGTCTCGTCGCTGCTCTTCCTCGCCCATCTGTATGAGACCAGGAGCGCCTATGACAAAGCTGAAGTGCTGTATCAACGCGCGGTTGCTGTCGCCGAGAAGGAACTGGGCGACGACCATCCATACCTGGCCCGGGCACTAAACGCTCTCGGATTGTTTTACTGGGCGAAAGCCGAATATGGGAAGGCCGAACCGCCTTACCGGCGCGCGCTTGCCATCCGCGAGAAAGCTTTCGGCAGTGATCATCTCGAGGTCGCCGTTATCTTGAACAATCTCGGTTTGTTGTATTGGTCGAAAGGTGAATACGACAAGGCCGAGCCGCTCTACCAGCGCTCTCTGGCTATCCGCGAGAAGGAGCTCGGCAAGAGCAGCCCTGAACTCGCCATCTCCCTAAACAATCTCGGAGGGCTGTATTATGCGAAAGGCGAATTCGTCAAAGCCGAACCGCTGTTCCTGCAAGCCTTAGCCATCTACGAGAAAGTGTATGGCAGCGAGCACGCGCTCGTCGCTACGTACCTCAATAACCTCGCCTCTCTGTATCGCGCGAAAGGAGACCACGCGAGGGCCGAGCAGACGCACCGGCGCGCTCTAGCTATCCGCGAGAAGATTTTCGGCAAGGAGCACCCGGCGGTGGCCCAGTCTTTGGACGGTCTCGCCGAAGCGTTGAAAGCTAAAGGCGACTATCAAACAGCCATGCAGTACTTTGAGCGCGCTCTGGAAATTCGCGAAAAACTGTTGGGCTCGCAGCACCCGGACGTCGCCTCATCGCTGAGTCATATCGCAGAGATGTATGGTGTGAAGGGCGACTACGTTAACACCGAAGCGTTTTACAAACGCGCACTGGCCATATATGAGAAGGCGCTCGGCACAGAGCACCCGGCGGTCGCTGAAATCCTGAATGATTTGGGTGTCTTGTATGTAATGCAAGGCGAGTATGCGAAGGCCGAGCCGTACTATCAACGCGCGGTAGCGATAAAGGAAAAGACGCTCGGCAGCCAAAATCCGGCTGTGGCTCTCACGTTGGGCGCCCTCGCGGTGTTGTACACGGCAGAAGGAGATTATCCGCGTGCGGTTGAGGTCGAGACACGCGCGCAAGAGATTTACGAAAGCGGCCTTGGGGTCATGCTTGCCGCCGGCTCCGAGAAGCAGAAGCAGCTTTTTCTCAATCAACTATCCGGCTGGACGGCGATAAGCGTCTCTTTACACGCACACTCCGCGCCCGCAAACCCGGAGGCGGCGCGCCTTGCGCTGACCACGATCTTGCGGCGGAAGGGACGTTCGCTCGACGCAATGACGGACCAGATAGCAGCCCTGCGTCGTCGCGCCGCGCCCGACGATGTCAAGCTGCTCGACGCGCTGGCGAACGCGCAGTCGCAGCTCGCTACGCTTCAGCTCTCGAGCGATGCGCGCTTGGCGGCCGACCTGAGACGCGCGCGGGTCGCTCAACTTCAGACCGAAGTAGAGAAACTGCAGGATGACATCGGACGCCGCAGCGCGGAGTTCAGCGCGCGCACAAAGTCCGTCACGCTCGAAGCCGTGCGCGCGGCCATCCCGCGGGACGCCGCGCTGATCGAGATTTACGCCTACCAGCCGTTCGACGTAAAGGCAAAAACCCTCGCCGAAAGATATAGCCCTTTGCGTTACATCGCCTATGTACTGAAACCTTCGGACGACGCGCCGCAGTTCATCGATCTCGGCGAGGCCGCGCCGTTGGACGTCGACCTCAAGCTCTGGCGCGAAGCGCTGGCGGATCCGGCGCGCGCGGACGCCCGGCAACTTGGACGGCAAGTTGACGAGCGCGTTATGCGTCCGATTCGTAAGCTGCTGGGCGATACCCGACATCTTTTCCTGTCGCCTGATGGCGCGTTGAACCTGGCCCCTTTCGCTGCGATGGTGGATGAGAACGGCAAGTACCTTCTGGAAAGCTACACGCTCGACTATCTCACCAGCGGGCGCGACCTGCTTCGCCTGCAAGTCCGAAGCGAGAATCGTCCCGGCGCTATCATCTTCGCCAATCCGACCTACAACCTGACGGGCGAGGCTGTCGCCGCGTGTACGAGTGGCGCGCGTGGTCGAGCGGTGATTGACGAGGCGACGCGGCGTGATTTGAAGTATCGTGGCATTGATTTCACTCAGCTTTGCTACCCACCACTAAAGGGCACCGGCGAAGAAGCGAAACGCATCAAGGCTGCTCTTACCACTGCCACAGTGCTTTCCGACAAAGGCGCCACTGAAGCTGCGCTCAAATCTGTCAATGCGCCGCCAATCCTGCATA
>DATNEI010000144.1:0-2653 GCA_035606795.1 Pyrinomonadaceae bacterium
ATGACGTCGCCGCGACCGCGGACACAGAAGTCGATATCGATATCGGGCAGCGACACGCGACCAGGGTTCAGGAAGCGCTCGAAGAGCAGGTCGTACTGGAGTGGGTCGATGTCGGTGATGTCGAGACAGTAGGCGACCAGCGAGCCGGCCGCAGAGCCTCTTCCCGGCCCGACCGGAATCGAGTGTTCCTTGGCGTAGCGAACGAAGTCCCAAACGATGAGGAAGTATCCGGCGAAGCCCATCTGCTTAATCATGGCAATCTCGCTGACCAGACGCGTCTGATAATCCGAGATTGGGTGTCTAAGGGTGCCGCGTGACTGCTGCCGCTCCCAGACTCGCTGGCGGCGGCGTTCGAATCCATCCCGTACAACTTTCTCGAAATACTCATCCGGCGACGCAACCTCGCCGTCAGGAATGGGATAGTTGGGCAGGTGGTTGATGTTCTCGGGAAGCTTGAGATCGCATCTCTCGGCGATTTCCACAGTTCGGGTCAGGGCTTCGGGAAGTTCGTTGCCGAATATTCGCCACATCTCTTCCGGTGAGCGGACATAAAAGTTCGGACTCGCATAACGCAGGCGATTGGTATCAGTCACAGTTTTGCCTGAACCAATACAAAGCAGCACGTCATGTGCGCGGGAGTCTTCGGGTGTCAGGTAGTGAGCATCGTTTGTGGCAACGAGCGGCACCCCCGTCCGCCGCGAAAGCTCTACCAACGGCTTGCGAATTCTTTGCTGCGCGTCAAGGCCATGTTCCTGAATCTCCAGGAAGTAATTCCCTTTCCCCATAATCTCTTCAAATTCAATGGCCGCGGCCGCAGCCTCGTCGCAGTTGTCGCGCGCCAGCGCCGCCGACGGTACGCCGGACAGGCAGGCGGAAAGTGCGATGAGTCCCTTCGAATGCTCGGCCAGCAGTTCCTTGTCGATTCGCGGTTTGTAGTAGAAGCCTTCGGTGTAAGCCTTCGAGGTGAGGCGCACGAGATTGCGATAACCGTCCAGGTCCTTCGCGAGCAGGATCAAATGAAAATTTGCCTTCTCTCCCGGTGCTGAAGCGGCGCGATCCCTTCTGCTCCCGCGCGTGATGTAAGTCTCACAGCCGATGATAGGCTTAATGCCGCGACTCTTCATCGTGTTGTAAAACGAGATGGCGCCAAACATGTTGCCGTGATCAGTCATCGCGCAGGCCGTCATGCCAAGCTCTTCGGTTCGCTTCGCGAGCGGCTTAATCTGAATTGCGCCGTCTAACAGGCTGTAATCGGTATGCAGATGGAGGTGTGCAAATCTTTGATCAGACATAAACAATCAATGAAAGCAGCTAACCCGTCTGGCGACGGGCAGGACAGGAATAAGTTGTGATTAATCGACGGGCGCAACTATAGCACGCTCGTCCGCTTCGATGCTCAGTGCGATCTGCGATTCCGAAGTCTTGATTGGTGGTTAAGCTACGATAAATCAAAAACTTCATCGCCGTTATGGAGAAAATGCTTTAAAGGCTGCGCGTGAAGATACTGCCGAGGTTATTCCCACTCGATCGTGCTCGGCGGTTTGGAACTGATGTCGTAGACGACTCTGTTAATGCCGCGAACCTCGGAAATGATCCGTGAAGACACGCGAGCGAGCAGATCGTGAGGCAGTCTCGCCCAGTCGGCAGTCATGCCATCGACACTAGTCACAGCCCTGATGGCCACCACCTTTTCATAAGTGCGTTCATCGCCCATGACGCCCACAGTCGAAACGGGCAGCAAAACTGGAAATGCCTGCCAGACGGAATTGTAAAGACCGGCAGCGCGCAGTTCTTCGTCAAGAATGCGGTCGGCAGACTGTAGCAGGCGTACTCGTTCCTCAGTTACTTCTCCGATTATTCGTACAGCCAAGCCAGGACCCGGAAAAGGATGTCGCGTGAGTATCTCTTCCGGAACTCCCAATTCCCTGCCGATCAGCCGCACTTCGTCTTTGAAGAGTTCGCGCAGTGGTTCAATCAACTTCAAATTCATTTTCTCGGGTAGCCCGCCAACATTGTGATGGCTTTTTATCACCGCCGAAGGACCACGCACGGACACCGATTCAATAACATCCGGATATAAGGTTCCCTGAACCAGGAAGGCCACGCCACCCACACGCTTCGCCTCCTCCTCGAAAACGTCGATAAAAACCTTGCCGATTAGTTTTCGTTTCTGCTCAGGTTCGGTCACTCCCGCTAGCGCGGAAAGAAATCGCTCGCCTGCGCGGACGCCTGCGATGTTCAGTTTCATTTGCTGCCGCAATAAGGCAATCGTCGACTCAAACTCACCATCTCGCAAAAGGCCGTTATCAACAAAGATACAAGTCTGGCGCTCACCAATCGCCTGATGCACCAGCGCTGCAGCCACAGTTGAATCGACACCGCCCGATAGCCCGCAGACTACGCGTCCAGTTTCTCCTACAGCTTCGCGAATACGTCCGACTTGTTCCTCGATAACTGCTTTTGGAGACCAGTCGCCGCGGCAGCCGCAGATCGAGAAAAGAAAATTACGAATAACCTGGGCCCCCAGCGGCGTATGCGCCACTTCGGGATGAAACTGCACGCCATAGATGCTGCGTTCGTTATCTTCAATCGCATTGAGCGCGTCCTCGGTCAGTGCAGTGACGCGAAAGCCGTGAGGCACGGACGTCATTTG
>DATNEI010000148.1:0-2630 GCA_035606795.1 Pyrinomonadaceae bacterium
TAATTCGCGAGCGCCCTGCCCAATCTTCCCGCGCCGACAATTCCCACACGATGTGGTTGATCCAGGCCAAGAATTTTCGTCAGATGACTGCGCAGGTCGTCGATGAAGTATCCGGTGCCCCGCACGCCAAATTCACCGAAATAACCGAGGTCTTTGCGAATTTGCGCCGAATTCAGATTGAACTGCTCGGCGAGTTCCTGCGACGAAACGGTTCTGATGCCGGCGGCCGCGAGTTCGTTCAGGCAGCGCAGGTATACGCTTAAGCGGTTGGTCGTCAGCTCTGAGATCTTTTCTTTTTTCATCGCTCGTGTCGCTGAAAGTATAACGCCGCATCGGTAGGAGCGCGAAACTTCCATTTGCGAATGAATGGATCCTTCGCGATAATCCGCGCGTTACAGAACCGCGAGCAGTAGAGAGCGGGACAAAAGCGCGAGCAAGGGTGCTGGCGCACCGCAGGCAAGATGCCTGCGCTCCAAATGATCGCGCATCTTTCAGGTACATTACTTTCCAAACAGGCGACCTCGGCAATCATCGATGTCGGCGGCGTCGGCTATGACGTCGCAATTCCACTGTCGACGTTCTATGAACTAGGCGAAGTCGGCGAACCGGTGCAGCTGCGCGTCTACACGCACGTGCGCGAAGATGTGATTCAACTCTTCGGATTCAAAACTTCGCGCGAGCGTGAACTATTTCTGCAATTGATTTCCGTTAACGGCGTCGGTCCGGCATTGGCGATAAAACTTCTGTCAGGCATGAATGCCGACGAGATGATCGCTTCAATTCGCACAAACAATTTGGTGCGGCTGGTGGCTATTCCCGGGGTTGGTCGCAAGACGGCCGAACGTTTGGTGGTGGATCTGCGCGACAAGATCGCTGCCTTGTCGTCAACGGCTCTGGAAGAAGAATTCGCGGCTAAAACCGCAGCCTCGGGCGCGCCTACAACAACCGAGTCGATGCGCGACGACGCTATGTCGGCGTTGTCTAACCTTGGTTATCAACGGGCGGCGGCCGAAAAAGCTGTGAAGAATGCGATCGACGAAGGCGGCGATCTTTCAGTGGAAGTGATCCTGCGGCGTAGTTTGAGATCGCTGGCAAAGGCTTAGTGGCCCAGACTTCAGTCTGTGTGAACAACGGCACTATCACAGACTGAAGTCTGTGCCACAAGTTGACCTAAACTTTCCCGAGATTCACAATCAAAATCATCAATGGCTAATGCAACCAGAGCAGCCGAAGCCTTGAGCGCGATTCCGACTGAGGAGGATCGCCAGTTCGATCTATCGCTGCGGCCCACCAAGCTTTCGGAGTACATCGGACAATCGAAAGCGAAGGACAATTTGCGCATCTACATCGCGGCTGCGAAGAAGCGACGTGAGGCACTCGATCATGTCCTGCTTACCGGACCGCCTGGACTCGGCAAAACAACTCTGGCGCATATCGTCGCAAACGAAATGGGGGCGCAACTCAAGTCGACATCCGGACCGGCGATCGAGAAGACCGGCGACATTGCTGCCCTGCTGACGACGCTCGAGGAAGGCGACGTGCTGTTCATCGACGAGATCCATCGCCTGATGCCGGTGATCGAAGAGAAACTCTACCCGGCGATGGAGGATTTTTCCTTCGACTTCATGATTGGCCAGGGTCCCGGCGCCAGGTCGATCAAACTCGACGTCCCCAAGTTTACTTTGGTGGGGGCAACGACGCGGGCGGGATTGATCAGCGCCCCGCTGCGCGGCAGATTTGGGATCAACTTCCATTTAGACTTTTACCCGCACGAAGATTTAGAGACGATCATCAAGCGCTCAGCGAACATTCTGAACGTGGAGATTGAAGTCGACGGCGCGCGGGAAATTGCCAAGCGGGCGCGCGGCACCCCGCGCATTGTCAATCGCTTGCTGCGGCGCGTGCGGGACTATGCTGACGTCGATTACGACGGACGCATCACGCACGAAGTGGCCAACGACGCGCTGAACCGAATGGAAGTCGATACATATGGTCTGGACGAGATGGACCGCAAGCTGCTCTCAACCATTATCGAAAAATTTGAAGGCGGGCCGGTGGGCGTGAGCACCTTGTCGGCCGCGATTCACGAAGAAAAAGATACGATCGAAGAAATTATCGAGCCATACTTAATTCAAATAGGCTTTCTGAATCGCACGCCGCGCGGTCGCATGGCGACGCAACTCGCCTATCAGCATTTTGGAGCCAGAAGCGGACAACAGCGTCCCACTTTGTTCGACGGACCTCGACCTTAAGACGTTTAGAGGCGGGCTATTGCCCGCCGGACGAAATTGGCGGGCGGTAGCCCGCCTCTAAACAGTAATGTCAGTCTCGACCTCAACTTCAGATCGTTTAAAGCGCATCTCGCGTCAGTCGTTTGGCGTGCGCAATCGTTCGCCGTGGCGACGAATGATCTCTGAGGCCGTCCATCAATTTCACGAAAACGATCTATTCACGTCAGCGGCGGCGATGAGTTACTTCGGCCTGATGACTCTGTTCCCCGCTCTGCTCTTGTTGCTCGTGCTCAGTAATCGGATGGCCGCCGGAACTCACATGATCTCGCAGATAGTGCAGGTCTATCCGGGCTCGGCTAAGTTCCTTCAGGAGACACTGAAATCGCTTTCGGGCGTGAG
>DATNEI010000154.1:0-9323 GCA_035606795.1 Pyrinomonadaceae bacterium
CGCGCGCGCGGAAATGTCTGACGACGAATTTCGCTCGCGGCTGCGCGATGACATGAAAGATTTCGCCACCAATGAGATCGATCCGGCGGAATGGAAGTGGCTCGAGGAACGTCTCTACTACCTGTCGGGCGACTTCACCGATGAGGCACTTTACACGCAGTTAAAGTCGCGGGTTGAGGAACTTGATAGAGATCATCAGGCGCAAGGAAATTACTTTTTCTATCTGGCTGCCGCGCCGCAATATTTTGCGCCCATCGTCGAACAGCTGGGCCGGGCCGGCCTCACCAAAGAAGAGAACGATCGCTGGCGGCGCGTGGTAATTGAAAAACCGTTCGGCCGCGATCTCGAATCAGCCCGCAAATTGAATCAGGAAATTGGATCGATTCTCACAGAGGATCAGATCTATCGCATCGATCATTATCTGGGAAAAGAGACTGTCCAGAATATTTTGGTGTTTCGCTTCGGCAACGGCATCTTCGAGCCGATTTGGAATCGCCGTTACATCGACAGCGTGCAAATCACCGCGGCCGAAAAAGTCGGTGTCGAACAGCGCGGCGCATACTACGAGAGTGCCGGCGCGCTCCGCGACATGGTCCCGAATCATCTCTTGCAACTGGTGACGTTGACCGCGATGGAGCCGCCCATTTCGTTCGGCGCGAACGCAGTGCGCGACGAACAGGCAAAGATTCTTCACGCGATCCAATGTCCTTCGCCTGAAGAAGCGGCGCAGCGAACTGTGCGCGGCCAATACGGTCCCGGCGAAATCGACGGCAAAGAAGCGGCCGGCTATCGCGCCGAACCAAACGTCGCGCCTGATTCCACTACCGAAACGTTTATCGCACTCAAACTGCTGATCGATAACTGGCGCTGGGCTGACGTTCCCTTCTATTTGCGGACAGGGAAACACCTCGCGGCCCGTGACACTGAGATTGCGATTCAATTCAAGCGTCCGCCGTTTGTGCTGTTTCGCAAGACCAGCGTGGAAGAGCTGACGCGCAATCGCCTGGTATTACACATTCAACCTGACGAAGGAATCAGCGTGCGATTTGGCGCCAAGATTCCCGGATCGATCATGAACATCGGCGCCGTCGATATGGATTTTGATTACGAAGACTATTTCGGCGACACACCCAGCACCGGTTACGAACGTTTGCTGCACGATTGTATGGTGGGCGATGCGACTTTATTTCAGCGCGCCGATCAGGTTGAAGCCGGTTGGGCTGTGGTTGAACCTATTCTGCAAGCTTGGAAGTCCGAACCAGCGCCTGACTTTCCGAACTACCCGGCAGGATCGTGGGGCCCGAAGGCGGCGGACGAATTGTTAGAGCGAGACGACCGTCAATGGGAAAGAACGACAGACGTACGCACTCACTGTCAGAACCATCCGCAATAGCGAACAGCTGATCTCAAAAACTTCGAGTCCTTTGTCACGAACTTTACCCACCCGCTGCCGCCGGCGGTTCTGATCTGAGATATCGTTGCGTGCGATGCGCGCGTCGCCAACCTGGGCGGTGATTGAATCTTTTCTCGTGGCGCTCGACGCACTCCCAGCAAACGAAATGCGGCGCGTCATCCGGCCCGATGAATTCAATCACGTGATCGGTAATCCGATCACAGCGTTCGCAACGTTTGACTGTTTCGTGTTCCGCCATCCTGGCCTTCTTTCCCACGCAAAGTTTCATTGATTATCAAACATCATTCGCGCGATTCCAAAACGCCGCGATAGGACAGCTCGCCTTTCACGATCTGCGCGGCGCTGGTAAACGGATGCTCTTCTGACTTTCCGATGCCCAGGATATGCGTGACTGTGACCCCCGCAGCTTTCAAATAATCCGCAATCAAACTTCGGTGACACCTCCACCAGACGGCTTCGGAGCACATGATTGCGGTTCGTCGCTCACGCGCCAACTCCATCAATCGCTCAATTCCGGCGCGGAAATTTTCGGTCTCCATATAATCGGCGTAACCGCGAAACGATTCATTGCGCCACGCCATATTAAGTGAGTCCGGTTTCGCTTTGCGGCGGCCGCCAAGTTCCGGCATGTGAATGTACTCAAAGCCCGCGGCGGCCAAGGATGCGGACAAGTTTTCCCGATTGAAATGCGGGTAGCGGCGCGAACCTGGAAAACTGCGCACATCGACCAGCAATTCGAGGCTGGCCGAGTTCAGCAGACTCGTAAATTCATCGAGCGAACGTGTTGAGTGACCGATCGTCCAGAGACGAATTCTTTCCACAGCCATTATTCTCATGCAAACCCAGCGCCGGCGTGAAAACCAGCTCCCTTCGCCTAACTCTTAATTTCGCCTCTGCGCTAAAACGCGCAAGCCGACTTTTCTGAAACTGTGTGAACCGATTTCGTCTAAAAAACTATTGACATGCCGGGGCCGTCAGAGTATAAGCCGCCTGTCCCAGGGACCGATTCAGCTCCTAAAGTCTTTTTGGAAGTTCTGACTTTATGCAACGCGCCACCGGGCGCGTTCTCACGAAACCGACCGCGACATCGCAATCCTTAGGCGGTCGCGGAGTCGCGCTCACTTTTACGATCGCTGCTCACTCGCCACTTCTATCTACTTAAAAGATGGAGGGCTTATGTTCAATTCTACAATTCTCGACGTTGCGATTGGAATGGTGTTCGTTTACTTGCTGCTAAGTCTTATCTGCTCGGCAGCCAACGAACTAATTGAACTTGCGTTGAAGAAGAGGGCCATCGATCTCGAACGAGGTATTCGGGAGCTATTGGTTCCCGGCAGCGAATCCGGCGCGGCCGATTTGGTCGCCAAACTTTATAATCATGCGCTCGTAAACGGGCTATTCGGCGGACGGTACGAAGATACCGGCATCGCTTCAAGATTACGCTACATTTGGCGTACCCAATTACCCACCTACATACCTTCGCGGAGTTTTGCGTTGGCTTTGATGGACTTGATACTTCCGGGAACGGCTGGCGGATCGCCGCCCGCGTCAACGCCATCGGGTGCAGCCGCAGCCGCGCCGCCCACGTTTGACGTAAAACTTGATACTCCGCCACCGGCGCCGCCGTCCGCTCCCACCGGAGCCTTAGCGAATCTACGGGCGGCGATCGGATTGAATCCACTCCTAACAACCGCACCACAAGCCCAACAGGCTTTGATCGCTCTGATTGACGCGGCGGGTGATGACGCTGCGAAAGCGCGCCAGAACATCGAAGACTGGTTCAACGCGTCGATGGATCGCGTGTCGGGTTGGTATAAGCGCCGCGCGCAAGTTTTCATCTTCATCATCGGCTTTTTCGTGGCGATATCAGTGAACGCGGACTCCGTCATCATTGCCAAGCGACTGGCGACGGACCGGTCGTTGCGAGAGGCTTTGGTTTCGGCGGCTCAGGACTACGCGAAGGCTAATGCAACCGCTTCGCCCACCAGGACGCCCAACAACACGGCCGCGAGTCTGTCCCAAAAGCAACCGACCACAACGGAGGCTGCGACGACTCCTGCTAATCCCAATCAACCGACCGAGCCATCACCAACGCCAACGCCCACAACAACGCCGACACCGGCGACGACTCCGAACGAACAACACGCGGCAGCGGCCGCAGCGACGCCCACACCCGCTGCCACTCCATGCTGGAACGAGGCCTGCAAAGATAACCAGGACACACCGCAGTGCAAGGCTAAGCAACAACTTTGTAAATGCGCGGCCGAAGCGTGCGAAGGCCAGCCAGACTCTCCGCAATGCAAGTTAAAGCAGAGCACGTGCCAGCTTGATGACCTCGGATTACCGATTGGCTGGCGAGATGAGGAGTGGCCGGGCATTCGGTTTTGGGAGCAAAGTTTTGTGTCGCGATGGTATCCGGCCGTAAGACTTCATTTCTTCGGCTGGTTATTGACTGCACTGGCAATCTCTCTAGGCGCGCCGTTTTGGTTCGACTTGCTCAACAAGTTCATCGTCGTCCGATCCACCGTGAAGCCGAAGGAGAAGAGTCCGGAAGAGAAATCGAAGGATTGAGTCAGCAGAATTAATGACAGCTCCGGAACGCAGCTAGGAAAAGCATTAACGAGAAGTCCAAGTCAAGGAGGCCATAATGGAAGAAAAGAGTCATGCCGACCTCAGGTATAAGGGTAACGTAGGTGAAACGGTTACCGTCACGGTAACGGTGGCCGGGACCGTGCCGATGATGACCTTCAAGTTAGATGGTGGGCCATCGCTACCCGTTCCCCCGACAGGAATACAACTGCAATTGCACGCAGGCACGAATCTGTTGGAACTAACCTTCGACTCCGTGCCACCGGGCGGAGTTTACACGGTAATCGTAAAGACCGTGACAAATGAATCCAACAATCAGTGTTTGCAAACCTTCAGCCCGTTAGGCATCCCCATCAGCGCCGCCTACAGGTTTTTCGCCTGAGGACTCTCAACTTGAAAAGGATGGTTCGCGATGAAGACTAAAGCCACGCGAGAGATTCTCCTTCTGATCCTATTGTCACTTACGTTCTGGGTCTCTTCAGGAACTGTTTGGGCTCAACAACAGCCGCAGCCAGAAACCGAGGAGGCGGAAATAAATGACGCTCGTTCTGATTTACAGACTTTGCTTTCAGCGCCGCCGCCTTCGGGTTCGCCTTCGGAAGCTGTTTTCAAAGTGCAAGTGATCGGCGCGCGGCAAAAACTTCGCGACCTGTTGTTGCAAAAGAAGGGTTGGCTCCGGGGGAACATTTCCTTCATTCAGCGCAATCCGAGGCCGAATGCGGCCTATCTCGCAGCCTTGCAGAAGGATTTGGACGGGGTGAATAACGAACTGGGCGATCTTGACCAGGGGCTTCGTCAAAGCGGTGTTGTCGTGGCGGTGCCTCTAGCCGCTACTCCAATACCGTCGCCGAGTCCCACGCCAAGCAATGCTCAAGTGGCCTTTGATGCCACTGTTAAGAAGCTATCGGAAACTGATTTGACGGAGGCCGCCGCGCCGGCCTCCGTGGTCGCGAGCGCGAATCCACCGGTTGCCTGCCTTGTCGGTGGAAGGCCAAACCTGCCATTTCCATCAAAATACGAGAACGCAGTTTGCCAACTCGCAATCCGCATCGACAGCCTGCCGAGCGAAAAGTACATTCATATTTCCGCGCACCGCGCCGAACTTTTTACAATCTTGATCGCGAAGCTGTTGAAGGCGAAAGCAACCGAGTCCTACGTCTCATTTGTAACCGAAGCGCAGGAAAAAAGAATCGATCAGCAAGTCGGCGCGGGTCCAAGCAGTCAAGGTACAACCTCGCTTGTGGTAAAAGGGGGTGTTCCTTACTTGTTTGGCCTGGCGGTAGAGAATGGCGCGGCAACCCAATCTCAGAGCGATACTACAATTACTTACCGAGTTAATCCCGCCGGGGTCCTGAACCTCTTTCAGAAGAAAGGGTTCATCAGCGGCTTCCGGCAAAACGAGAACGATCCCTTTCTTAAATTCCTGGGCAAGACTTCTTTGGGGTTTACTTTCGATACCAACCGCGGAAGTACGCCCGGTGTTTTCACGGGAGATAAGCAACAACTCTCAGCCTTCTCCGCCAGAGTAGAATTCATGAACGATCGCGACCCGCGGTTGAAAAAATATGAACGCGCCTGGGAAAAGTTCGTTTCGGAAGAAATGGTCAAGTTATCGGACCAAATTTCGAAGACAAGTCTGGCGCTGAACGACTGGGGCACTGAGAATGAGGAACCAACCTTTAAGGATCCAGCGCTCCAAGCCTGGTTGATACAAACGAACACAGCGCTGAAAACGATTGATCAGGGCCTCTCATCCGAGCAGCGTGTGACTCAAACTGCCGAGATTCTCAGGTCACGGGCGGACCTATTACCAGTTGATACGATTTCAGCTGACACCGCACAAGCTGTTACTGATTTCGCGAAAACGTTCTTAGAATATACGCAACGGAAGAACGAACTGCTGGATCGAATTGCTAAGGGCAAGATTTTTACCCTGGAATATACAAACACCCGTAACGTGAACGCGCCGGATCTTTCAAATTTAAATTTCATCGCGGCGACTGGTGCCAGCTCGCGAATCGACCTGACCGCAAACGGCTCGCTCACATTTTTCAACAAGTTGCCGCCCGTGACTGCTTTAGTTCCGAAGCCAGGTCACATTCGCGACTTTCAGTTTGCCGGCCAACTTGCTGTTCCTTTCAAACTGGGCGACACAGGTCAATTCGATTTTTGGTTTAGTGGCCGTTACGAGCGCCTGGTAGAAGATGCTTCGACTGCGGCAGGCACCGTCCTGCCGAACACGCGGGGCGACATCGCCGTCGGCCAGTTTGGGCTGAATATCCCAATCAAGGCTTTAGGAATCAAGTTTCCTGTATCAGTGACGTTTGCTAACCGAACAGAGTTGATTAAGGAAAAGGAAATTAGAGGAAACATTGGCTTCACGATCAATTGGGATACACTGTTTTCAAAACTGAGGCCATTCTAGTCAGATTCGCAAACGCACAAGAGGGAAATCATGCCGGTCCTAAAGCAAGGCTCATCGGGTCCAGACGTAAAGGACCTGCAACAGAAACTCAAAGACATCGGTTTTGATCCCCACGGAGTTGATGGACATTTTGGTCCGGGGACAACTGCTGCCGTCATCGCTTTTCAGCACAGCAAAGGTTTGCAGGCCGACGGCATCGCCGGGCCGGCGACAATCGCGGCGCTACAAGCAGCTTCGGGGATCTCGATGAGCAACACCGGCGCCGCGACGAGCAACACTGGCGCCTCAGACGTCAGCACAGGCGGCGAGGCACCCAGCGATACGCAATCCGGAACCGCGGCAGGCGCAGCGCCAGCGACAGCTCCTGATCTGAATCTGGCGGCTCTTGTCGGCAAAGTTCCCGATGTCGTGCTCACGCAAATTCCCGAGGCGGCGGCAAAGTTTGGCATCACGACAAACCTGCGTCTCGCCCATTTCCTGGCCCAGTGCGCGTTGGAATCGATGAACTTCATGGCTGTCGCCGAGAATTTGAACTATAGCGCGCAACGGCTGCTGCAAATCTTTCCCAAATATTTCAAGGACGTGGATGTGAATGCCTATGCCCGCAATCCGCAAAAGATCGGCAGCCGCGTCTACGCAAACCGGATGGGTAACGGCGACGAAGCGTCGGGCGACGGATTCAAATACCGCGGCCGCGGATACATTCAACTCACCGGCAGGAACAATTACCAGAGTTTCACCGAACACATTGGCGAGGACTGCGTGGCGAATCCTGATCTGGTCGCCACCAAGTACCCGCTAGCCTCTGCCGGCTTCTTCTTCAACTCCAACAATATCTGGGCCGTCTGCGACCAGGGTGCGAACGACGCAGCGGTGCGGAAAGTTTCTGCGCGAGTAAACGGAAGAGACCCGGCGAATGGTCTTGCGGAAAGGCAGCAGAATTTCAACACATTCATGCAGGCGTTAAGTTAAGCCGAGATCTTTTCCTCAGAGTGATCCGCATGATTGCTACCGGCAGGATCGACGAGCTTTTAGATTAGAGCTTTCTATTCGGTTTCTCGCGTTAGATGCTAGACAAGCAGATGTAACGGAGGACGCCATGAACGTTGACGTATTACTCGCCGAGAGCGCACCGAAGCAATAGCGCGTTGACCAGTTCCAATTCGGAACGCAGTCGGCCGATGAGACCGTCGCGTGCGCTTTTGGGTCGTTGGCGGACAACGGTTCTTGGTCGGGAGACCAAGTCAAAGAATTAATTTGCGAATCGCCAAACAGAAAGGAAATAAACATGCCTACCATTGCCGACACTTACGAAGTGCAACCAGGAGACAGCCTTTCGAAGATCGCTAATAAGTTTGGCGTTTCGCTGAATGATCTGCTCCAAGCGAATCAGCAGATCTTTGATCCTAACTTGATCAAGGTTGGGCAAAAGATCAATATCCCCGGTACCGCTCCGGCACCACCTCCAACACCTGCCCCCGATCAGCCCGCAGCTTATGATGGGATTCATCCAGCGCCGGGAACCTTTTCGATGGATCGGCTAAATTATAGCGATCCGCCGCTGACAAACTCACCGGGCCAGCGCAATCCCGCAATCTACTCCCAATTGATCAATCAGTTTGCTGTGGGAAATAATCCGCGTCACCTGCCCGACCATGGCAACACATACTGCAATATCTTTGCGTGGGACGTCAGTCGCGCCATGGGCGCTGAAATTCCGCACTGGATTGACAGTTCGGGCAAGATAGCGGTTCCGCGCGCGCCAGGCGCCCACGAGATTAACATCAACGGCGGGATCGTTTGGATGAGAGGCCATGGCGTCACCCAATTTGGTTTTCACTCTTGTACGCCGCAACAGGCGCAGGACGCTGCGAATCAGGGCAAACTTGCTGTTGTGATGTGGAAAAACGACGCGGGACACGGCCATGTGGCTGTCGTTCGACCGGGTACAGCCACCGACAAGGGCCCGGCAACCGCCCAGGCCGGGCGTCACAATTTCAACGACGGACATGTTATCAACGGCTTCGGACAAAACGGCCCGCTCGAGTATTTTTGGCATGACTAAAGGAGCTACATACGGGACGTTCGCGCAGTCGCGGCGATGGATTAACAATAAATAAGGGACTAAGTAGTTGATAGCTTGGTTGGGTGTCACCAACCTTTCAAATAGGAGTAGCAATGCCGACAACATCAAACGTGATCGATGGCTATTACGGGGACCCTTTTGACTTCCAACGACTAAAGGACGAAGGCATCGTCGCGATCATTCACAAGGCGACTCAGGGCACCGACTTTAAAGACCCGAAATATAAGGCCCGAAGAGACGCCGCAAAAGCGCTGGGCCTGCTTTGGGGAGCATTCCATTTCTCCACTGACGCCGATTGGGAAAACCAAGTCGACCACTTCCTTGACACGGCCCAGCCTCAACCTGACGAACTTATCGCCTGGGACTGGGAGGCGCGAAAACACGGGGCGCCCATGACGATCGGTCACGTTCGGGATTCAGTTGAGTTAATCAATGAGAAGCTTGGCCGGTATCCCGTGCTTTATGGCGGCTCAGTCCTGCGTGAACAAGTAGGAAACACCAACGATGTCGTCCTGCGAAATTGTCCCTTATGGTATGCCCGCTACCGCAGCGCGCCCATAGGAATTCCTTCGAACACATGGAGTACCTACACGCTATGGCAATACACTGCGGGCGAATCTCCCACTCATAACCCACCTGGACCGGTGAAAGCCGGAGGAGAGTTCGTCGACAGAAACTTCTATCAGGGTTCAGACGACGACCTGAGAGCCAAGTGGCCATTCTAGTCTGTTAGCTCGGAATACTCGCAGCACCAACTATCTGCCTACTGGTTTGAGGTGGCACGCGCATCTTGCGCGTGGTTTTCACGG
>DATNEI010000168.1:0-57417 GCA_035606795.1 Pyrinomonadaceae bacterium
GTCGTGACTGTCAGCAACTGACTCACCCGCGGCACGCAGAGCGCTCTTGACCGCTTCCCAATCCGGCACGATCAATGCTGCCGGATATTTCCGGCTCGAGCCGATGACCACCACCTGATTCACAAACTCACTCTGCTTTAAAAGGCTTTCGAGTTGTTGGGGCGCGATGTACTTACCGTTCGAAAGCTTAAACAGATCTTTTTTGCGATCGGTGATGAAGATGTGGCCGTCGTTGTCGATGTGGCCGACGTCGCCGGTCGCGAACCATTCGTCGCGCATCACCGCCAGCGTCGCTTCGGGGTGGCCATAATAACCGCGCATCACATTCGCGCCCCGGATGAGCAGCTCGCCATCCGCGGCGGTCTTCACGTCGATGCCTTTGAATGGTTTGCCGATCGAGCCCACGCAGTTGTCTTCGGGACGGTTCGCACAGACGATGCAGGTTTCAGTCATGCCATAACCCTGCAAAATTTTGATGCCGGCGCCGAGAAAGGAATAAGACAGCGTCGGCGAGAGTGGCGCGCCGCCGGAAACAAAATAACGCAGCCGGCCGCCAATGCCTTCGCGCCACTTGGTAAAGACCAGACGATCGGCCACGGCGTGTTTCCCGCGCAACGATAACGGCACGCGCTGCTTCTTGTCTTCCAGTTCCGCGACGCGTTGGCCGACTGCCAGCGACCACTCAAAAATTTTGGCTTTGGCGCCGCCGGCCGACATGCCTTTCTTGATAATGCGGTGATAGACCTTTTCAAACAGCCGGGGCACCGCCGTCATGATCGTGGGTTTTACTTCGCGCAGGAATTCGCCGACTTGATCGAACGAAGCAGCATAGTGCACGGCGACACCCATGTAAGCGAAGACGTAGAACACTGTGCGCTCGAAGATATGCGAGAGCGGCAGCACTGAGAGCGAAGTATCGGCCGACGAAATCGGCAGCCCCGTGGTGATCGAGCGAACGTTGGCGATGAAATTGTCGTGCGTCAGCATCACGCCCTTTGGTTCGCCTGTCGTGCCCGAGGTGTAGATGATGGTCGCAAGGTCTTCAGCACCTCCGCGTCCAATCAATCGCTGGAACGCCATCGCGTCTTTGCGATCGATCGCAGCGCCACGAGTTTCAATCCCTGCAAGTGTGACGGCGCGATTGACGCCCGCAGCAGACTTCTCGTCAAAGACGATGACGTCGGTCAGTCGATCGAGTCCTTCGAACCCCGGGCGAGCATGTTTCAGCACGCGACCGCCGGAAATCATCAGCGCGCGCGCTCCCGAATCTTCCAGGATGTATCGGATCTGATCCGGGGCTTGCGTTGTGTAGAGCGGCACGACGACGGCTCCGGCGCTGAGGATGGCCAGATCGACGATCGACCACTCCGGGCGATTTTCGGAAATCAATCCGACGCGATCACCCGGTTGAATTCCCGAATCCGCCAGGCCCAGCGCGATGTGACGCACCCGGCGCACGAATTCCTGGCTGGAAACGTGCACCCACTTGCCGTCGCGTTTTTCGCTGACGGTGTTCGGCTTGTGATGCCGCAGGATTGCTTCCAGACAGAACCCGGCCAGCGTGTCTGTTCTGATGTCTGACAGTTGACTGCTTGCCTCTGACCTCTGGAGCGTGGCCGCTGACATTTGGTTCTGATCTCTAACCTCTGGATTGGCGGGAAAGCGGCAACAGACTACAACGGCTATCGGAAAAGTTACAACGCAGAAAGCCCGGAATTCTGCTCTGGTTTGAAGCGCGTTAGGGTACCGACTTTAGTTGGGTTCTGAGCAAACGCGGAAACCGCCCGGCTGAAAGTCGGTACTCTAACAGACAAGCTCAGGGAATCGCGGCGACATCCACCACGGGCACACTGTCGGTTGCCGGCACAGGAACAGACTCGGCTGGTTCTGTCTCAGAGCTTTTCCGGCGGCGGCGGCCCCCGCGCGCGCGAAGGTCGTAGGTGGTGTTAATGCGGGTGTCCTGCGTCGCAATTGCGCAAATGATTATAAACAAGAGCGCGTTCGCGGTAGTGTGCAGCGTGAAATCGAAGAAGCTGTGGATGAGCACAGCAAAACAGCCAGCCAGCGCGCCGGTGTTAACTCCGCGCCGAAACTTGTCATGCGTTTCGCGCCGCGCAAAGCCGCGGCGAAACAGGATCACGATAAACGCTACGCCAAGGACCGCACCCAGGATTCCGGCATCGGATAAGGTCTGCAAGTAATCGTTGTGCGCCTGTTCCAATCGAAAAGCTCCATTGCGCGTGTCGTACCGAGTGTAAATCACGCTGAACGATCCCAATCCGGATCCCAGCATCGGGTGAGATTTAATTACATCGAGCGTCACGTTCCAAAAATGCGCGCGCCCCTGCGTGGGGTCGTCGGCTACCGGCGTGCCGAGGAAACGCGTGAAAACTTCGGGACCGCTAATCAACAGCGCGCCGCCAATCAGCACCAGCACGATCCCGACCGCCGCGGCGGCCCGCAGCACCGCCGACCGCATTCTTTGCGCGCGCGATTGTTCCTTCTTACGACGCCAACTGAAGCCCGCGACGACCAACACGAAAAAAATCTCAGCGCCCAGGCTGATGATGCCGCCACGTGAATTCGTCGCCACCAAAGACATCGCCATGACGACGACCGCGAACGCATAAAGCGGCCGTTTGTAACTTTCCAGCGCCCCGCTCACCAGCAGGCCCAGCGGCATCGCCAACGCCAGTTCCATGTAACCGGCGAAGTGATGTCGATTGATGAACGGGCCGAAGGCTTGACTCTGCGTCAGTTGCCGGAACCAGTAAACGCGCGTGCCGTCCGTAGTGAAGGATTGGGTCAAACCAAAAGCCGCCAGAATAAACCCAAAAATAACAATCGCCCGGACTAATGCCTTCAGGCGGCGCGGCGTGTCCAGAAACACCGTCGTCGCGACGAAGTAAAACAAGAGCGCCGTCACCTGCACAATAACCAATCGCGTCGAGTAAGGGTCGAGCGACAGCGAACGCACCGGCGAAAGTGACAAGCCTGCGTCATCGGGACTTCGCAAGGGCAGCAACTGAAGCAGGCCGAGAACCACGAGCGCGAGGATTGGCCACTGTAAAGGATTGACAGGAACCAGCGCCGCACGCAGGACCGCCGCATCCAGCACCCAAAACGCGACCAGGCTTGCCGCGCTCACCGCGAATACAGCCAGTGCCCAGTAATGCACGGTGCCGTACGCCAGCGTAGTCAGCACAATCGCCAGGCAGATCATGAGAAACGCCATACGGCTCGCCAGCGTATGCGGGCGACGAAAGACCGGCTGTGCGATCTGCCTAACGGGTTTCTGGTCCGCTGGGTCGTGCACTGCCACTGCGTTGGAGAAAGAAGTCGTCATACCAGGTCGTACCAAACAGCGGGCAAATGTCTCCTACTGAACACGGCAGACGCCCAATATAAATCGTAATCCCATCGTTGTTCTTAGTCTTAAAATCCAGAGAGATCTTTTTCCAATCGTTTGTTCCCACTGGCGCCGCTTCAGACACTCCCAGAGCATTGACATCGCCCGAGTCGAGCACAATGACGACCGGCGGGCTCGCGCTGCTTAGTTTCTCTGTGCGGACAAAATATTCGAGATGGTATTGCGTGTTCGGCTGTACCACGAGCGTCTGCGCTGCATTGGCGCGATCGAGTCTGTTCGGAGCATTGAAGACAATTTGCAGGCTATGCATGCTGTTATGCCCGCTGTTATCAATCGACATCTGGGCTTGTCCTGTCGTTCCGATCGTCCAACCAAAAAATTGATTGACCGGAAGCGCGATTGTCTCTTCGAATCCACCGTTGGTAATCTTTTCGGGCTCGGAGATCTCTGAATCATTGCCTTGAATATCACGGGTAATATCCAGGGCAGAGTGAAACTGCTTCGCCTCAATCAAGGCTTTGCGCAGCATTTGGCCGCGCGCAACCAACTGACTCCGGTCCCACGGGGTGAGCGTCTGCCACAGACGGACTGCGTCATCAAAGCGTTTTACGCCGACCAAATAAATGCTGAACATGGCGCGCACCGACGGCTCTTTACAGGCGTCGTTCGCAATGCGGTTGGCATCCTGGTCATAAGCCTGCCATGCCAGATTGAATACTTGCGGCCACAGCTCTTCATTCGCGGTAGCCGCGCGAAATAAATGCGAGAACGCCTCTGCCAGCTTGCCTTCGCGCAAAAGCAAATTTCCCAGGTGCCAGCGCGGATAGTAATAACTGGGAGCCAAGTCAACTGAGCGCTGCAAGGCTTTTTCGGCAGCCGCGCCGTCGCCGGACATCTCTAACGCGCGGCCGAGTTCGTCCCATAAACGGAAATCGTTCGGCGACAATCGCACTGCGAACTGGAATTCGCGCACAGTCTGCTCCGCGTTAGTCGCGCTAAAGTCATTCTGAGTAAGAGTGCCCAGCCGCCAATGTACAAATGGATCGTCCGGTCCCCAGCGCGTGGCCATCCGCGCCAGGTCGATGTTGGGCGCATCGCCGGTGGTCACGACCTCGGAAATTACGTCGGCCAGGTACCACCGCGCCGCAAACCATCCCCAAATCGCCGCGCACAATAACGGTATGATTAAGACGAGCCGGGTAACACTCGAATGCAGTGCGATTGTTTTGACTGTTGGGGAACCGGATCGAGACATGCTGCCGAAAGTTTCAGGCTTCGCCTTCCAGGTGTGAGGCGACCGACAACTCCTGTTCGCTGATGGTTTCAATCGTGATTGCCATGCGCTTCAGTTCGATGTTCTGCGCTTCACACTCGCGGAGAATTTCTGTGATCCGCTCGTGTGAAATTCGCGGGGTTGAGATTAGCACCTGCTCGATGTTGTGCTGCGTCACGATCCGGCGAAACATGCCATTGCCGCCGAAAACCGGATAGCCATGAATAACTTTGCCGCGCTTTTTCGGATCGTCATCCATGAACCCAACCGGAAGACAACGCAACTCGCGGTTATTGAGCAGCTCGCGCAAAAGCAATTCGCCCGCATCGCCCGCGCCGTAGATCAACGCGCGACGTCCCTCGGCCGAGCCGTTTGTCGGCAGCAATTGCCGGAATAGACGAAATGCCAGACGGCTGCCCGCCAGCAGCATCACCATCATCACGGCGTCGATCACAAACACGGCGCGTGAGAATCCCTGAAAACGGAATTTGAAGAGGATGATGAGCATGCCGACGATCGTGCCGGCGGCGACGGCTTTCGCGAACACTACAAAATCATCGACGCTCGTGTATCGCCAGATGCCGCGATAGACCCCAAAGAACAGAAACGCGGCCAAGCGGACAACCACTACAATCGGAATCGTACGCAGAAAAAGCTGGCGTGCGGGATTGTCAGAGAAGCCGGGAATCGCCAAGGCGTATGCCGACCAGTAAGCGAGAATAATCAAACCGACATCGAGCAGCACTTCAAAAATGCGGCGCTTATACGAGAAGTCAATCAGAAAGGCGAAGAGTGGCTTATCGCTGGCGGCGACTGCCTGCGATTCAGCGTCATAAGCCTTGACTCCCGCAAGATAGACGCCGAGCAGCGTGAGACCAATCGTGAAACCAAACAACAGCGCGATGCTCACATCGGTGCGCAGCGCACGCGCTCCGATCGCCAGAAAGCCCGAGACGGCCGCGAGTCCGTACATCAGCAGCACCGCCCGTTGCTCTGACATTCCCAGTGCGACCAGCCGGTGCGAAGTATGATCGCGCCCGCCACGCGAAGCTGCACGCCCTGAAAGCTTGCGCAGAATCGTCACGAAGGTCGTGTCGAAAATCGGAATGAAGAGAACCAGGATGGGCACCGCCAGTACGGGGAGAAAGCTGCGCGAGCGACCGCCGGCAAGATTCTCCAGCGCCGTGGTAGCGAGGAAGAAGCCGATGAACATCGATCCGCAATCGCCCATGAAGATCGATGCCGGGTGCGAGTTGTAAACCAGGAATCCGACGAGCGCGGCCGCAAAGACGGCCATCATCAGAGCGGCCAAAGGCTGCCCCGTGGCGATGAAGTTAACTGTGAGAAATCCCGAGGCGATAGCGGCGATGCCCGTCGCGAGCCCGTCCATGTTGTCCAGCAAATTGATCGCGTTCGTGATTCCGATCAGCCAGAAAATTGTGATGACGACATTGATTGATGCCGAGCGCGTCCACGGCAGCGTCAACCCGTAATTAACCACCGCCGCCGCGCCGATGATCTGGCCAATCAGCTTTTGGTACGGCTTGGTGTGGATGAGGTCGTCAACGAGGCCGACAAAGAACAGAAACGTGCTGCACCCGACGATCACCCAGGCGTGCTCATTGTGCGGGAGGAAAAGCAGATAAGTGACGATGACCGCCAACCAAATGCCTAGCCCGCCTAACATCGCAGTGGGCTTCTTGTGCCAGCGATCAGTTTTTGGTTTTGCGACCAACCCGCGGCTTCTCGCCAGCAGGCGGACGAGCGGCGTCAGCGCCAGCGCCAGCGCGAACGACACCAGGGGCGGAACAAAACCAGAAACTTTCAGCGGAAACATCAAAAATGGGCCAAGTGAACTGGTTAAAAGCTATTCGATAGCTGGGCCAAAGGCAAGTCAGAAAATTTTCGCGGGACCGCGCAATGAAGCGGCGCCTAAGATCACAGCTGCGAAGCCGATATTGCCTTTAGCTTGTGCTGCTGATCCCATCGCTATCGCTCCGGGTTCTGACACTGTTATCCTCTCCAGCGATGACGGCGACCACAGTTGGCGTGATTGGATGCGGGTACTGGGGACCCAACCTGCTGCGCAACTTTGCGGAGAATGAGTCAGCGCAGCTGCGCTGGATTTGCGATACCGACGAGGCGCGGCTCGCGGCCATGGGCCGTCGTTACCCGGGCGCGCGCACGACCGGCGATTATCGCGACTTGATCGGCGATCCTGAACTTGACGCGATTGCGGTCGTTACCCCCGTCGCCACTCATTTTCGAATTGCCAAAGACGCTTTGCTCGCCGGGAAGCACCTGCTGGTAGAAAAGCCTTTGACTTCAACAGTTCGCGAGGCGGAAGAGCTGATCGCACTGGCAGAGAAGAACCAGCGCACGCTGATGGTGGATCATACGTTCGTTTACACCGGCGCGGTGCGCAAAATGAAAGAGATTTTAACGAGCGATGAAGTGGGCGACCTGCTTTACTTCGATTCAGTGCGCATCAACCTCGGTTTATTTCAGCGCGACATCAACGTGCTGTGGGACCTGGCTCCCCACGATCTTTCAATCATGGATTATTTGATCGAGCGGCAACCTCTCGGTCTCAGCGCCCTTGGCAGTTGTCACATCGAGCCCGGGATCGAAAACATCGCCTACATGGTGATGAAGTTTCCGGATGACTTCATCGCGCACTTTCATTTCAATTGGCTGGCCCCGGTGAAAATTCGGCGCACGTTGATTGCCGGCGCGCGCAAGATGATCCTCTACGACGACATCGAACCGACGGAAAAAGTGCGCGTGTACGATAAAGGCGTAACTACTAATCGCAACACCGATCGCGAAGCTAACTATCAAACGCTGATTAGTTATCGCACCGGCGACGTGTGGGCGCCGAAGCTTGATGCGACCGAAGCGTTGCACTATGTGGTGGCCGAATTCATCGAGTCGATTCGCAGCCGGCGGAAACCGTTGACGGACGGAGCCGCTGGTTTACGCGTCGTGCGTTTGCTGGAAGCGGCGCAGACTTCTATCAAGTGCAGCGGTCAATTTGTCGACATATAGATTTGTGTTGTTGCAATGAGGTCGGTACCCGGAGCGGTAGCGACGGGGTAAGACGCGACCCGGTCGCTACCGCTCCCGGTACTGACTTCACTCCGCCGACGTAAAATATGACCATCGTCCCAACCTAGTTCAGGATTAACAACCCTTGTCACTCCACAGAAAACGCGTCCTTTTCATTTCGTATAACGGAATGCTCGACCCGCTCGGCCAGACGCAGGTAATCCCGTACCTGAAGCAGTTGGCCGAACTTGGCGTTGAGTTCACTCTGCTCAGTTTCGAGCGGGCCATCGCATACACGTCCGCAGGACGCGTGAGATGCCGGCGATTGCACGAAGAGCTAACCCGGCACGGAATTGATTGGCACTGGCTGCCGTATCACAAGACGCCTTCGCTGCCCGCAACTGCTTACGACGTATTTGCGGGGACGAGCCTGGCGCGAAAACTTGTGCGCACAAAGCGAATTGAACTAGTTCATGCTCGCAGTCACATTCCGGCCACAATTGCGCTGCGGTTGAAACGGCGGCTCGGAACCAGGATGATTTTTGATGTGCGGGGCTTGCTGGCGGATGAGTACGTCGATGCCAACCATTGGCGCAAAGATTCCGTTCCCTATCGCTTGACGAAAAACGCCGAACGGCGGGCACTGGCTGCGGCGGATGGCGTGGTAACGCTGACGCAAAAAATCTGGGATGTAATTAAGGACTGGGACAGCTTGCGTAATCGAGACGTGCCGCATGCGGTTGTTCCCTGCTGTGCCGATTTGGAAGTGTTTCGGTTCGACGCTGCTGAGCGCGCACGACGACGCGCTGACCTGGGCATCGCGGATCGATTCGTGGTGGTTTATAGCGGCGGAATAGACGGCTGGTACTTGACCGAAGAGATGTGCGATTTCTTCGTCACCCTGCGAAAGCAAAAGCCGACCTCTTTTTTTCTCTGGCTCACGACGGGCAATCGCGAACGGATAATGAAACTGATGAACGAACGCGGGATCGCCAACGAGAATTTCGCAATAATCTCAGCGTTACCGTCTGATGTGCCGTCATACCTTTCCGCTGCCGACGCAGGCTTGGCGTTCATCAAACCGTGCTTTTCGAAACAGGCTTCCTCGCCGACAAAATACGCCGAGTACTTAGCCTGCGGCTTGCCCCTTATCATCAATGCGGGCATTGGTGATTCAGATACACTAATCGGCGACGAAAATGTCGGCGCGTTAGTGCAAAGATTTGCTGAAGATGAGTATGTGCGTGCGACAGCGATAATCGAATCGATGACGAGTGATGCCGATCAAACTCGGCGGCGCACGCGTGAAGTTGCGGAGCGACTGCTCGATGTGCGACGCGTCGGTCGAGAACGATATGCAGAACTTTACGAGCAAGTGCTCGCGAGTTAGTTACTGAAAAGTGGCACGGGCGTCTCGCCCGTGAACCACGCGCAAGATGCGCGTGTCACCTTAAACTGAAACAGAGCATGAGAGTCCTGGCCCTGGCGTCATATCCGAAACAAGCCGCTTGCACGCGTTATCGCGTCGAGCAGTTCATCCAGCCGCTGGCTGAACGCGGCATCACCATGACGGTGCGGCCATTTATGGATTCCGGTTTATTTGATTCTTTGTACCAAGAGCATTCGTGGTTAAGAACAGCGGCGGGACTCACAAAGTCGACGCTGCTGCGGCTGCGCGATGCGTTCGCCGCCAGGAATGCCGACGTCGTTTTCATCCAACGCGAAGCAATGTTAGTGGGGCCGCCGGTGATCGAATGGTTGGCAAGTCGCGTATTGCGACGCCCGCTGGTCCTGGATTTGGACGACGCAACTTACGTCCCGTATACTAGCCCGACCTACGGACGCTTTACGAAAGCGCTGAAGTTTTTTGGAAAGACCGATTACTTGATTCGGTGGTCGCGCACTGTCGTTTGCGGGAATCAAACGATCGCTGAATACGTTTCGAGCAAGGGCGGACACACCGAGATTATCCCGACGGTCGTCGATCTGGAGAAGTTTCGCCCCCGTGAATCGCGCGATGAATCGGTTCCGATTCTGGGATGGGTGGGATCGCACTCAACTTTTCCTTTTCTGGAATCGATTTTGCCGGCCCTCGCTGAGTTGGCGAAATCACATTCATTCAAACTGAAAATCGTAGGGTCAGGACGAGCAGACGTGTCGGTTCCAGGCGTTGAAGTTGAAAACCTGGAATGGAATTTAGAGCGTGAAGTGGAAGATTTTCGCTCGGTTGACATCGGGCTTTATCCGTTGAATCCCGATAATAACTGGACGATGGGCAAATCAGGCTTTAAGGCGATTCAATGGATGGCAGTTGGCATACCTTATGTTGCTACGCCAATCGGGGCCGCCGCAGAAGTTGGAGAAGCGAACGTAACTCACTATTTCGCCGGCACGCGGGCAGAATGGATCGAAAAGCTAAAGTTGTTGCTTGACGATCGAGATCAACGACGCGCGATGGGCGAAGCAGGTCGTCAGCACGCGCTTGAGCAGTTCAGTGTCAGCGCGCAGGCAGACAAGTTAGCAAAAGTATTAACCAACGCAGCGAAATGAAGGTTAATTAAATTCCAGATGTACGTATTAGGCTTAACTACTCTCGGCGATGCGGCCGCGTCCTTAATTTGCGACGGCCAGATCGTGGCCGCTGCCGAAGAGGAGCGCTTTTCGCGGCGCAAACATCACAGCGGATTTCCGTACCTGGCGATTCAGTACTGTCTCGATCAGGCGGGCATCACCATCGCGGACGTCTCGCACGTGGCGCTGTATTGGAAGCCGTGGATTTTGCGGCACAAAGCGATGCAGGCGCTGAAGGCGGCCACGATTTCCGCCGACATGTTTCGCGCGCGCGTCGATCGCGGCGTCGATCAAGTAAGCAAGAGCTACCTCGGCATGTTGCGCTATCCGCGCGAGATTCGCCGCCACTTCGGTCCCAGCAATTTCAAGTTTCATTACTACGAACATCACCTCTGTCATGCGGCCAGCGCGTTTTATCTGTCGCCATTCGAATCGGCGGCGGTCCTCACGATGGACGGCACCGGCGAGGACACGACGACAATGTTTTCCCGTGGTGCAGGTGTAAACCTGAAGCCACTGAAGCGAATTAAGCTGCCGCACTCGCTGGGTCAATTCTATTCGGCTGTTACAAACTTCATCGGCTTTGACATGTTTGCCGGAGATGAATGGAAATTGATGGGGCTGGCCGCGTACGGCGAACCTGTCTACAAGGACTTTTTTTCACGACGCGTGTTGTCGGCAAATGGCAACGGCGATTTTCATCTGAACATCCGCACGCTCGATCACCATTTGGCAAAGCATTATCAGTTTCCGGATGAACTCATTCAGGAATTAGGGCCGGCCCGCCAACCCGACGAGAAACTCGACCAGCGGCACATGGACATCGCCGCCAGCGCGCAGGAAGTTCTGGAAGACGTCGTGCTGAAACTTGTGCAGAATCTTTACGAGCAGACGGGCGAAAAGAATCTTTGCCTGGCCGGCGGCGTGGCCTTCAATTCGGTCATGAACGGCCGCATCATGCAGGAGTCGCCATTCGAAAACTATTTCGTTCAGCCGGCGGCGGGCGACGCCGGTTGTTCACTCGGCGCCGCCTACCTGGTGCATCACAAGGTTCTCAAGCAGCCGCGCGCGCCGCACATGCAGCACGCGTACTACGGCCCGGAATTTTCGTCAGAAGAGTGCGCCGCAGTATTGAAGGACGCCGGTCTGGCCTTCGAAACACTCGCTGAAGATCAGTTAATTGCCCGCGTCGCAAAAATGATTTCGGACGGCGCCATCGTCGGCTGGTTTCACGGGCGCATGGAGTTCGGGCCGCGGGCGTTGGGCCGGCGCAGCTTTCTGGCGGACCCGCGCCGCTCTGATATGCGCGAGCTGTTGAACGAAAAAGTAAAGCTGCGCGAATGGTTTCGCCCGCTGGCGCCTTCAATGCTCGAAGAAGCGAGTCCCAGGATTTTCGGAATCGATCATCGCGATCCCTTCATGGTGACGGTGATCTCCGTACGCGAAGAGATGCGCGACGCGATTCCCGCCGTCGTTCACGTTGACGGCACCGCGCGGCCGCAAACTGTTAGCCAGAAAACGAACCCAAGATATTGGAAGCTCTTAAAAGAATTCGAGCGAATTGCCGGTGTTCCCGTGCTCCTGAATACGTCGTTCAATATTCAAGAGCCGATTGTCTGTACACCTGCCGATGCGGTGCGAACTTTTCAGGGAGCCGGTTTCGACGCGCTGATACTCGAAGATCATATCGTGATGCGACAAAGCATCAATCGTGACCAGGCTGCGGATTGAAGGCTCGCTCAGACAATTCCTCACGATCAGGTTTCTGCCGGCAAATCCGCGGACGACCTTTTTGACCCAGGGCAAGGTTAGATGAACGGATTTCTCATTTTCCTCTGCTTGCTTGTCGGCGCGCTAATTGTGCTCGCTGTCCCGTCGATGGCGGCCTCGCATGCGGTCGACTACGGCGTGCAAATCAACGCCTTTTACACCGGCAAGGCGTTTCTGCTCTGCGTTCCTTTTGCCGCTGTCGCAGCCTGGTACGCTTACCGCCAGGAACAGCACGGCGTCTTTTTGTTAAAAATCTTCATCACGGCTCTGTTGATACGGCTAATTGTAGCCAGTTTGATTTTTGCCAACTACGGCCAGGAATTCTTTGGTGGGGACGCATTCACGTACGACTTTCTTGGTCAATCCCAACTGCAAGCGTGGGCGGGTGACAGTTACGCACAACTGTTCGTCGGTAATCGAATGTCGGGTTGGGGCATGTCGTATTTCGTAGGTGGGATTTACGCGTTGATCGGACGAAACATGCTCTCGATACAGTTTATGAATGCGGTAATGGGCGCCCTCACGGCCATCGTCGTATTCATTTGCGCGCAGGAAGTGTTCACCAACACCAGGGTCTCGAAGTTGGCTGCCATAGCGATCGCTTTTTACCCTTCGCTAATACTTTGGTCATCTCAGGGATTAAAGGACGGTCCGATCGTTTTTCTTCTGACGCTGGTCATCCTGGCAACGCTAAAGCTTGGGCAAAAATTTACGGCCAAGTATGTGATTGTTTTGATCTGCGCGCTGGTGTGTTTGCTCAGTCTGCGGTTCTACATCTTTTATATGATTACGGCTGCCGTGGGGGCGGCGCTGGTTATTGGCAATCGGCAATTCAGTGCTATCTCGTTCATCCGACAATTTGCGATTCTCGTGGTGCTGGCGGTGGCCCTCACCTATGTTGGTGTGCCGAAATTCGCTTCTGAGCAATTTGAAACGTTTGGCAGTCTCGAGAAGGTCGACCGCAGCCGCCGTGACATGGCGCGGCGCGGTGATTCGGGCTACGGCCAGGACGCGGATGTTTCGACCGTGGATGGCGCGATATCCAATGTGCCACTGGGCATGCTGTATCTTTTATTTGCTCCGTTCCCCTGGCAGTTGACCTCACTGCGACAAGCAATCACACTTCCGGAAATGCTTATCTGGTGGGCTTCCTTCCCGATGATGATACTGGGTCTTTGGTTTTCGTTGAGATACCGCCTGAAGATGATCGCCCCTATCGTGATCTTTACTACACTGCTTTCGATCGCATATTCGGTGTTTCAGGGCAACGTCGGGACGGCATACCGGCAACGTGCGCAACTTCTGGTTTTCTACTTTATCTTTGTTGCAGTCGGCTATGTGGTGGTAATCGAAAAACGTGAGGACAAAAAGCGGCGGCAGTTTAGTCCGCCAGTCATGTCGCCAGGTTTGTCGCTTTCGATAACTGAGCGGCGCCCGTAATTATGAATGGCGTAATCGCATTTCTGGTATTCGTAGTAGTTGTCGGGACTTTGATATTCGTGCCGCCCCTGGCCGCGCCTTACGAAACGGTCTATGGGCCGGTCACGTTGCTTTTTTGTGCCAAGGCGCTGGGCGTATGCGCGACAGTTGCCGTCGTTAGCGGAGTTCTGATTCGCCGTGTTCCCTCCTACGGCCGCTACCTGTTGAAGCTTTTTCTGTTCGCCTTGCTGGTACGCATGGTAATCGGCACCTGCATTTTCGTCTTCAACGGACAGGACTTCTTCGGCGGCGACGCCTGGACTTATGATTTCTTCGGAGCGCAACAGGTGCTCGCCTGGGGCGGCGACAAATATGCACAAATAAACGTCGATCATTTTACCGGCACCGGCTTCGCTTCAGCCTGGGGGATGCTGTACATCGTGGGTGTCATCTACGGTGTGATTGGCCGGAACATGTTGGCGATTCAGTTTTTCAACAGCGTCCTTGGCGCGGCAACCGCCCCCGTGATCTTCTTATGTGCTGAAGAAGTATTCAAGAACCATCGCGTTGCAAAAGTAGCCGGCCTGGCTGTGGCATTTTATCCGTCGTTGGTCCTTTGGTCATCGCAAGGCTTGAAGGATGGGCCAATTGTTTTCTTTCTGGCGCTCTGTATTTTGGCGACGCTGAAACTCGGACAAAAGTTCAGCGCCAGCTATCTGCTGACTCTCACCTTCTCGTTGATTGGGGTCGTGTCGTTTCGCTTCTACGTTTTTTACATGCTGATTGCGGCTATAGGCGGCTCGTTTCTAATCGGTATGCGGACGTTGACCGCACAGAGCATCGCTCGTCAATTTGTCGTGGTGTTGGTTATGGGATTGTCGTTGACGTACCTGGGCGTTCTCAGATCCGCCAATGCTCAGTTAGAACAATACGGTAATCTTGAGCAACTAAATCGCAGCCGTCAGGACCAGGCAACTTCCGGGGGCTCAGGCTTTGCCCAAGATGTTGACGTGTCGACGACCAGCGGCGCTTTGATGACGATTCCAACCGGCTTGGTTTACCTCTTGTTCGCGCCATTTCCCTGGCAGCTCGGCTCGTTGCGGCAAAGCCTGACTTTGCCTGAAATGGTGATCTGGTGGGCCGCCTTTCCCCTGCTAATTCTGGGCGTTTGGTTTTCGCTTAAGTATCGTTTGCGGCAGATGTCACCCATTCTTATTTTTACGTCAATGTTGACGCTGGCCTACTCAGTATTTCAGGGCAATGTCGGCACGGCCTACCGCCAGCGCGCCCAGCTGCTGGTGTTCTATTTCATCTTCGTGGCGGTCGGCAGCGTTTTAGTCAAGGAAAAACGCGACGCGCGTCGCCGCCGTGCGGCTGAAGAGTTGCGCCGGGCCACTCTTAATTTGAAGGCCGGACTCATCAGCCCCCAGCAACGCGCCTAGCCTTGATGCAATATCCGCGCACGCTTTCCCTTTTTCAATTAAACTATCCCAGGGTAATCGACAGACGATGTGTGGCATTGCCGGAATAGTTCGCGCTGATGGGGCGCCCGTTGACCGTGATCTGGTTGAGCGGATGAATGAAGCGATCCGTCATCGCGGTCCCGACGAAGACGGCTTTTATCTCAACAACGGAGTCGCTTTGGCAATGCGCCGCCTGGCGATCATCGATCTCAAAACCGGGCAGCAACCGATTCACAATCACGACCGCACCAAGTGGCTGGTCTTTAACGGAGAGATCTACAACTTCCGCGAAGTCCGGGCGCAACTCCAACAGCTTGGCCACAAGTTCTACACCGACAGCGACACCGAAGTTGTAGTCGCCGCGTACGACCAGTACGGTACCGATTGTCCCAAGCATCTGCGCGGCATGTTCGCGTTCGCGATCTGGGACGAGCGCGATAAGTCTCTCTTTCTCGCGCGCGATCGTGTCGGTAAGAAGCCGCTGCTGTACGCGCACCTTCCCGGACAACTGGCTTTTGCGTCAGAATTCAGCGCGCTCGTGCTGCATCCGGAGGTGAGCCGCGACGTAGATCGCGAAGCGATTCATCACTACCTCTCGTTCATGTGCGTGCCCGGGCCGCTGACCGCGTATCGCGCCATTCGCAAACTGGAACCGGCGCATTGGCTGCTGTGGCGCAACGGCGAGATCAAGACCGAGCGTTACTGGCAACTGGATTTTTCGCAGAAGACTTCCATGTCGGAAGCCGAAGCCGGCGAGCGTCTGATCGAACTCCTGCGCGAAGCCGTCCGCATTCGCCTGATGTCTGAAGTTCCATTGGGAGCATTCCTTTCCGGCGGCATCGATTCGAGCGCGGTAGTTGCGCTAATGGCGCAGGAGTCGAGCGAGCGCGTCAAAACTTTTTCGATCGGTTTCGAAGAGCAGGATTTCAGCGAAGTTCATCACGCGCGCCGGGTCGCCGAATATGTGGGCGCCGATCATCATGAATTTATAGTGCGGCCGGACGCCATGGAGATTCTCCCCACCCTGGTCGAGCATTACGGCGAGCCCTTCGCGGATTCGTCAGCCATTCCGAGTTACTACGTCTCGCGCGAAACCCGACGTCACGTTACCGTCGCTTTGAATGGCGACGGCGGCGACGAGTGCTTCGCAGGTTATGAGCGCTATACGGCGATGAATTTGGCGCGAGCCTACGCGGCGATTCCCGGCAAAGGTCTCATCGGGAGCGTGACCGAGGCTTTGCCTGCGCCCAAGTCGCGCGGCAATCCCATCGGGAAGGCGCAACGATTCATTGCCGCAGCGTCGCTGCCGCCGATTGAGCGCTACCTGCGTTGGATGAGTTCGTTCGACGAAGACGCGAAAGTGAAACTTTACACCGACGCTTTTCGTGCTGAGACGGCAAGTTACCGCACCGTGTCGTTCTTCGAGCCGTGGTTTGCAAAGGTAAATGGGGGCGGCATTGTCGACGCCGCGCTTTTGTCGGACACCATGACTTATCTGCCGAACGATCTGCTGGTGAAAATGGATATCGCGAGCATGAGCGTGTCGCTCGAAGCGCGTTCGCCGTTTCTCGATCATCATCTGATGGAATTCGCCGCCAGCCTGCCGGAAAAAATGAAGCTGCGGCGCATGACGACCAAGTACCTGCTCAAGAAAGTTTTGAAAGAGATCGTGCCGGGCGAAAATCTCACCCGGAAAAAGATGGGATTTGGCGTGCCGATTGGCTATTGGTTCCGCGGGTCGATGCAGTCATTCCTGCGCGAAACGCTGCTCTCGGAAAAGTCGCTGCAGCGCGGGTTCTTCAAACCCGAACGCGTGCGCGCAATTATTAGTGAGCACATTGATAACAAAGTCGATCATTCGCACCGGCTTTGGTCGCTAATGATGCTCGAGCTTTGGTTCCAAAGATTTATTGATTGACTCGTGCTTGGTACTTCGTACTTCGTACTTTGTCTGTGGTAATTCAGTCGCCCAAAGACAACCAAGGACAAAGCACCAGGGACAAAGTACAAAACTCTTGGAGGTGATTGCTTGAAAGGCGTCGTTCTCGCCGGAGGATTAGGCAGCCGCTTGCGCCCGCTGACGTCCGTCACAAATAAACACTTGCTGCCCGTCTACAACCAGCCGATGATCTACTATCCGATCCAGACGCTGGTCAATGCCGGGATCCAGGACATCATGATCGTGACGGGCGGAAATTCTGCCGGCGATTTTTTGAAGTTGCTCGGTAACGGAAAAGCATTCGGGCTCAAGCACCTCAACTACACTTACCAGGAAGGCGAAGGCGGCATCGCCGCGGCGCTGTCTCTGGTCGAACACTTTGCTGACGACGGAGCAATCTGCGTGATTCTCGGTGACAACATTATCCAGGGAAACATTCGCGCGGCCGCTGATGATTACCGGAGTCAGGGAAGCGGCGCGAAAATTTTGTTGAAGCGCGTGCCCGATCCGCAGCGTTTCGGCGTTCCCGAACTGGACGGCCGGCGCGTTGTGCGGATTGAAGAGAAACCGCCGCAACCAAAATCCGAATACGCGGTGATTGGAGTCTACATGTATGACGGTCAAGTGTTCGATATCATCCGCACGCTGAAGCCTTCCGGCCGCGGTGAATTGGAGATCACCGATGTGAACAACGCCTACATCGAGCGCAGCGCGATGACCTGGGACGAACTCGAAGGATGGTGGACCGACGCCGGCACGTTCGAAAGTCTCCTGCGCGCTTCAAATCTGGTCGCGAAAACCGGAGCAAACAATCAAAGCCTGCAAAGAGGAACGACAATCTGATTTTCTGAATTTCATTCCCCTGCATCGCGCCTAGCACCAGCTTTTAGCAGACGCCAGCTCGCCGGCGATAGACCGACTTGGACGAATATGCCTCTTCGTGCTTACAGGTCCGACAGTACGACTTCCGGTTTTGGAGGCCGGTTCTTTGAAGCGGTTTCACTCACCGGTGTGGGAGCGATTCTGACGCTCGCGGCCAGCAGTTTGGGCAGTGTAATCATTGCCAGGAATGGGGGACCCGAAGGCTACGGAATTTTCGTCGCAGCAAATCTACTGGTCTATGTCACTTCTGTCTGCTGCTCGTTGGGATTGCCGTTAGCCATTGCGAAGCATGCGGGATGCGCCGAGGAACAAGGCGATCAGGAGCTGATGAAGCGCCGTCAGACAACGGTGCTGCTACTTATTTTGGCGGTCACGCTGTGCGCCGCAACCGCCATCGCCTGGTATTTGCCGTTTCTTGAGCGCGTGCTTCATGTGTCGTTCGGCGCTGTTTTTCGCCTGACGCTGCCTGTCGTGATCGTCTGCGCTGTCGTTTCGGATTATGCGCAAGGCATTTACACGGGTCTGCTGCGTCTGCGTCCGGGGCTGCTGATTTTATTGTCGGGACCCGTGGCGATGATTGCATATGGCCTCGTGAGACGGACAGCACCCGCGCTGCCGATTGTCGGCGCGGTCAGCATGCTGTATGCCGTGTCCGGAGTTGTAGCTGTTGTCTGTTTGTGGCGCAGTCACCAATTCGCCTTGCCTGTGAAAGTCTCGACACTCAAGCCGATTGCCATGGACCTTCTACCGGCGGCTACGTTCACGCTCTTTTCCGTTTTTTCCGTGACTATTGATCGTTGGATTGTGAGCTTCGAACTTGGGCCGGCGGCGATCGGCTCATACGCCGCTGCCATGCTCATAATTCAGGCTGCGCTCAGGGTGCCCAGGAATATCGCCTATCTCATTGTCCCTGCATCCAGCAGAGTGGCTCTGGGGGGGCCCGAGAAAATCGTCCGCTTCAGCGAAAAGACCGTCTACCTGTTCGCGTGGTTCGCGACGGTGGCCACAGTTGCGCTGATGGTGGCGCCTAAAATAATTCTGCGCACACTGTTTGGTGAAGGGTTTGTTTCGGTCGCTTCGGTCTTGATGATCATGGCGCCCGTTGTTGCCGCCTCAGCCGTCAGTGTCCCGTTCGTCTCGTTACTTACCGGCTCGCGTCATAATCGGCTGGTCACATACTTGCTGGGCGGCACTCTGCCGCTGCGTCTTCTGCTTCTCTTGGTATTTACGCGCTGGTGGTCGCTGACCGGCGCGGCCACGGCCACTCTGATTGCGGAAATCGTACTGGCGGCGCTCTGCCTGCGGCTCGCGCGAGGCCTGTCGATTCATTTTCCGCTAAGATCGCTACAACGTCCTTTCGTCGCGGCAATCATCGCGTACGCGTGCGCGGGTTTTACCCTCGTTGTTAGTCGGCGCGAAGTCGTGGCTGTTGTGGTTGCGGTTATTGTGCTCGCGGTGAGTTCGTGGAAACCGTTGCGCGACATTTTCGGCAGCCGCGGACGCAAGACCGGCGAGCCTACGCGCGAGATAGCAGCATGATAACCGGGAGAGACATCGTCTTCATTTCCAGCATCGAATGGGAATTCGTATGGCAAGGTCATCAGGAGATTGCGTCGCGACTAGCACAAGCCGGCAATCGAGTTCTCTATGTGGAAAATACCGGCGTGCGCGCACCCGGTATTGCAGATGCCGGCCGCATCTCTGAACGCCTCAAGAATTGGATCCGGGCTTTGCGGTCGGGCGGAGTTCTTCAGGTTGCTCCCAACTTGTATGTCTCTTCACCGCTGGTATTGCCGCCGTTTGGCAGCCGCTGGCAACGCCAGATCAATCGTCGATTTTTTTTGCCCCTGGTGCGCCGCACCTTGCGGACACTGGGCATGCGCGATCTCCTGATCTGGACCTATCTGCCCACCGATACTGCGCTTGATTTGATTCAGCTTCTGCGCACGCCGAAGAAGACTACCGTCGTCTATTACTGTATTGCCGACTTTGCTCAGTTGACGAATCGCGTCCGCCAAGTGAGAGCAAGCGAGCAATCGTTAATCGAATCCAGTGATTTGATCTTTGCCCAGGAACCGGAACTCGCCACGCACTGCCGGCAGTGGAGCGATCGGGTTCACATATTTCCGTTCGGCGTAAATCTCGACAAGTTTCCGGTTGACGATGCGCAGGCTGCGGCGCTCTCCGAGGATCAGAATTCTGCTGACGACATAGCGTTGATCTCATCGCTGCCGCGACCGCTGATTGGTTATGTCGGCGGCATTCACCGCCATGTCGATTTCGGGCTGTTAATCGAGATGGCGCGAGCCAGACCAAAGTGGTCATGGGTCTTCGTGGGGCCGCTTCAGACTCCTGTCGGCGAATTGAGGGAGCTGCCCAACGTATATTTGCTCGGCCAGAAATCCCATGACAGTTTGTTTCGTTACCTGCGGGCGTTTGACGTGTGCATTGTTCCCTACGTTAACAGCGTTTACACCGCCACGGTGGTGCCGACTAAGATCAATGAATATCTCGCCGTCGGCAAACCCGTGGTGTCGACTAGTCTTCCGGCGGTCTGTGAGTTCAATGATACGCACCGGATTCTGCAGACGGCGTCTAATGATCCGAATGATTTTCTCCTGGCAATTGAGCGGGTCCTGCGCTCGCCGGCCGATGGCGCCACGATTGCCCGACGAAGAGAAGTGGCATCATTGGGAAGTTGGGACACACGATTGGAAGAGATGTGTGAATTGATCGAAGGAGAACTCGGTATGGCGGCGTCTAACAAAATGGTGGCCGCTGAAGCTCGCGTCTCCGCCTAGAGATTCCGTTTATATTTCTCTTCATGCGGTGCCGGCGGCTTTACCAAGCGCGCGGTAATCACAATGTCGTAATCCGGATCGTGATAATCGAGCTCATCGGGCGTCAGGTCTTCAACGGCTAATCCGTCGAGATAAGAAATCGCCACCAGCACATTTCCGTGGCCTTGCAGGCACAGATCTTCGGTCGGGAAGTTTTCTTTACACAGTCGCTCGACAGACTTTGTGGTGAAGCGCCAATAGTCACCCCACCGATCCATGTCGTAGCGGCCAATCTGACAGATGCCGGGGAATGTTGCCAGCAAGACACCACCAGGCTTGAGCGCGGCGTAGCAATTTGCAATCGCGCTTTTCACATCGTAAATGAGGTGGAAAGTTTGGGTGATGATCAGGCAGTCAAAAGCTTCGACCGGGATGTTTTTGCCGGTGCTCAAATCTCCGACGATGGTTGCCCGTCGATTACCCGATTCCGCGTGCAGGACATCACTGCGGCTAACGCGACCGCCGCCGAACTGGCGGGTATACTGATCGTCCTGGATCTCCAGTACGCGTCCCTGGATATCCGTGTGGTAGCGTCGCAGAAAAGCTTCGATGTAGTAACGGTCGATGCAGAGACCACGATCGAAACCAAAGTTGCGGCCAGTCGGCGTCAAGCGGCGCCTATGCTCGTCGCGCAGCGGTTGGCGGCGTTTCCACCAAACTCGCAAGGGTCGATAAACCGACGGCGGTACCAGTCTTTTGACAGCGCCCTTTAAGCCGGGTAAAAAAGTTTCCATCAATCCGGACTTTGCCATCGTGATCAAATCGGCAGCGAGCCGTCGCGCGACCGCATCATGCGTCTGAAACGATTTGCGGCGAGAGCTATTTCAGAAATTTGTGCGCTGGCAGGGAACGGCGCGGCGCCCCGTTCCGGCTTGCGCATCCTCCTTTATCACTCGGTCGGTTTCGGCGTTTCAAATGACCCGTACGGCCTCAGTATCCGGCCTCAGTTATTTGAGCGTCAAATGAAAGCGCTGAAGGAAAGCGAACAGCTGACGATTGTGAATCTGACTGCGCCACACATCGGCGGTCAGGGCTTGCGGGTCGCTGTGACTTTCGACGATGGATACAAAGATAATCTGTACAACGCTGCGCCGATTTTGTTGGATGCTGAGATTCCTTTTACCGTCTTTGTCACGTCAGGCTTCCTACGGAACGGTTCATCTGAATATCTGGATCCGAATGAGCTGAAAGAACTCGCCTCACTTTCCGGCGTCACGATTGGTTCGCATGGCGTCAATCATTTGCGGCTGAGGGACTGCGACGAAGCGAGGCTGGCGCGTGAACTGGACGATAGTCGACGCCAGATTGAAGATCTCACCGGCAAGCCGGTCACCAGCCTCGCCTATCCGCACGGGTCAGCCGACAGGCGAGTGCGCGATCGAGCGCGGCACGCGGGTTATTCGCTCGGCGTTTGTAGCCGGTTTGATATCAACGATGAGAATCGGGATCCGATGCTGCTATGCCGTTGTGAAGTGATTGCGGCGGATTCTGAAAGAGTCTTTCACCAAAAGATAAGCGGAGCCTGGGATTGGTATAGATGGCGAGAAAGAGATCCTCTCGAAATTTGAGATCGACAAACGCAGGTTGTTAAGTCGAGGTCGGAATTCAAACGCACTCTTCATGCAGAGTTCAGAACCTACGGTCGAGCGTATCTCCGCTTCCGGGAACGTCAGTTGGCGCAATCCAATCGGGCGGCTTTGGCGCGCCCGGGGTCAGTACGTTTCCACTTACGACTGGTTCCTGAGCTTCTATCATCGACTGTTGCTTTATCTTCCCTGGTTGCCGCTCTTCGGACGTCAGGCAACTCGACAGGTGTGGTTGCGGGGAATGCCGGAGCCACTGCAAGTGCGGCTGGGAACGACAGACTGGTATGTCCTGGAAGAGGTTTTTTTAGACGAGACCTATCAACCGTTAATCCAGCATCATTTGAGCGACGTACGCTTCATCTTAGATCTGGGAGCAAATATCGGATTCACGGTTCGTCTTTGGCAAACTCTTTATCCTGCCGCTCGGATCGTCGCGGTGGAACCAGATGCCGCGAATTTGGAAATGTGCAATCATAATGCCCTCAAAAACTCCGCGACGAGACCAGGGTTAATACAAGCTTGTGCGGCGGGCACGGCGCGCGCGGTTTCGCTTGACCGGTCACATGGCGCTTGGCGGTTTTCCATGCGCGAGCCGGCTGACGCTTCAGCGGAATTAGTGCCGGCTATGACCATTCCGCAGATTCTGAAAAGGAGCGAGATTAGTGGCTCGATTGATTTGCTCAAGTGCGATGTTGAGGGAGCCGAGAAAGAGATCTTCGCCGATTGCCGCGATTGGATTGGCTGCGTCAGAAACCTAATCGTGGAGTTGCATCACCCGTATTCGGCCGAGCAGTTTTGTCAGCATCTGCAGCGGGCCGGCGCGCGGTTTGAGGTTTATCACCGAGCCTCGTCTAACGAAAACTCTGAGTTACTATTTCTCGAACGAGCGCGAGTTTGAAAGAAATATAAAAACGATCAGAAGGAAAGGTGCGGCGTTGGTCAAAATGTCTGAACCATTCAAGAGCGGAAGTATTAAGGACGTAATTGTTCGGGATCTGCAAACGTTCAATGACCGGCGCGGCTGGCTAACTGAATTATTTCGGCACGATGAGTTGCCTGCGGAGTTTCATCCGGTGATGGCATACGTTTCTTCTACCCGTCCCGGCATTGCGCGCGGTCCGCACGAGCACGTCGATCAAGCTGACCTGTTCTGTTTTTTGGGGCCGTCGAATTTCAAACTGCGGCTGTGGGATAACCGTGCTGACTCGCCAACCTACCGTTATGTGATGACCCTAATCGTCGGTGAAGCTGCTCCCCATGCCGTCGTAATACCGAAAGGTGTGGTCCACGCCTATCAAAACATCGGCGACCGGGACGGCATCGTCATCAACTGCGCAAATCGACTCTACAAAGGCGAAGGCCGGCGCGAGGACGTCGATGAAATCCGCCACGAAGACGATCCGAACACGATCTTTAGGATAGGTGATCCATAGGCCTTTTCGATTTTTGATTTTTGATTTTTGATTTCGGCCACGGCACACTCAGTTTCACGCTCTCATCATTCGCAAATCTAAAATCTGAAATCAAAAATGTGATGAAAATCCTTCGCGTCATCGCTCGCCTCAACGTTGGCGGTCCCGCTCGCCACGTGGTGTGGTTGACTGAAGGTTTGAAGCCGCTCGGTTATGAAACCGTGCTGGTAACCGGCGTGGTTCCTGCCGGCGAAGACGATATGAACTACTTCGCCGAAGCATCAGGCATCATTCCCATCACCATTCCGCAAATGAGCCGCGAGATCTCTCCCAAAGATCTGCTCGCCGCGTGGAAGATCTATCGCTTGATGCGGCGCGAGCGGCCTGACCTGGTCCACACCCACACCGCCAAAGCCGGCGCCGTCGGACGCATCGCGGGACTGATGTATCGCTGGCTGAACCTGCCGGCGTTAATTGGCCAGCCGCGCCATTGCCGTTTTGTGCACACGTTCCACGGACACGTTTTTCACAGCTACTACGGGCCCGCAAAGACGAAGCTCTTTCTGGCTATTGAGCGCGGCTTAGCATGCACGCCGACCGATTGCATCGTGGTCGTAAGTGAACAGCAACGCAAAGAAATCAACGAGAAGTTTCGCGTTGGTCGTCGCGAACAATTTGAAGTGATTCCGCTCGGACTCGATCTCGATGCTTTTTCCGATTGGCAAACTCGGCGCGCGATAGTTCGCGCAGAATTGCGCGGCACTGAAAACGAATTGCTCGTCGGTATTGTCGGACGGCTGACCGAGGTCAAGAACCACGAAATGTTTCTGCGTGCAGCCGCGTGTTTGCAGGATTTACTTGCGGCAGAACATACCGGCGCACATATCAGGTTCGTGATTATCGGTGATGGCCGGCTGCGATCGTCTCTGGAAGCGAAAGCTCGCGAATTGGCTTTGAAAGAGGACGTTGTATTTCTCGGCACGCGTGACGACCCGGAGGATTTTTATCCCGCGATGGATATCATTGCGCTGACGAGCTTGAACGAAGGCACACCGCTAACTTTAATTGAAGCGATGGCGAACGAGCGTCCGGTGATTGCCACCGCCGTGGGCGGCGTTGTCGATTTGTTAGGCGTCCGAGTCTCAGAGACCGACGGCTACACGATCTGTGAGCGCGGAATTTCGGTGCCCAGTGGTGACGTCGAGAGCTTCGCGCGCGGGCTTCTTCGTCTGATCAACGACGAAACATTGCGCGCAAGTTTTTCCACGGCTGGTCGAGAGTTTGTGCAGGCCAATTACGGGAAAGATCGGCTGATTCGCGATATCTCGAACCTATACGAGCGTCTGCTGGCCGAATGAACATGCTAGACTGTTTTCGAGGGAGCACAGCACGCAGGCGAGAGGAGCAACAATTTGCGAGTTCTGATTACGGGCGGCGCGGGTTTCATCGGTTCACATCTTTCCGACGCTTATCTGCAGCGCGGAGACGAAGTATTCGTCATCGATGACCTTTCCACCGGCAGCATCGAAAACATTCGCCACCTGAAAGACCACCCACGGTTTCATTACACCATCGACAGCATTCATAACCAGCCGGTCATTGCTGAACAGGTCGATCAGTGCGATGTGATTTTTCATCTGGCCGCTGCCGTAGGCGTGAAGTTGATCGTCGAGAGTCCGGTGCGCACGATCGAGAACAACGTGCACGGCACCGAAGTCGTGCTCTCACTCGCCAATAAGAAAAAGAAGAAAGTTCTGGTCGCTTCCACCTCGGAAGTCTACGGTCTCAGCGCCGAAGTTCCGTTTCGCGAAGATGGCAATCTGGTGATGGGCGCAACCACCAAAGGCCGCTGGAGCTACGCCTGCTCGAAAGCAATCGATGAGTTTCTCGCGCTCGCTTACTGGCGAGAAAAGAAGTTGCCCACAATTGTAGTCCGCCTTTTCAACACAGTCGGTCCGCGCCAAACCGGCCAATACGGCATGGTGATTCCCACGTTCGTGAAACAGGCGCTCGCCGGCCGCCCCATCACGGTTTATGGCAGCGGCAAACAATCGCGTTGCTTCTGCTATGTCGGCGATGTTGTGGGCGCGCTGGTGAAATTAATGGATAGCGACGGATCGGTCGGCGAAGTCTTCAACATCGGTTCGAATCAGGAGATTTCAATTTTCGATCTTGCGAAGCGGGTCAAAGAACTTACAAAGTCGCAATCCGAAATAGTCTTTGTGCCTTACAACGAGGCTTACGAGGAAGGATTCGAAGACATGCCGCGCCGCATTCCCGACGTCTCAAAGGTCAATAAGCTGATCGGTTTCAAGCCGGAGAAGCGCCTCGATGAAATTCTTCAGGCGGTGATCGAATTCCACAGCGACAGCTCGCGAAACACAATTACGACGCACGCATAGAGGCGCTGTTCGCACCCGATGCGCCGCTAATTGGCCAAGTCTGGGGTTTCTTGCGGCGAGTGGCTAACACTGCGTCGCTGGTAAATCCAAAGTCGTTCTGCGTCCGTCTCGCCCAGCGATTATCTGGTCTTGATAATCGATCTCACGCCTCACCTCAGCAGTGTTTCAGCTCTCCCTGCCGAACATTAAGAGCAGCAATCCGATAGTAAAGGCAATCGGGGTCAGTGCCGCGGGCGTTCCCCTCGGGTGATAGTCGGCAACGCCGACACCGACTACAAAACGTGATGCAAGGAAGGCTCACCCGCATCGGCCTTCTGCGGGTCTGTGTATGTCTCTTGGTCTTTCAGTCGCAATTTTTGTTGACCACGAAAACGCCGAAAACAGGATGTACCCAGGAAGCATCAGTTGTGATATAAGGCACCCTGTTTCTTCACGCTCCTTCTCTTCGCACGCTAGGCCAGACTAGGAATGGATCGTCCGTCTTCGATCATGAATAAACTTGGACGCGGTGAATTTATTACGACAATAGCGTTGGCCTTGGCGGGGGTGACACTGCTGCCCAGGTTCTCGATGGGCAAAAACATTTTCGCCGGTTTGCCAAGTGCACAAACAATATTGCCGGTTAATGAGTTTGGGATAGTCGACCTGCATTGCCATCCTTCGCTGAAGATGTACCTGTGGAATAAGAAAATCTGGAAACGATATCATCCTTCATCAGGAACCAACCCTTTTCCCTTACAGTACACGGTCGACGAATTGGCCAGCGGATACGTCAAAGGGCTCCTGGTTGCGCACTATCTCGTAGAGGCGGCGTTGACGCGGGAATCCGCAGTTCTAAAAAAACTATTTCCGCTCATTAAACGATTTTGTTCGGGACTAGCGGGTAAAGTGGAGCATGAAGACTACTCGAATTTTACCCAGATCAACTTGATGATTGACACCCTGGAAACACAGATACATCTTGCCAACGAGAAACAAGACCAGGTTAAGTTTGTAATTGCCCGCGACTTCTCAGAATTTGAACGGGCGTTAAGTCAATCCCGGATTCCCATTGCTCATGCCATTGAAGGCGCGCATGCCCTCGGCAGAAATTTTCCGCTCACCCGAAACGGCTATCAGGCGCGTAGCCAAAAAGGATTAGTGAACGATCAGGAGAATCCGGATTGGTATCTGCGCAATCTTGAAGCTTTGAAAGCGCGGGGCGTGTGCCTGATGACCATCGCTCACATATTTCAAAATGACCTCGCCTTTCCCGTTGAAGGGATTTCCCCGGACGAGAAACATAAGATACGGATGGCCTGGACCTATACTCCTGAGAAAAACTTTCCACTTAGAGATATCGGGAAAATCGTAGTTCAAAAAATGCTCGACATCGGAATGGTTGTGGATTTAACCCATATGACACCAGCCGGAAGGGAGGATGTTTTTAGACTGAACAAGAAACGAGAAGCTGAGGGCAAAACAATGCGCCCCCTGACGTTTACCCACGCGGGCGCACAGTACATCTTTGAAAAGTACGACGCGCAATACAATCACAACGCCTATGACTACTACAAATTCTATGACGCCTCCGATGAGGAGATTGACAGCATCTGCCAATGCGGCGGCACGATCGGAATCATCCCGGAAAACTTTTGGCTCATTGGATGCGACACGAATCTCAATAGGAATGAGAAAGATAAATTCAAGAACGGGATTGACTACATCGTTGAGACTATCGAATACATCAATTCCAGGACAGCAACGAGGAACTACGACAACATCTCAATCGGCACTGACTTTGATGGATTTGCCGACGCGCCAAATGACTTATACAAACCCTCGCAGCTGCCCAGATTGATTGAGGCGATGCGCGGTAAAGGCATTTCCGAGGAAAACATCAAGAAAATCACTTCGGGAAATGCGTTGAGATTGCTCCGCAACGGATGGGGAAATCCCAGTTGATCGTGGGACGGTTATCTGCAGATTTAACTGGGACAACGTGCCGAAACGCCGGTGCTCGCAACTATTGCACTCGTATTTATCACTGAAACAGAATTCTGGCTCTCTCAAAGCTTCCACGTTGAGTGGAACTTAAACCTTCTTTCCCAACCGGAGGTCACCTCTATGAGAATCACAATTTTGCTAGTCGCACTCACCCTCTGCACCCTAGTTCTGAGTTCCGCCCCACGCCAAGCGAGTACAACCGGCGAAGTCGTTACCGGTGACGCGACTCACAATTGCCTGGCTGCAACTGAAGTATCGCATGATGGCAGCACTACTGTTTACAAGATCAAAGAGCCCGTCGTAAACAAGCCCTACCAGTGTTACGACATTCCACTCAACCCGGGCGATCGTGTGCAGGTAAGCGATGTCCGGGGTTGCGTAGATACTGGCGGCGCAGGCAGGACCTGGAAGCGCTATTTGAATCCGCTAGGGCACAGTGGAGACCGTTTGTATCACGGACGGATTTGGATCCCGGGGGCTACGGATGGCCTGGTACGAATCGAATCCTTACATCATGACGAACTCACCGTCAATCAGTTGCCACCGTCATATGACGGCACGCCGCTTCATATTTGGCTCGGCTATGAAGATCAAAAGTACGACGATAACGGTTATCCGCCGGATAAACATAAGAGCAGTACCGACCACCAGTGCAAAGATGCACCTAACGCTCAGGTTGAAATACGCGTCGCGGCCGCTGCCGGCGAAGCAGCGCAAACCTCCCTCCAATCTTTTCCTGCTCCGACCGCGCCTTATGACTTAGAGTGGAATGGATTCGACGCAAACCTGCTGCCACTTAATCCGTACTGGCACTTTCAAAAGAATCAATCGCCTAAACAAGTGCAGGACATCGGCGCCGACTGCAAATACTTCCACAACGAAAAGGATGTGCCGAAGATCGATCAGATAAAATGCACGAGGTGGAGCGTTGACATAGACGAGGGCTGGCTGGGCAGCGCAAACTGTAAGGTGGATGTTCCGCGCGTCGGTTCTCTTATTCGCAAACTTTTCACTCATGGGTTGGTGGCCGGTCACATTAACTGGGGAGTGGTTACCTATACCGGCAAAATTTATTTTTGGGATTACGAGAAATTTCCACTCGACCGAGACCACGACTTCTATTTACTACCCGACGACCCCAACGCGGGCCTAACCACCAACAACGTCTATAAGGGTGAACCCAATCATGCCCTGGGTTTGGAATTCTACACGCGCGAGACTACGCACCGCTTTAGGCCAGCCAAAACCTGGTGGAGTGAATTCGCGGAAAAGGTGAAAAAAGGAAACCCTTTCATTGGTAATCCATTTAGCGACCGCCAGGGAAGTTATCCGGAAGCGACAAAATTCGTGAATGGTAGGCCTGCGATCGTGATTGGCCTTTTGGGCATCGATAACGAGCATAAGTCACATACCGAGCTGCACCCAGTCTTCGCTTTGGCCATTCGTGTCGACGACAACGGCACGCAATCACCCGAGCAGCATTGGGCTATCTTCGCCAGTAATTGGGGAACCGAAGGGGACTGTAGTAATCGCGTTAACTTCACCGGTCATTATGAACACCAGTTGGGCCGTGACGACGTCAGTTTTTTCTTTCGCAACTCGACCGGCCAACCAATGCGCGTCGATGAGTCGAAAACCAAATTCTATTTAGCCGAAAACAGCCGCACTGATGAAGGTGCGACGGATCGATATTCCGCGAGAAACGTAGCCGATGGTATTGCGTTAACGCTTTATCCCGGATCCCCATCTCGAAACGGAAAGCCAAAGCTTGATCCGGTTGTTTTTGGGGAATTATGGTTGACGAAACAGTAAGCGGAGGCGGCTGTGAGGACACCATACAACTGGGGTCAGGCTGCGACTCTCAATCATGGACCTCTGGACGTCCTCTACGATTGTATTCGGCCCCGTTCACGCTTCACGTCGCTGTACGAAGTTCGCGATTGCCCGCAGCATCTCTGTTTTGCGATCGATTCGGTTGAGCGCTTCACACGCCGCGGCGTGCGCCGCATCAACCTTGATCCGAGTGGCCTCAAGCCCATGAATCCCAGGATAAGTAGCTTTGCGCGAACGCGCGTCCTTGCCGGGTGTCTTACCCATTGCATCGGCCGTCGCCGTCACATCCAGCAGGTCGTCGGTAATTTGAAATAGCAGTCCGAGATTCGTTGCGTAATCGGTGATTGCGTTCAGTTCGTCATTGCGCGCGCCGCCGATAATTGCGCCGCAGCGCGCTGCCGCGCAGATCAGTGCACCCGTTTTCTCCAAATGAATCTGCTGCAACGCGTGCGTATCGATTGTTTCTGATTCGGCATCGAGATCACGTGCCTGGCCGGAAACCATTCCCGCAGGCGTGCCTGCGCCGCGCGCCAGTTCTGCTGCCACTCGCACCCGAACGTCTGCCGGCAGATGTTCGTCTTCCGCGATCGTCTGAAACGCCAGCGCCTGCAATGCATCGCCGGCCAGGATCGCCGCGGCTTCATCAAACTTCACGTGGCAAGTAGGCCGTCCGCGGCGCAAGTCATCATCATCCATCGACGGCAAGTCGTCGTGAATCAGCGAGTACGTATGAATCATCTCGCACGCACACGCAGTCCGTAGGAGCTGCTCAGGCGACGCGCCGAATGCTTCGCCCGTCGCCATGACCAGGGCCGGCCGAAAGCGCTTGCCGCCGGCGAACACGCTCCAACGAATCGCGCTGTGTAGTCGCGCCGGGGCCTGCGTCTCTTTGGGGATTAGTCGATCGAGTTCGGCATCGATCAGCGTGCGCGTGGAAGCAAAGAATTCAACGACGTTGCTGGAACGGTTAGCCACAGACACGGATTAGGAAGCGGCGTCTTCAGATTGCAAATCGTCTGCGCCCTCGAACGGACGAACCGTCGGACGCCCATGACTGTCGCGCGTGAGGATTTCAATGCGGCGCTCGGCTTCGCTCAGGCGTTCCTGGCAGGCCCGCGAAAGCTTCACGCCCTGCTCAAACAGCTCGAGACTTTTTTCCAGAGGGAGATCGCCGCGTTCGAGCTCACGCACAATGCGCTCAAGTTCTTCCAGCGAGCTTTCAAAATTTTGGGTGTTCTTTTCCATGTTCAAGGGGACGGACTGGGCGTCTGCCGCAAATCTTTCAAACGCTGCATGAGCTCGTCCTGAAATTGCCGGCCGCGTTGTGACGCGCCGGCAATGATGTTCGTCAGCCGATCGTCCTTAATCCGCGTAATGCGCCACGCGTCCGCCGTCTGCGACATTGTAAGTTGAATTTCTTCATCTTTGAACTTGAGATCGACAGCCGCATTCGCGCCGTTCCGCTCAATATGCGCGAGGTACCAGGCGCTGAGAGCGATCAGAAAAACCGGCTTATCCCTGGCCGGCGCGCTGACCCGTTGAATTTCGGCCGGGAGGGCTTCGCGCAAGGTCTCTTTCAATTTAGGCGTGATGTTGGCCACAACTTGATCGACTTGCGCAGGCAGCAGGTTGTTAAGCAGTGACGAACCCGTGAGCTTTGCCCGTACGTCGCCCACAAAGCCGTCCGCGATCTTGTCCATGTCAAGCATGTTGTCGACTTGCTGATTGTCGCTACGTTGCGACGCGTCTACGAGCACGGCCAGCGCGTAGGTTGGTCCCGACTTGAAATGCTGCCACCAAAAATATCCGCCGGCCGCAATGCCGACTAGAGCAACCAGCAGGATGATGCCAAGTAAGGCCAGCACGCGGCCGGCACGACCCGACCGTCTCCCGCGAGTGCGCCTGGCGAATCCGCCGGGAGGTGGCGGCTGGTTTAAATCGATGACTATGCGATTACGTTTGGACTTCATCCTGAGGCTTCGTTAACTTGTGTTGAATCACAAGTCCTTCGGTTCAAGGCCGGTGTGTTTGGCGATTCGCGCCAATATCTTTGGCCCCGATTTCGTCTTTGTCATGGAAAGCGAAGACGACATCAGGCCAGCCGGGCCGGAAAAGAATCTTATGCGAACTGGATTCGCGCTTGACGTTCCATCCGATGCGGAGAAGGGCAGCGAGAACGCGTTTTGCTTTGGCTGAGGGCCATTGGCTCATGCTGCGGCGAAATGAATGTTCAGAAATTCGGGAGCGCCTTCCGCGTGTTCCAGCCGATCTGCCAGCGCGCGTAAGGCCAGAGCCTGCGCCTTGGCAATTGCTTCATCAGAGGTTTGCCCGTAGGCAAGCACGCCTGGCAGTTCCAGCACCTCGGCGAGCCAGCGACCATCATCCTCGCGCTCAAATTCAACGGTGAATGTCATGCTGATTTACCTCGGCACAATCGTAACATGAGTCAGGTAACTTGAGTCACCGTCCCTTGTTTGTCTGCTGGCCGTCCGCTCCTGTTCTCTCCACCCGACAATCCAAACGGCCTTTCCACAGCCGCACCTGTAACTCATCTCCGATCGAAACCGCTGCCGCTTCGCGGACTATCGCGCCATTGCTATCCTGCGCGATCGCATAGCCCCGCTCTAAAACTTTCAGCGGCGACATGGCGTCGAGCGCTGCCACGCTGAATCCGAATTGCTGCCGGGCTTTTTCAATCCGCGAGAGCATGGCCGCCTGGTGCGCCGCTCTCGCCGCGTCCAATTGCGCGCGTTGCGTCACGGCGCGGTTGCGCAGTTCGCTGGGCGACAACGTGCGTGCAGCGGTCTCCAACCTGCGCAATGCGTTCTGGTAAATCCTGGCGATGGCATCGCGCAGACGATCCTCGCGGGTATCGATGGCGTCCAGCGCATCGCGCAATTTTGTCCTGACTTCTTCGAAGCCACGCGCAAAGGTCAGCTCGCGCACCTGCGCTCGCTCCAAAGCGATGCGATGGCGCAACGTTCGTCCCAGGCCGCCGATCAGCTGTTCCAGCCGGCTGCACAGCTCTTCCTCGTGCGCGGCCACCAACTCAGCCGCCGCCGAAGGCGTCGCCGCCCGCAAATCCGCGGCAAAATCGGCAATTGTGAAATCAGTCTCATGGCCGACGGCCGAAATCACGGGAATGGCCGACGTGCGAATCGCGCGCGCCACAGCTTCTTCGTTGAAGGCCCAAAGATCTTCGATCGATCCGCCGCCGCGACCCACAATCAAGACATCGATCGTCGCGTCGTGACGAGCTTCGCGCAACGCCCGCGCATGATGATCATTCAGAAAGCGGATCGCGCGCACAATCTCGTGCGATGCGCCTTCGCCTTGTACTCGCGCCGGCGCTACCAACAGGTGCACCGTGCGCGTGCGCCGCGAAATCACATTGATGATATCGCGAATCGCCGCGCCGCTGGCCGACGTCACCACGCCGATGCGTCGCGGAAAGAACGGAATCGCGCGCTTTAGTTCCTGCGCGAACAAACCCTCGGCCTGCAAACGCGCTTTAGTCTGTTCAAACGCCAACTGCAACGCGCCCGCGCCGACCGGCTCCAGCGTCTCCACCACCAACTGGTAAGCACCTTGTTGTTCGTACACGCTCAGTCGTCCGCGCGCGCGCACTTGCAATCCATCTTCCAGGCGAAATCGAATTCGTTGATTGGCGCTGCGATAACACGCGGCTTTCAATTGCGCCGACTCGTCCTTCAAAGTGAAGTACCAATGGCCGGAAGTGTGTTGCCGGAAATTGGAAATCTCGCCCTCCACCCAAACTGTGGCGAAAGATTTCTCGAGCGTGTCGCGAATCTTGAGCGTCAGTTCCGAGACGCTCAGCGGCTGGCGTTCCGAATCATCGAACAGCGAAGAGAGAAATGATTGCTGCATTTTGAAATTGCGTGAGCGTGAAGAGCCTACGCCATCCGCATGGCGCATTCAACGTGCACCGCCCAAGCTTTAGAAACCGGGAGCCATCAGATTACTAACCGCCGCGGGATTCTTGATTTGATGCTTCAACATCCAGCTTTCGGATTGCACTATTGCCTCGCGGCCTTCATCGCCGGCGAGCAATTCGCCGAGCCGGCGTCGCGCCGCGGCCGCATACAAAGCCATATCGACTGCGTCAAAACCGGCAACCGCCTGACGCGCAAACGCGGCCGCCCGCGAAGTATCCCCGCGCTGTTTCGCCAGCGCGGCGTAAGTCAGGTGCGCCAGCGGATTCGACCAGGGCATGTCTTCGCGCGCGATGCGATCGGCACACTTTTCCGCAATTTTCAGACGCTGCCCGCGCACCGGTCCATACGCGCTGGCGAGCGCCAAACGCGCGCGCAGGTGCATTGCGTCGATTCTCAGTCCTTGTGTTCGCAGCAGCAAAGATCTTTCCAAAGGCTTCAGCTGACCGTCGATATGTTTCCAGGCAACTTCGGTGTCACCGGTGTAGAGTTCGATTTGCGCCAGGGCGACAAGCGAAGTGTAATGCTGTAAATGAAATCCTTCGCGCGGCCATTGCGACATGGCAGCGATCACTTCATCGCGAGCTCGGTCAGGATCGTCAGCCGCCAACCAAATCGGATTTAGGCGCGTGCGCAGGTCAGTGGCAGCAAACAAATTCCCCTGCTCCAGCGCCAGCGACAACAACTGCGGAACACGCCGCGCCACTTCGCTTAGTTCTCCGAGGAACATCATTGAAGTGAGCATGAAACGAGTGGCGACCGTGAGTTCCCAGGTGGCTCCGGTGCATTGGTCGCGCAGGATTTCAGCCGAGCGCTCGCATAAGTCAGAGGCTTCGCGCCAGTGGCCGATCAGATATGAGCTCAATCCGCGCGCCCAAATCGCCAAGCCAATCGCGTGCGGATTTCCGGATTGCTGAGCTAACTCTTCCGTGCGATCGCCCAATTCGCGCGCGCGCGCAATTGCCGGCCCGCCACGCGTGGCGGTTTGCACAGTCTCAAAGGCCATGGCTCGCGCAACGCGGTAAGCCTCGCCCGCGCGCAACGCCAGCAGCACGTGCCGGCTTTGAAATTCCGCGCCGCGAATCAAATCGACGACGCCGAGACCCGCGGCCACCGACCAGCAGATATCGATGCGATGAAGGTCGGCTTCGGAAATCGTTGCCGTCTCACGCGGAGTGAATTCCAGGCCTCGCATCCAAATCCACGCCCGCCGCAGCAGCAGTGAAAGCAACGCAGCCTGGGGACCTTTCGCCAACTTGAATCCGGCAGCTTTCAGGACCTCTTCGAAAACGGCGAGCCCTTCTTTGACATGACCACCCATCAGGAGTTGCGCGCCGGCGCGCTGCTGTAATTCCAGAGAGCGGCGCGGCGGGGTAGAGTTGGCAGCCTCGAGAAATTCCGCAGCGGCTTCGGCGGGACGGCCGGCGTTCGCTAACGCATCACCTAACGCAATCTTCAATTCGATGAGGTTCGCACCAGGGGCTGCCGATTCGATCGCGCGACGAAAATAGAGGGCCGCTCGATCGAAGGCGAGCGCACGCGCTGCCTTTTGCGCCGCCGCTGCAGCATGAAAAGCTGCGCGGGAAACGTCGCCGGCGCCGAGATAGTCTTCGTAAAGCGATTCGGGATCGTCGAAGCCGCGCGCTTCGATTGTTTGCGCCAGGCGGCGATGAATGTGCCGGCGCTCGTCATCAGAAAGCAAGAGCGTGAGCGTCTCGGCGATGCGGTCGTGATACAACTCAATCCCGTACGCGGCGCCGCCACTGCGCACGAACTGCGCGGCGCGCACAGCATTCAGAATCTGAAGATCGTCGCCTGCGACTTCGCTGACTGCAAACGCGACGTCCTGATTTACCGGCCGCGCTGCCACCGCCAGCGTGTTCAATAATGCGCGGGCACCAAACGGCAGTTGATCGATACGCTCTTGCAGCATTGTCGCGAGACTGATTCCCTTCGCGCCCGGACGTTCACCGATCGACGCATAGTGACAAAGCTGTTCGATGAGGAACGGATTGCCGCCCGCTTCGCGCACAATGTCATTGATGAAAGGTTTGACGTTGAGCATCGCAGTAGATAGCAGCGAAAGCGTGAGTTCGCCGGCTTCGGCATCGCTCAAGCGCTCGAGCGTAACGTCGCGATTAGTTTCAGTACCTGAGTCTTGCAGCAACTGCTTGAGAAACGGTTTTGACTCGACATCTTCAGCGCGAAAACTTGCGATTAGAAGCAGCGGTGGGCTGTCAGGCGGCCGCAGGAGATCTTCCAACAGGCGAATGCTGTCGGCGTCAGCCCATTGCAAATTGTCAATCCAGATGATCATGGGCTGCCGGCGTGACATTTCGGAAAGCAGTTGTCGCAATGCGCCGAACGCATGGCGACGAAGCGTGAATAAGTCGGCAGATTCACGGCGTTCCGAACGCTTGTCGAAGATGGCATCAACTTGCAGCATCACGGGAAACACGCGCGCCAAAGCCGGAGCATTGCGCGGAATCAAAGGCTGAACACGCTCGCGCGGCATCGCTGCCAGCCGCCGAGTGAGACTGTCAACCACTCCATCGAGCGCTTTGTAAGGCACCGACTCGCGCTGGTAACAACGACCTTGAAGCACTAATGCCTCGTACCGTTGCTGTTTCACCTCATCAAGAAATGTCTGCACCAGTGTGCTCTTACCCATGCCCGAAACACCGCGCACATATACGGAGACGCCTTTGCCGCCGAGCACCGTGCGAAACGCGTCATGCAGTTCGGCAAGTTGCTGCTCGCGGCCAATGAAGGCTGTTTCGCGCGCGCGTTTGGCGACGCCGGGAACAAAAAAAGGCGTGCGACCTGCGGTGAGCGCGTGCAGGACATCGCGCCCGTGCGGACGGTTCTTCGGACTTCTCCGCAATAAATTCATGCAGAGGTCGCTCAAGTCCTGGGGCGCGCGCGGATTAATCTCTCTTGGCTGGATCGGGCGCCGGGTTTGTTTGCGCAGGACAACTTCGAAGGACTTACCGCTAAACGGTAATCGTCCCGTCAAAGCTTCGTAGAGGATAACGCCGACGCTGTACCAATCGCTCGGGCGGGAAATCGGGAGTTGCGCGCCTTGCTCAGGCGACATGTAATCGGGCGTACCGACCAGCAGTGTGTCGCGGGCGGCCGGCTCGACGTCCTCGACCAGACCGAAATCCAGAATCACGACTCGGCCTTCGCCGGTCACCAGAACATTGGATGGTTTAATGTCGCGATGGAGCTTCCCCAACTCATGCAGGTGATGCACTCCTTCGGCCAACTGGCGCAGGGCCGGACGCAATCTTGATTCGTCTAATTCGTAAGCTGAAATCGGCGGCGCTTCGCCGGAAGACGCGAACTCCGCGGAATCATAAATCAGCGCTGAGCTGTCGAACTCGATGGTGTCGGCTTCTAAAGCGACGCGATTTTCATCACGCGAAATCGTGGATTCTTCACCCAGCCGGTCTTCAAATTCCGGCCGCACGTACTGGGTGAACGTGACGCCCCTCACCAACTCCATCGTAAAAAACCAGTGACGTCCTTCGGAACTTAGCTCGTAAAGCGCCGCCAGGTTCGGGTGCGAGACGTCCGCCAGTTCGCGAAATTCGCGCTTCAGGCGATAAATATGCTCGGGTTCCGCGCGGCTCAAGGTCTTCAGCGCGACAGTTTTTTTGGTGAGTTGATCGACCGCTTCGTAGACCACACCCATGCCGCCTGCGCCGAGTTTGCGCGTCAGACTAAAACGTTCCGTCCCTGAGAATTCCTTGGCGGCTTCAGCCATAGAGGTTGCGACTGTTCCGAACTGGGGCGCGAAGTAATTGACAGATGGGCAATTGTGCCTTACATGAATTGCGCAATCAATACTTTTGCTTGCGGCATAATCGGAAGGAGCGAGGATGGACTGGCGTGTGCTGCTGACAACGTTTGGCGTAATTTTTTTGGCTGAGATGGGAGACAAGACCCAGCTCGCGGCGATGACTATGGCGGCGGAAAAGAAGCGGCCGTGGGAAGTTTTCCTCGGCGCGTCGGTGGCGCTGGCCGCCGTGTCGGCAGTTGGTATTATTGTCGGCACGGCACTCGGTCATTACCTGCCGCTTGATTGGATCAAGCGCGTAGCGGGAGCGGCGTTTGTTGTGATCGGAGTCTTGATCCTGATTGGAAAATTCTAAGAACATTTTCCATCGGTCATTTGACATTTCTCATTTTTCATTTGGTTGACGGTTGACCGACGATGGATGAGCACTCGAGAGCCGAGAATGAATAAATGAAAGATGAAAGATGGAAAATGACAAATGGAAAATGATTTTCTTAATCTTGAACTAGCCGCAACCTGAGATATGCCACAGACTCGTCACGTCGAACGTCACTTTACCGCCGGTGAAACCGTCCGCGACATCGTCATCGGAATGTCCGACGGATTGACTGTTCCGTTTGCGCTGGCCGCCGGCTTGACCGGCGCGATCAATTCAGCAGGCATCATTGTCACTGCCGGGCTCGCCGAGATCGCCGCCGGATCGATTGCGATGGGGCTGGGCGGTTATCTCGCCGCCAAAAGCGACGCGGAACACTACGCGAAAGAACGCGAGCGCGAAAAACGTGAAGTCATCGAAATCCCTGACGAGGAAATGCGCGAAGTGGCACAGGTGTTCCACTCATATGGTCTTACGCACAAAGAGAGTGCACCCATCGTCGACGCCTTATCGAAAGATCCGAAGAAGTGGGTCGATTTCATGATGCGTTTTGAGTTGGGACTTGAGAAGCCCGATCCAAAACGGGCGTTGGCCAGCGCGTTGACAATTGGCAGCTCGTATATTGCCGGCGGCTTGATTCCGCTGCTCCCCTACATCGCGGCGGCAGTCTTCAAAAATATTTCAGTCGCCACGTCGTTACTGCTGTCGGTGGTCTTTACTCTGCTAGCGCTCTTTGTTTTCGGCTTCATCAAAGGACGCTACACGGGCACGCGGCCGACGCGCAGCGCTTTGCAAACGGCGCTGATTGGCAGCGTCGCGGCGGGAGCGGCATTTCTGATCGCGCGCCTGATTTCGTGACGTAAAGAAAAGCGTTCGCCGATTGTTTCGCGCAACAACGTGGAGTAATTATTTGTGGACCTACAATTAGTTGCGTTTTTAGGTTTTTTTTAAAAAGCGGTGCGAGGCTCGACTCGCGGCGTTAATATGGCCGTTGCCGCTTAGTGGTCGCTCTTCGGTGTTTTTTGAAAAGTGAGAGACATACCGGACTCCGCTTTCAAGCAGATAAACCGCTGACGCGAGAGCACCCACAATAGCGAGTCCAGTGCCCAGATCCATGTAAGCATTGTCAAACTTGAAGCAGGTAGAGTCAACCATACATTGAAAATAAAACCGGATGAATCTCTTCGTCGGCACCAGCGGGTACAGCTACAAGGAATGGAAGGGCAACTTCTATCCCGAAGACTTGCCGGCGAAAGAAATGCTGGCCTACTACGCGCAGCGACTGCCGGCAGTCGAAATCAACAACACTTTTTATCGCCTGCCGCAGCCGACCATGGTTGAGAATTGGAAGGCGCAGGTGCCGCAAGGTTTTCGCTTTTCGATCAAGGCCACCCAGCGCATTACACACATCAAGCGTCTCAAGAACTGCGCCGAGGAAACAAAGTACTTGATGGAGACGGCCGCGTTGCTGGGCGAGCAATTGGGAGTAGTTCTGTTTCAGCTGCCGCCAAATTCGAAGAAAGACAGCGAGAGACTGCGTGAGTTTCTTGACTGCTTACCAGAGCAGACACGAGCCGCCTTCGAGTTTCGTCACGAGTCCTGGTTCGATGACGAGATGTTTCAGTTGTTGCAAGTCAAGAACTGTTCGCTGGTGGTTTCCGATACGGACGAAAAGCCGCTGACGTCCATCACGACGACGGCTGATTGGGGTTATCTGCGGTTGCGCCGCACTGCTTATTCCGATGAGGACCTCAAAGACTGGATGCAGCGGGTGAAGAATCAGAAATGGAAAGACGCCTTCGTCTTTTTCAAGCATGAAGACGAAGGCGTCGGACCAAAATTGGCGGCGCAGTTCTTGAAGTTGGCCGCTACTTGATTTTAATACCAGCTCCCGCGCGGAAGTTGTCCTGCCGTCTATTGTCGAGCCAGCTCGGCACGTAATCCACCATGATCGGGCGAATGTCGAGGTGTTCAGCGGCATGAATGTCTAAGCCGCCGCCCAGCGCCATGGCGAATCCCGTGTCAGTCCTCTTTCCTGACGACAGCGGAGTATCAAAACTCGCGCGCATGTGCGTAATTCCAAACAGCGCATGCGCGAATGGAGTTACGTGAGCAGTGCGCCAGTTGAATCGCGGACCAATCATTAAATCGTAGCGTTGCACGCTGGCATCGAACGTGCGGCCGCTGAGCCGGTCTACGTATCCGACATCGTCGAAGGTGCCGGTAAAGCTCGTTACAATGCCGATGTTGCGGTGCACGTTCTGGTTGAACTCAGCCGTGAATCCGTTGTAACCGCTGCGATCATCGATGAGATCGACCCGATTACCGTTAAAAGTGGCCCTGCCGCCGCGATCAAATTGGTCTGCGTTGTTGTAAGCGCGCATGTGCGCATAGCCTACATAGAACTCGTAGTACGAGTAATCCTTGTCTCCGCTCTGCGCGAAGGCAGCCGGAGCACAAATCAGTGCGGTTAGGAGCAAGAGAAAAATTCTGGTCATTCGGAGCGCCTCCTTAAGTTGACCCGGGTGGTTTTGGACTGAAACTTTACAGGTATATTAACACTGCCAATACCGAAAAGATTCCCAGATTTTTCGGCAAATTATCTCTTTTCTTATCTGGAGAGGTTCGAACTTTTGATACCACCACGCACACACTTGCGCCGCAAACGAGCAAATTCCTTGGTAATCTGCGGATTTGCGCTGCTTCTTTCGACTTCCACAATGGCGCAGACGCAAACCGATCCGGTCCGGGAAGCGCAGAGACTGACGCGGGTCGCCCAGGTCGCGCAACAACAGGGCCGTTATGACGATGCCATCAAGGCTTACCAGACGATCACAGTCGTGGCGGCCGGCTCGCCGCAGGTCGCTGCGTCAGCCCACGTCGCGGCCGGCAACATTTTCATGATGATGGGTCGATTCGAAGAAGCGGCCGCGGCCTATCGGAAAGCGGTCACGCTGGATGCCACGTCCGCGGAAGCAATTAACGACCTCGGCGAAGCCCTCGGCGAGCTGAAACAATTCCAGCCGGCCCTGCAGGCTTTTCAGAAAGCGGTGGCGCTCGATCCAAAGTATCTGAAAGCCCGCTACAACATGGGCGTCACTTACGACCGGCTCGGGCAGATGAAGTATGCGGAATTCATCTATCGCATTTTGATCCGAGACTTTCCGGAGTTCGCTCTGGCGTACGACAGCCTCGCGGTCTCGCTTTCGAAATCAGGACGCGCGCGCGAAGCGGTTCCTTTTCACGAAAGAGCCATCAGCCTCGCGCCCGGAGATCCGTCGTTCTATTTCAACTATTCGCTCACGTGCTTGATGCTCGGAGATCTGAAGAGAGCACAGGAACAGCAACAGAAGTTGCGCGCGTTGGATCCCGCGATGGCCGAACACCTGGCCACAATGATCGCGAAGCGCCGTTCGTGATCACAGAAACCCGACCGTAAGGAAGGGTGCTCGTTGCCAGGTGAACACACCCTCTCTCACGGTCGGGTTTCTGCTCGTTCTACTACTCAGTCAGAAATTGCCCTGACAAGTTTCGTGGCCGCAGTCGCAATCAAGTTCGATTGTCTTCCCGGTGCCTTCACAAGACGCGCTGCAGTATTTGCCGCCCTCCTGTGGTGGACACGTACACGGCGGATTTTTACACTTCTTTTCGTCGTCAGCCATAATTCCTCCCGGAACTGGATTCAGAGTTGATTTGTTGAATTGCGCAGAAGCTTAGCACACCTGAGTTTATCCGTCCGAACCCAGAATGCACCTAGTAATTTGCCGAGGTCTCTTCAGTTCGGCAGGATACTCGACCGCCAAAATGTCGAATTACCAACGGAAAATGAATGCTACAACCACTGACTCTGGTTGCGCCGACCGAATCGCCGTGCAGTCTGAGGAATCTGGGGTTCACTCCGGTGCACCGCGTGAGACAAGCAGCTTGATCATTTTTTCTTCCTCGCTGTCTTTGGCGTGGCCGAGTGCGCTCTTGTCATTCTTGTCGCGCAAACTTAAGTCGGCGCCGGCATTCAGTAAGGCCGTCGCGCTTTCGACATCCTCGGTCTCTGCCACATACATAATTGCCGACATTCCACCCTTGTCCACCGCATTGACATCGGCATTGTGGCTAATCAGCAGCTTAACTGTGCCGGGATCGCCTTCTTCGACGGCCACCATTAAAGCAGTTTTGCCGTCATGATCTTTCGCGTTCACATAGCTGCCGGCATCAATCAAGAGTTTGGTAACTTCCGGGTCGTCATTGGCGGCGGCAAACATCAGGGCGGTCTTGCCGTCAGCATCCTGAAAATCGATTTTCGCGCCTCCGTCTAATAGTTCTTTGACGACTTCGTACGTACCATTCGACGCGGCAAACATCAGCGGCGTGCCACCTGATTCGTCGCGGTCGTTGACTTTCGCCCCAGCCGAAATCAATTCACGCACCAGCGCGCTGGTCGCGCTATTGCGTAAATACATCAGCGCCGTGCGCCCCGATTTCTCTTGCGATGCGGGGCTCGCCCCGGCCAGAAGCAACACGCGCACGATTTCCATGTTTCCGTTTTCGACCGCTTGCTCCAGGGCAGTCTGATGTGTCGCGTTATCGCGCGCGTTAATATCGAGCGCTGCGAAGGCAAGTTGCCTGACCGCGTCCAGGTCATCATGAAAAGCTGCCTTAACCAGAGGGTTTTGTGGCTCGACAAAAGCAACCGCCCCGCCGCCGCTGAACACACGTACTTCCCTATCGGCGGTAATAGTAACTTCTTCGATTAACTCCGGCAGTTTCAGCTCAATATTAAGGGCGCGATCAGATGCGCCGATCAGATGAATGTCCTCAACTGTCGATGTTGGAAAACCCGATACGTCGACCCTTAAGACGTAAGCGCCGGCTGGTAATAGCGCGAATTTGTACATTCCGTCGTCGCCAGTCGTGAAAGTAAAAGACGATCCATCGTTGCTTGTCAGCGTGACGGTAGCTCCGGGAACTACGGCACCCTGTGGATCGCTAATGACACCTGAGACGGTGCTTCCCGCGTCGACCGGCGAGACAGTCGCTGCTGAAACAGCAGTTACTCGCGGTTGTGAATTTGTTGTTTGCGCCGCCGCACTCGTCAAGCTCAAGGTTGCCGTGAATGCGCCCGCCGCTAACCGTGATACTCGTCGCGAAATCTGATGCACCTTCTGCGGCAGTTGCCTGGTGATGACGCTGCCATCAGAGCGCTTTACAAATCGCAGACAGAGACGTCCCTCAGATTTGGCTACGAGGCGCACAGCCTCTTGTCTGGTCAATGCCGAAACGTTCGTCACATGCAGGTTGCAGTGTTCGCAGAAGCGCACCCGATCATTGCCGATCATCGAATCCCAATCGGCATCGCAAGGTGCAGGAATAATCATTCGATCGAAAGAACGGTTGGACTGTGACATGGCTAAGGCTCCCTTCATTGTGCGAACGCCGCGGCGTCGCATCTCTTAAGAACCTTGGGGAGAGGTTCGTTCTTTAACGCAGACTTAGACCTCAACCGGACCCTGATGTTCCGGCACTTAGCTTGCTTTTGCAGTAATCGAACCTGAGGAGGCGTTCGACAAAGAACGCTTGCTCAATCACGAGCCTGGAGAGTTGCGTCGGACTTGGCGCTGAGATGCGAGCGCATCCACCCAGGGTTGGTAGCGTCTCAAGAAATTTCTGCTGAAGGATTCAAAAACTTAGATAAGAGGTTGTCCAATGAAGATATCAAGCACCGTCATTGCGAGAGTTTGTTGCCGCTTCGGTTTTCTGCTGTTGCTGTCTCTAATTGTTGGCTCGGCGGCACGCGCACAAGAGCTTTCATACACAGCAACCACAACACGCGAGCGGACAACTACCGTGAACCAACGAAAGGTATTCGTTCGTTCGAAGGCGCTGCTGGTAAAAGCGTCGGTAGTGGAAGACAAGCTCATGAAGCGAAATGAATTTGCGCAGATGGGTTTAGTGCTGACGCGCGATGAGGCCGACGCCGACATCATTCTCGAGCTGCGTCACGATCTTTTGACGAAATACGTCTATTCGGCAGTCGATGCACGCACTCAGACGGTTCTCGCAGGCGGAAAAGTTAGTTCACTAGGAGGAACCGTCGCGGGTAAAGTTGCGAAACGTTTCCTGAAGCAGTTAGCCCAGGGTCATCCGTGAGACTTTGTCTTGCGCTTCTTCGAATCTCATCGATCGAACGCGCCTTCAACCTCGAGTCAACGCGCTCGCAATTTGGGCGGCCACCCGCGCGTTGTTTTCCAGCAGGGCGATGTTCGCGCGCAGGGTCGCGCCTTCGCTTTGCTTCGCCATGCGCGCCAGCAGGAAAGGTGTTAGATCTTTTCCAGTGATCCGTTCGCGCTCCGCTTCAGCAATTGACTCATCGAGCACTCTTTGCAGCAGCGACGCTTCAACTTCAGCTTCCGCCGGAACGGGGACAGTCACGAGCAACGTGGATTCGATCTTCAATTCAAGTTGAGTTCTAAAAATGTGAACAACCTCCGCGGGTGAGTCGCAGCGAATGTCTACCGGCAAACCACTGCTGCGCGAATAAAACGCAGGTAGTTCGTCACAACCGTAACCGGCGACTGTGACGCTGTGCGTCTCCAGCCATTCGCGGGTCGCCGGCAAATCCAAAACGATCTTCGCGCCAGAGCACACCACGATCATCGGCGTACTGGCGAGCTGCGGCAGATCGGCCGAGACGTCCGGCAAGGATCCGCGATGAACGCCGCCGATGCCTCCGGTCGCAAACACTTTGATCCCGGCGCGATGCGCAATCCACATCGTGGCTGCGACGGTCGTGGCCCCATTCCAACGACGCGCGATCGCGACTGGAATGTCACGGGTGCTCAGTTTCTTCACGCCATCTTCGTTGGCGATCAGTTCGCGCTGGACTTCATTGAGTCCCACGCAGAACTCACCATTAAGCACCGCGATGGTGGCGGGTGTGGGTCCTTGCTCGCGGACGATTTGTTCCACCGCGACCGCCGTTTTCAGGTTCTGTGGTCGCGGCAATCCGTGCGCAATGACCGTCGATTCAAGCGCCACCACCGATCGATTCTGCTCCAGCGCCGATTTAACTTCGGGGTCTATTTGCAGGTACTTTTCCATGATTCATGGGGAACGACGCAAGTTATCGCACAAAACGCCCTCGATCCAGCAGATTTCGGAACTCCCTGGGTAACCAAAACGTGTCTTAAATCGTCTAACATGGCGACACAGTCGCTCTCCGCAATTTCTCAGAGGAAACAAAATGAATACCAATAGCACTATTCGTTCGCTTTTTGTCGCTGCCCTGCTTTTGCTGGCGGCCGTCGCAACCGGCGCGCAGGAGGCTACCACGCCAGACGCGGCGAAGGCACAGGAAGATAAAGCGAAACTCGAAGGCAAAGCGGTCACGCTGCTGGAGCAGGTAGTCGGCGAAGCGCAGGCGTTGAAGCTGCCCGAGAATCGCATTCGCGTGCAAATCATCGCGGGCGACCTTTTGTGGGACCGGAGCGCGGCGCGAGCGCGCAGCTTCTTCAATGACGCGGGCGCAGCGCTCGCTCAATTAATGGTAGACAACTCGTCCGATCGCGATCGCGAGGACTTTCAGATTCTGAACCGGCTACGACAGGACCTGGTTCTCAGTGCCGGGCGTCACGATGCTGATTTGGGTTATCAGTTGCTGCGCCAGACCCAACCGCCGCCAAATGCAAACGCAGACAATCGGCGACGTGGGGGTGGGCCGGGCGCATTTACTGGAGTGGACAACCTCGAACAGAATCTGCTCGCGGTAATCGCGAACACCGATCCCAAAGTCGCTTATCAGAAAGCCTCAGAAGCGCTCGACAAGGGCGAGTATCCGAGTTCGCTCGCGCGCGTACTCGCTCAACTTCAGGCGAAAGATGATGAGGCATTCAAGAAGCTTACCGACAAGACACTGAGCCGGCTTACGTCTGACAATCTTTTGTCGAGTAACCAAGCCAGCAACGTCGCGATGGGCCTGTTGCGACCGGGCCCGCAAGCGTCAAGCACCGCAACCACATCGACCGGCACTTCCAGCGCGAACCCGTCGACGGGCACTGCCACCGCGAACAACGTCAACAACGCCCGCATCGCGCCGGTGCTGAATCAGTCGGCATACCACGACCTGCTCGATCGCGTTGTGACTGCTGCGCTCACGGCAACGCCACGCACAAATGCAAACGGCGGAGGTGGTGGCGGCGCGGTCCGCCGGACCGGGATAATGATGGGCACCGGTGGTTCTGGTCCGATGCAGGTCTTCACAGACGACAGCAACAATGCGCAACAACCGGCCGATCCGGCGCAGGTGCAACAGAACAACGCTCGCAACCTGCTGCGTAACTTGCAGGGAATGCTTTCACAAGTCGATCAGTATTTGCCTGAACGCGGCCAGGCAGTGCGACAGAAGTTGACGGACATGGGGATGAATAATCAGATGGCCGATATCGCCAATCAAATGCGCAACGTAATGACGCAAGGCGACAGTGAGAGCATGATGGCGGCTGCCGCCAACCTGCCTGGGCCGATTCAATCGAATCTCTATCGTCAGGCGGCGCAACGCGCGATTGAAGAAGGAAACCTGGATCGCGCGCAGCAGATCGCCGCGGACCATCTGGATGAGAACGGACGAAAAGTGGTGATGCAAGCCATCGATTTCAAGAAACTGACGATGAACGTCACGAGTGAAAAATTGGGAGAAATCAGAGAGAAGCTGGCCGCGCTGCCTTCGGACGCCGATCGCGTTAAGTATCTCGCCGATTTAGCGATGGCGACTCAGAAAGACAACCCGAAGCTGGCGCTCAAGTTTGCCGAAGACGCGCGCGCGCTTGTCACCAAGCGGGCTTCAAGTTATCGCGACCTGGAAAATCAACTGCGCGTCGCGGAACTGTTTTCCTCGATCGATGTGAAGCGCAGCTTTGACGTGCTTGAGCCGGGGATTTCCCAACTGAACGAGTTGCTCGCCGCGGCGCAGGTGCTGAACGGTTTCGAAGTCGAGGTTTATCGTGACGGTGAGTTGCCGCTCCAGGGCGGCAGCGAGTTGGGCTCGATGATCTCGCGCTATGGTCAGCAACTCGCCTCCCTGTCGAAGCTCGATTTTGAACGCGCGCAAATTACGGCCGATCGTTTTCAGTTTGCCGAGCCGCGTTTGATGGCCAAGCTAGCCATCGTTCAGGGCGTATTCGGCGTGCGACAGTCACCTTCCGAGAGCCAGCGGTTCAACTTCAGGTTTGGCCGCTAAAAGCGACGGTGTTGGGTGTGGGGTGTTGATGGCCGGTCTACGCCCTACACCCTAACCGCCACATCCTAGCTCTTCCGGGCTTTCAGTTTCTCCGCCGCCACTTTCAACAACTCTCTCACCTGCTGATCCCAATACTGCCAACCGTGCGCACCCGGAAGTTCGCGGAATTCGTGCGCAATCTTTTTCTCGCTAAGCAACGCGGCGAATTGTTCGTTGACTGCGAGAAAGAGATCCTCTGTGCCGCAGTCAAAATAAAAGTAAGGCAGCGCAGTCGCGCGGGACACTGAGACTCCGCGCGCGATCTCGAAGATGTTCTCTGCCTTTCGCTGCCCGGAATCGCGCGCGCCAAAGGCGGCGACCAACGAATCGTTGATTCCCTTGAAACTTTTCAGATCTTCTTCCGTCCAGGTCGTCGCGGCCAGCGCGCCGCTCAAGGAACCTACGAAGGCAAATGTCCCCGGCGATTTCAATCCAAATTTCAGCGCTCCATAACCACCCATCGACAGTCCCGCAATCCCGCGCCCATAACGCGATTCGATCGTGCGATATCGACGTTGCACATCAGGAATTAGTTCGTTGAGAATGTAGCTCGCGTACTTGTCGCTCGCGACCGTCGCGCTGTCTGTGTACCAGCCGTCATTTCCCTCGGGCATGACAATAATTATTCGGTACTGCGCCGCATACTCGGCCACGTTTGTGTGCGTCGCCCAATCGGTGTAATGACCGGCCCAGCCATGCAGCAGGTACAGCACCGGATAGCGCCTCGCTGAAACTCGGTAATCTACCGGGAGAACGACGCTGTAAGGCAGCGTCTTTCCGACCAGCGCGCTGTGAAACTGGATTGTTTCGACTTGCGGCGCTGCGCGACGTTGTAAGGAAGGTGCAGAACCGCCAGCGGCAGCAAACGGGTCAGCCCCAGTGACTTGAAAACTGATCCCGAGGACAAAAGTAAAGATCAGGAGGGCTCGAAATCGGTGTGCGTGTCTCATTACGACCGGCGTGCTGCTGCAATTGATTGCGGTATGTGCATCCAGGAATCGTAAATCCGTTTCTGTTGTTCAGAACGAGTCGGCAATGGCACGATTCGATAATCTGAAGCGATACGACCGCCCAGTTTAATGTCGAGGGTGCGCAGGTCGTCATTGCGAAATACGGTCAATCGCACAGTGTCACCGGGACGCTTTGCCGACAGCAGCGCCAGTAACCTTTTCGTATTCGCCCGTTCCCCGTCAAACGCAACGATTAAGTCCTTCGCGTTAAGCCCTTCTTCATAAGCGGGCGATCCCGCGCGCACATTTTTGACCGTAACGAACTCTCCACTGTCTTCAAGTTCAGCGCCGAGATACGCCGACCTAATAATATCTCCCAGGTGATTAACCTGTTCGATCGGCACTCCAGCTTGCTCGATCTGTAGACCAGCCGCCTGCAGAACTTCGTTGTAAGGAAGCTCATCAATGCCGCGGACGTATCGCGCAAAGAAATTTTCCAGACTGCTGCCCGCCGCCGTCTCGCAAACTTTTTGAAAATCCGCGGGTGTGTAGTTGCGACTTCGCTTGTAAAAATCGTTGTAGAGCATGCGCATCACATCATCGAGCGACCTGGTGTTATTCGAGCGTCGTCGAATCTCCAGATCCAGCAGCATTCCTAACAGTTCGCCTTTGTCGTAATACGAAATCTGCGAGTTGACGGAATTCTCGTCGGGCCGGTATTCCTTGATCCAGGCGTTGAAGCTGGCCTCCTCAGCGCTCATCGCTTTGCGGCCGGGCGTGTCCTGAAAATCCTGAATCTGGCTCGCGATATGCGCGAGGTAGGCTTCGTCAGAAATCACTCCGGCGCGGCGCAGCATTAACTGGCCGTAATATTCCGTGATGCCTTCCGCCACCCACAGCAATCGCGTGTGATTTTCTTTGGTGTAGTCGAACGGCCCCAGCGCATCCGGCCGAATACGCTTGACGTTCCAAAGATGAAAGAACTCATGCGCCACGAGCGCGCCAAATCGTTGATAACCATTGCCGTTCCCAAATCCGAAGCGACGAAAACCGAGCGCCGTGGAATTCAAATGCTCGAGGCCGCCACCGCCGCTGGGGCGCAAATGCAGAAAGAAGGTGTAGTCGTGATAAGGAATCTCGCCGAACATCGCCACTTCTGTTTCCACTATTTTCTGGACTTCGGCTTTCATCAGCGCGGGGTCATAGTTGCCCTCGCCATCGATGACGATACGATGCGGCACACCACGAACGCTGAAATCGATCTGCTTGAAATCACTGACTTCAAACGGCGAGTCGTAAAGAATATCGAAGTTTTCCGCCTGAAAAGTGTTCTTCTCGCCAGGCACCGCCGGCAATCCGGTGGCGACTTTCCAACCGGAGGCAGGGTTCACATGAATTTTTACTGGATGCGTCAGGCTCTTGTCCGGATACATCAGCAGCGCCGCGTTGTTCCAGAATGCGTGATCGGCATTCAAATCATTGGTGCGCACGGTTAGCTCGTTCGCATACACGCGATAGGTTACGCGCCATTGACGGACGCCATTCGTCTTGACCCGCCAAGTGTTCTTGTTTGTCTTGGTCCACTCGAGCGGGCGCCCTGCGGAATCCGCAGCGAAGTCCTGGACGTTACGTTCGTATTCCCGAATCAGATACGAACCCGGCGTCCATACGGGCATGACTAGATCCGTTTCGTTCGGCACGTTGAGGTTCGCCGGAATCCTGATTTGCATTTCGACTTCCAGCAGATGGGTCCACGGTTTCGTCATCGAGACCGTGAACGAAATACTTGTGCCGCCGTCTTGATAATTCGCATTCGCAGCAGAACCAAACGTCACCAACAACAGCGTACTCAAAAATAAGAGACGAATCAGATAACGCATCTTGAGAAACTTCCTTGAGAACTTATGTGGAGAGATGGACCAGCACCGATGTTACTACGAATCTGCGTCACAAACGCACTAGCCCTCGACGGCAAAGAGTTTTATAGTTGCCGAGTTCCATCCAATCCAAACCGAAGGGGCCGTTATGTTACGGAGACTCACTTCGACCACTGCTTCATGGGCGCCCATTCCTTTACGACTGGCGCTGGGCGTTGCTTTTGTGGCGCACGGCGCGCAGAAAGTGTTCGGGTCTTTTGGCGGCCCGGGCCTAAAACAGTTTATGTCTTTTTCGGCTCCATTTACTTTCATGCGACCGGCCGCTGCGTGGATGGGAGCCGCCGCTTTGGCAGAACTAATCGGCGGCGGTCTGGTCTTGCTTGGCTTGCTGACACGCCTCGGAGCATTTCTGATAACTTGCGTGATGCTGACGGTAATCTTTGGCGTGCTGCTCCACAAAGGATTTTTTGCGCCCGAAGGAATGGAGCTGGCAATCTCTTATCTGGCCATCGCGCTCGCGCTGCTCATCACAGGCGGTGGACAGTTGTCGGCTGATCGAATCATCGGCGGAAGACGCCGATGATTTGCGATTTTAGATTTTAGATTTGCGATTGACGTTCGCGATAAGACTCAGCGTGGTTATGCAATCAAAAATCGGCAATCCAAAATCAAAAATCCCATGAAGCGCTCACCTCTTCTGGTCATCTTCATCACGGTCTTTATCGATCTGATCGGATTTGGGATCGTCATTCCGGTTTTGCCTTACTACGCCGAAGGCACCAGCTTCGGAGCGACACCGCGTGAAGTGGGACTGCTGTTCGCGTCATACTCTGTGATGCAATTGTTCTTCGCGCCGGTGCTGGGAAGGTTATCCGACAAGCACGGACGCCGGCCGGTTCTGTTGTTCAGCCTGCTGGGCACCTGCATCGGATTCTTGATTCTGGGATTCGCTACCACACTCTGGATGTTGTTCGTGGGCCGAATTATCGACGGCATGTCCGGCGGAAACATTTCTACCGCGCAGGCCTACATCGCCGACGTCACCACCAAAGAAAATCGCGCGAAAGGCATGGGCCTGATTGGCGCAGCTTTCGGATTGGGTTTCGTTTTCGGGCCGGCGATTGGCGGAGTCCTCAGCCGCTGGGGAATTCAGGTCCCGTTTCTTTTCGCGGGCGGCCTCGCATTCGCAAATGCCGTGCTCCTGTACTTCACCTTGCCTGAGACCATTACACCCGATCATCCGGCGCGCACGTCCGCCGCTGCCGGTCGCGGCTGGCGCCGTTTGATCACTGCGCTACGCGATGCGCGACTCGCTTATGTCCTCAGCATCTACTTTGTTTCGATCGTGGCCTTCTCGATCATGACGGCGTCGTTCTCGTTATTTCTCATGTTCCGTTTTGGGTATGACGCATTTCACAACGGCTGGATTTTCGCTTACGTCGGCATCATTTCGGCGTTAATCCAGGGCGGGCTGATCGGCAAACTGGTAAAGCGTTTTGGCGAACCGCCCCTGGTAATCGTGGGCTGTCTCGTTTTCACCTTAAGTTTGATCGCGAGTCCATTCGTGACGCCGGGGATCGGCATCCTGGGAATTCTTGTGACGGGCTTATTTTCTTCGATCGGCAATGCGCTTAATGCACCGACCTTGACGAGCCTCGCTTCGAAGAGCGTCAATGAAAAAGAGCAGGGCGCCATCATGGGAGTCACGCAATCAGTCGCAAGTCTGGCGCGCGCTGTCGGCCCAGCGATGGCAGCGTTTCTTATTTACAGCGCCGTGGCGCACTACGGCTTCGACGGTCGACTACACAACATGAGTGACGCAGCGATCCTGCGTACCTTCTGGACCGCTGCCGCCATTCAATTTTGCGGATTTGTCCTCGCAACGCTGTTTGCGCGCCGCTTCGGCAAGGAATATTCGCACGAACTGTAGGGCTGGTTATTAGGTCAGAACCGCCTGCGATAGCGGGCGGTTGATCATTAACTTGCCTGACTGTTTGCGTAGATCAACCACCCGCTATCCCGACGGGTCGGGATGCTGACAAGAATTGCTTTAGCTCATTCGCGCTTGGCAGCGCCGGACGGCCGCCAAGTTCGCGACACTTCAGCGCAGCTACTGCGTTCGCGGTTTTCATGCAGCCTTCCACGTCTTCCTCGGCCAACATTGCGTAGATAAAGCCCGCATGAAAAGCATCACCGGCGCCGGTGGTGTCACGGCAACCGCCGGGCACAGCGAACGCGCGAGATTCAATAAACTCGTCTTCGCAGTAGGCGATCGCGCCCCGGTCGCCCAGCGTCGCACCTACAATCGGACAACCATAACGACTCTTCATCTCGATCAACGCCGTCCGCAAATCGGTTATGCCAGTCAGCCGATTCGGAAATTCCGATGAAGTGATCAGGACATGGATCAGCGGCAACAAATCCTGCACGCCTTCATAGATGTTGTCGATATCCGCGGTGATAATCGCGCCGCTGTCGCGTGCCGCGCGCGCCAGCGCGGCGCAGGCCGGCGGATCGTGTGCGTCCAGATGTAGAACGCGCCCGCGAGAAGCCAACTCAATCGGTACTTCGTCGGCGCGATAAGACAGCCGGTCGTCTCGATCCCAAATAATCGTGCGCTCGCCCGAACGAGCGTCGATGACGATGAAGGCGAGCTGATTAGTCGCGCCATCAACGGTCTCCGCGTAATCGAGATTCACGCCTTCTTTTGCCAGTGATTCGCGGCCAAAGGTTCCCGCATCGTCGGATCCGAAGCGGCCGGCGTACGCGGTCTTTAAGCCGAGACGTTGCAGCGCCACCATAGCGGTCGCCGTCTGGCCCCCCGCTGATTTCTGATGATCCCTGAACCTAACTTTCGTATCGAATCGCGGGTATTCAGCGACCACTATCAAATGGTCGACGGCATTCAGGCCAAAGCCCACCGCGTCGAAATCTTGCTGGGAAGGAAGCCTAAATGGTAGCTGCATGACTCAACATTGATGACCTCGAGGTCAGGAAGGTGGGTTTACCCCCGCTCGGTGCTATTAGTCAATTGGCAAGCGGGGTCAAGCCGCCCTTCCAAACCATGAGGTTTTCTAACTTGAACACTACAAAGCTAAAATAGAGCGACTTCAATTCATCAAAGACAAGTGACACTCGAAGAGAAACTCAAAGAAATCCCCCGCTCGCCCGGCGTCTATCTGCATAAAGGCTCCGACGGGAAAATTATTTATATCGGCAAAGCCAAGAACCTGCGTAATCGTGTGCGTTCTTATTTTCAATCAGGCCGGCGCGGCGATTTCAGCTACGGCATTAAAACCGAAGAACTCGTCAACCAAATTGCCGACGTCGAGATCATCGTTACCGACAACGAGGCTGAAGCATTCATTCTCGAGGCATCACTAGTCAAGAAACATCAGCCCTACTTCAATTACAAGTTGAAGGATGACAAGTCTTATCCGCATCTGAAGCTGACCGTCAACGAGCCGTTTCCCAAGTGCGTGATTACGCGTCGCATTCAGAATGACGGCGCGCTTTACTTTGGGCCATTTCTGCCGGCCGCGATGGCGCGCCGGACCATCGATTTGATCAATCGCACTTTTCAACTGCGCACCTGTGACATCGAGATCGACGGCAAAGCGCCGCGTCCTTGTCTCGAGTATCACATCAAGCGTTGTCTGGGCCCGTGTGTTAACGGACTCTGCACCCCGGCAGAATATCAGGAAGCCGTGCGCGATGTGCGGATGTTGCTCGAAGGCCGCAACACTGAACTGGCGGACAAGTTGGAAGAGCGGATGCTGCACGCTTCTGAAGGAATGAAGTATGAGCTGGCGGCGAAGTACCGCGATCTGCGCAAGACAGTGATCAAGCTTTCTGAACAGCAGAAGATGGCGACGACTTCGGAAAGTGACGTCGACATCTTTGGCTACTACCGCGAAGGCAAGCGTCTGGCGTTGCAACTTTTCACGATGCGCGAAGGCGACATAGTCGGCCGCCGTGAATTTTTCTGGGAAGATTTGCCGGAAGATGATTTCCATCCGGCCGGGTTTCTCAGTGAGGTTCTGATGCAGTACTACAGCAGCGCGGATGCGCCGATGGTTCCGGCTGCCGATCTGCAAACGCGGCCGGTGCGCGCTTCGTTTTTGCCGCGCGAGATTCACGTACCGGTGGATTTCGCAGATCGCGAACTACTGGAGCAGGTGCTTAGCGAACGCCGCGGCCGTCGTGTTCATATCCTGGCGCCACAGCGCGGCGAGAAACGCGACATGATCGACCTGGTAGAAAAAAACGCGAAGCTCGCGTTCGAACAACGTTTCCGCGTGCTCAAGCCCGACATGAAACGCGTGCTGGAAGAGATGCAGGAAACGCTCGAGCTGCCACGCTTCCCCGCACGTATTGAATCGTTCGATATTTCACACATTCAGGGCGCCGAGAATGTCGCGGGCATGGTCGTGTGCGAGAACGGCAAGATGAACCGCAACGAATATCGCAAATTCAAAATTCGCTGGAAGGAAGGCGCGGACGATTTCGCCTCGATGCACGAAGCGGTGCTGCGCCGATATCGCCGCCTGCGTGACGAAGAAAAGGAGCTGCCCGATTTGATCATGATCGATGGCGGTAAAGCGCAACTGAATGCGGCAGCCACGGCTATGCGTGAACTCGATCTCGAAGCGGTGCCGATGATTGGGGTGGTCAAGCCACCTCTGCATCACAACCAGGTCGCGTACCTTTTGGTGAAAGGCCGTGAGGATCAGCCAATCTATATGGATTCGTATTCCCCGGTCTTACGCCTGATTCAAATGATTCGCGACGAAACGCATCGTTACGCGGTCGCTTATCATCGCAAGCGTCGCGAACTACGTGACTTTACTTCCGAGTTATCGGCGATTCCCGGCGTCGGGGAAAAAAGAAAGACCCGTCTGCTGCGTCACTTCGGATCAATTAATCGGATCAGCGAAGCGAGCGTTGAGGAACTTTCTCCATTTGTCGGCCGCAAGACGGCAGGTGAAATCGCCGAACACTTCGCGCGCCAGCGGGCGCTTGTCGAAGGCGCGACTGCTGCTTGATAGCCAACCGCTTCAGTGAGTATCCTATCCGCATGGCAACTGTCATTGAAGTTGAAAAACTCGCACTCGATTTGCCTGAAAGGGATCGTGCTATGTTGGCGGCAAATCTGCTGGACTCACTCCCACCGATACTGTCGGACGAAGATGAGGGCATCACCGAAGCGCTTCGTCGCGATGCTGAGATGGACGCCGACCCGAGCATTGCGATTTCTTTCGAAGAGTTAGACGCCGAGATGCGTAACCGACGCAGGTAATGCGGGTCGAATTTCACCCCCTTGCCAAGTCCGATATCCGCAGGATAGTCGAGTAGTATGAAAACGTCGGTGGGGCTGAACTTGCTCACGATTTCTATATTGAGTTGACGACGTTCATTCGGAAAGCGGCAACGTCTCCCGAGGTTTACGCAATACGAGTCCGTGACATTCGGCGCGTGAATCTCGAAAGATTTCCGTTTCATTTCTTATATCGCATTGTCAACGATCGTGTTCGCATCCTCATCATTCGTCACCATAGTCGTCGCCCGTCGCTTGGGTTTCATCGACGCTAACGCGTTTGCCTTACGGAGGAATCATGAACCGAGAAGATCAATTCATTCCCCACTTAATCGTCAGCGACGGCATGGCCGCGCTGAAATTCTATAAAGAAGTCTTCGGCGCTGAAGAAGGCCACAACATGATGGCGCCGGACGGCAAGCGCTTAATGCATGGCGAACTTACTCTCGACGGACACAAGATTTTCGTCAGTGATGAGTTTCGACCGGAAGAAGGCGGCGCCTGCAAAACTCCGCAAACGCTGGGGGGAACGTCAGTGCGAATTACGCTGCAAACCGACGAGCCGGATGCCGTGGTCGAACGCGCCGTGGCGCGCGGCGCCCAAGTGATTATGCCCGTGCAGGATATGTTCTGGGGCGCGCGATACGGACAAATCGTCGATCCGTTCGGCCACAATTGGGGCATCAACCAACAGTTGCAGGAACAGACTGACGAAGAGACAAACGCGGCGGCGGAAGAATTCTTCGCGAAGGGGAAATAGAGTTACAGCTGCTAAAAAAGAGGCGGGCCGTAGCCCGCCTCTAAGATTACTGGCGCTCTCCCTAACGGTCGGGTTTCCGAATTCGCTCTCCCTAACGGTCGGGTTTCCGAATGCGCCCTCCCTCACGGTCGGGCTTCTGACACTACTGCCGCGGCATTGCCTGCGTCGCCGGCATTCCTTTCATCGGCACCGGCAGTTTGCCATCGGCTCCCTGAGTAAGCGCGACAAACTCACGATCGAATCGAATCGAATCAAATACCGCATCGACGCGCGCTTCCATCATCTCTTTCTCGCGCACAGCCTGATACCGTTCGTATCTGAAGAAGTGACGGCGCAGCATCGCCAGCGCGCGATCCTTCTCACCATTCTGCGCAAAGATGGCCGCCAGGTTGTAGGACGCGGGCATCAGGTTGATGTTCTCGCGAGCTATCCGCAGGGCCTCGGCTTTCCTTCCATTCGCCGCCATGAAGACCGCTGCGAAGACGAGGTTGTAGGGATCCTTCGGATCGAGCGCCAGCGCTTTCTCAGTATACTCATTGCCCTTCGCCGGGTTGCCTTCCGAATTCCAGTAGACTGCGAGGTTGCGATAAGCGAGCGCTAACGGGTACTCAGCAATCGCCTGCTCCATCAACGCCAGCCCTTTTTTGAATTCGCCATCGTGAATCGTCATCTTGCCCAGACCGTGCAGCGCGACTGAACGCGACAGAGGATCAGCCGGCATATCAAGAATCTGATTGAATACGTCACGCGCTTTCGCCCAGTCGCCGATGTTGTGGCGATAGTTCTCGCCAAGGTAACGCAGCGGCGTCGGATCGGCTGGATCCATACCGTGCGCTTGCGCATACAACCTGGTAGCGAGCGGGTACTGCGCGTTGTTTTCGGCAATCAGTCCCCGCTTCATCACACTCTCAATCGCCGCGCTCTGCGCCCGATCAAAAATGGGCGCGGGCGGAATATTGGCGCCCACGTCGGCGACGCCCAAAGCCTTCAATTGCTTCTGCGCATCTTTCGCTTTCTTTGGAAACAGGCATTTCTGATCCAGCACCGAACGATACATAGCGATCGCGCCATCCTTGTCACCGGCAGTTGATTTCGCCGACGCTTCTTTCATTTGGTTGGTGAGGTCGCTTTCGCGCTGCTTCATTTCGGTGTCGACGAGTTTCTCCACATCGGCCACTTTGAGCTTGCCATTAGTGTTTTCGACTTTGTTGACTGCGGTTCCGTCAGGTTTAGCCAGCACGGCGACTGGGAGAGTCGAGCTGCCCACGAGTTCGTTTGAATGCGGGGTGTGCCCATCTGCCAGTTCCATCGAGACGCATT
>DATNEI010000173.1:0-7696 GCA_035606795.1 Pyrinomonadaceae bacterium
GAATTAAGAACGATGACCAGGCGATTGCGAAGATTAGAGAGTTTGTCGCGGAACTGCCGGCGGAACAGAAATCAGACATCAGAAGTCAGAAGTCAGAAGAAACAAAGCCGAAGCATCCTATCGAAAAGATCTACGACGTTATTCCCGAGGATCATCGTCAGCCATACGACACGCGCGCTCTGCTCGAATGCATTTTGGATGGCGGTCACCTCGACGAATTTCAGGCGGACTATGCGAAAGAAATAATCACCGGGCACGCGAGCGTCGGCGGAATTCAAGTCGGTGTTATCGCGAATGCGCGCGGCATGTTTCGCGATCCTTCGGGCGGCGCGCCCAGATTTGGTGGGATCATTTACACAGAATCAGCTGAAAAGGTCGCGTACTTTATCGACACCTGTAATCGTCACGGCACGCCTCTGCTCTTTGTGCAGGACGTCTCCGGATTCATGGTGGGATCAGAAGCTGAGCATTCGGGAATCATTCGCGCCGGCGCACGTTTTGTCGAAGCTATGGCCACCGCCATTGTTCCCAAGATTGTCTTGACGATCAATCACGCTTCCGGCGCCGGGTATTACGCGATGGCCGGCCAAGGTTTCGACCCGGACTTTATTTTTAGCTGGCCGACGGGTCGCATGGGGGTGATGGAAGGCGAGTCGGCGGTGCAGGCGGTCTTCGGCAGCGAACTCGAACGTCTGAAGAAGAATGGACAGGAACCGACGCCGGAACTGGAAATCGAAATGCGCAAAGTGCGCGAGACGTACGAACGGGAACTGGATGCAAAGTATGCTGCCGCGCGAGGCTTTGTCGATGCCGTCATCGCCCCGGAAGAGACGCGCGCGGCATTAGAGCTTGCGCTGCACGTGAGTTTGAATTATTCAGGGCCTCATCTGGGGCAGTTTGTTGTACCAGCATCATTAACTTGAGCAAGTTGTCTGGCAATGTGACTAATGCAAAGGAGAACAACCTTGAGAAAGAGCACCACTTATTCTTTCGTTCTGGCAGTTGCGATCGCCATTTTGGGGGCGTTGGCGAGTACCGGATTGATCGTCTCGGCGCAGAATTCCAACTCGTCTACGACGATGGCGCCTCAGAATGCCAACACAGCGAAACCTAAACCGCGGCACCGGACACGAGCGAAGGCCAAGCCTTCTGCGGATGCGGCAACCGACACCAGCGCCATGGCGGAAACAACACCGGCTGCACCGCGTCGCACCGGCCGTTGCAATCCTGACGAGCAAGAGCAGACTGATCTGTCCGGCACGTACACCGGCAAGATGAAGATGGGCGACGCCGATGCGATGGACGCCACGCTCACGATTACCGGTAACAACTTTACGATGAATGCCGGGACCGAAACGCATTCAGGCCGCATCGTCGCGGTGACGACCTGTGGTTACACAGCCGTGACGGTGATGCCGGAAGGCGCCGGCCATGCGCATTCGCTGCGTGCCAAGAAAATGGGCGATAGCTTGACGCTGATGAGCGTGCCCGGTGAACCTGAGAAGATCATGTTCACCACCGGTGGCGGAATGCGCCGTCCGCGCCGTCACAAGACGCATAAGCCCGCTGCTCCGGCGGCTACGCCATCGACGAATCCGCCGCAGCCATAGCCGCGCGGATCGTACTTAAGCGCACGGAGCCAGGTGAATCAATCGTTCGCGTCGCTGATGATGGCGGCGCTCGGTCGTTCTATTCACGTTTTGGCTCCGTGTTTGTTCGTGTCAGCATCAGTTATTCATGAAACAGAAAGTTCGCATTGCTGCGGGTCAGGGATTCTGGGGTGATTTGCCGGACGCGCCTGTGCGTCAGGTGCAAGGTGGGCCAATCGATTACTTGATGCTCGACTATTTGGCCGAGGTCACCATGTCGATCATGCAAAAGCAAAAGGCGCGCGATCCGAAAGCCGGGTACGCGCGCGATTTTGTCTCTTTGATGAAAGAGATTCTGCCGACGTGTGTCGCACGCGGAATCACGGTGGTGGCCAATGCTGGAGGCGTAAACGTTAGTGGCTGCGCCGCGGCGGTGCGCGATGTTGCTGCCGAGTTAGGGGTCATTGACAAGGTGCGAATCGGCATGGTCGCCGGAGACGACATTCTCGATCGCATCGATGAATTAATCGGCAGAGGTATTGAGCTTCGCAATCTTGACACGGGCGAACCGCTCGCAGTGGTTCGCAATCGGATCCAGAGTGCGAACGCTTATCTTGGCGCAGCCCCCATCGTCGCGGCGCTGGGACAAGGCGCAAATGTCGTGATTACCGGGCGCGCGACAGATACCGGGTTGACGCTGGGTCCATTGATTCACGAATTCGGCTGGGCGTCTGACGATTGGGATCGTTTGGCCGCGGGGACGATCGCCGGACACATCATCGAATGCGGCGCGCAGTGCTCCGGAGGAAACTGCCAGTTCGATTGGCAGAACATTCCTGACCTCGCTAATGTCGGATTTCCAATCGCCGAAGCATCTCCTGATGGGACGTTCGTGATCACGAAGCACGAAGGAACCGGCGGTCGCGTGAATGTTCCGTCGGTGAAGGAACAACTGCTGTACGAGATGGGAGATCCGCATGAGTACATCACGCCTGATTGTGTGGCTGACTTCACCACCATTCATTTGGCTGATGACGGCGCCGATCGCGTACGCGTGTTCGGAATCAAAGGCCGCCCCGCAACCGATTCGTTGAAGGTATCAATCAGCTATTCATCGGGATTCAAAGCGGTTGGGACTTTGGTTTACGCGTGGCCCGACGCATACAAAAAGGCGCAGGCCGCAGATGGAGTTTTGCGCGCGCGTATTGAACGACTGGGTTTGAAATTTGAACAGGTATTAACGGAATTTGTAGGCGTAAATGCCACGCACGGGCCGCTGGCCGGCGAGCCGTCGAGCGACCTGGCAGAAGTGCAACTGCGGGTCGGCGTGCGCGGAAGCGATCGCGCCGACGTGGAACGCTTCAGCAAAGAGATAGCACCGTTGATTCTGACCGGGCCACCGTCCGTGACCGGATTTGCAGGTGGGCGTCCTAAGGTTGAGGAGATCGTCGCGTATTGGCCTGCCTTGATTCCGAAAGATGAGATTACTGCGCACGTGGAATTGCTTGCGAGTTGATTCGAGGGCCGCAGAATTGAAAGTAAGACTTACAAAACTGGCGCACGCGCGTTCCGGCGACAAAGGCGACACAGCCAACGTCGGACTGATCGCCTTGCGCGAGGAGTTCTATCCGTTGCTCGTGCGCGAGGTTACCGCGGCGCGTGTGAAGAAGCATTTCCAGGGAATCTGCAACGGAGACGTCGAGCGATTTGAGTTGCCGAATCTCGGCGCGCTCAATTTCCTTTTGCATGGAAGCCTCGGAGGCGGTGGGACTCTGTCGCTAATGACCGACGCGCAGGGCAAAACTTTTTCGTCGGCATTGTTGCGCATGGAAATCGAGATCGCGGTTGACGAAGCACAGCGACTCGGCCTTGGTTGAAATTCAGAATGTCGGCTACGAAGACAGTCTTATCCGAGAGTCGCGATGGCGCGGCGTTCCTGACGCTGAATCGTCCGGACAAACGCAATGCGTTGAATGACGCACTGATCGCAGATTTGAAAACCGGGTTGAAAGATGCGGCTCACGATAACACAGTTCGTTGCATCGTCATCTCGGGAGCAGGCGCAGATTTTTGCTCGGGCGCTGACCTGTCGACGCTTCAGAGAATTTCCGAGGCCTCAGTGGCAGAGAATCTCACTGACGCACAGTCACTTGCAGAATTGTTTCTGTTGATGCGCCAGCTAAACCTGCCGGTCATCGCCGCGGTGCGCGGACGCGCACTTGCAGGCGGATGTGGGCTTGCGCTGGCATGCGACATTGTCCTCGCGGAAACGACCGCGCGCTTCGGCTTTCCTGAAGTCAGGATCGGATTCGTTCCAGCGATGGTAATGGCAATTCTCCGGCGAAGCGTCTCAGAAAAAATCGCTTTCGAACTACTCACCACCGGTCGAGAAGTCTCGGCCGCAGAGGCCCGCAGTTTCGGCTTGGTAAATCATGTCTTCGAGCCTGAGAACTTTGGGACGGAAGTTGAAAACTTCGCGCGAGGTTTTCAAAGACTTAGCAGGTCTGCCGTGAGCTTGTCCAAATCTCTCTTCTATTCAAGCGAAGCGATGGCGTTTGAAGATGCGCTCGCGGCGGGTGTCGATGTGAATGCGACAGCGCGAATGACCGAAGATTGCCGCCAGGGCATCGCACGATTCCTTAAAAAGACGGCCGGTTGATTTGGGAATCTATGTTCGCGGTTGGACATTATCGCGAATGAACTTCGCGATGTCCTGGGTTGAGGTGCCGGGCAAGAAGACTTCGGAAATACCTTGTTCCTTAAGTTTAGGGATGTCTTCCTGAGGAACGATCCCGCCAAGTATCACCAGCGTGTCGTTCATTCCTTGTTCGCGCAAGAGCGAGACTATGCGCGGACAGAGGGTGTTATGCGCGCCACTGAGAATGGAAACCCCGACTGCATCAACATCCTCTTGCAACGCGGCGGCGGCGATCATTTCGGGAGTTTGGCGCAGGCCGGTGTAAATCACTTCCATCCCGGCATCGCGTAACGCGCGCGCAATTACCTTTGCGCCGCGGTCGTGGCCATCAAGTCCCGGTTTCGCGACCAGTACGCGAATCTTTCTTTCTGAATGGCTCATACCAGTGAAACGCTAAAGAGTTAGATCGCCGGTTCTTCGTAGACGCCGTAGATATCTCGGAGCGCTGAACAAATCTCCCCGAGCGTCGCATACTCACGGACAGCTTCAATCGTAGACGGCATCGTGTTGTCCCCGTCCTGTGCGGCCTTACGAATCTTGTCCAATGCCTTTGTCACCGCGCCTTGGTCGCGGCGCGCGCGTGTCTGTTCCAGTCTTTCGATTTGGTGCTGGCGAACTGATTCGTCGATGACGAGGATCGGGACTTCAGTACCTTGTTCTTTCATTTGATACTTGTTGACTCCCACGATCGTCTGTTCGCCGGCCTCGAGCGCTTTCTGATATTGGTATGCGGAGTCCTGAATCTCTCTCTGCGGAAAGCCTTTTTCGACGGCTTCCACCATTCCCCCCATGGCGTCGATTCGCTCAAAGTAATCGCGCGCACCCTCTTCCATTTTTTCTGTGAAGGCCTCGACGAAGTATGAACCGCCAAGCGGATCGACAGTATTGGCCACGCCGCTCTCTTCCGCGATGATTTGCTGAGTGCGCAATGCCAGCAGCGCCGCCCGGTCGGTGGGCAGTGCCAGAGCTTCGTCGTATGAATCTGTGTGGAGCGAATTCGTGCCGCCGAGTACGCCGGCGAGCGCTTGGATTGCTACCCGCACGACATTATTCAGCGGTTGTTGCACGGTTAGTGAGACCCCCGCCGTCTGAGTGTGAAAACGAAGCTGCAAGGTCCGTTCGTCGAGCGCGCCGAAACGGTCACGCATTGTTCTGGCCCAAAGCCGCCGCGCCGCACGGTACTTAGCAATTTCTTCAAAAAAGTCGTTGTGCGCGTTGAAGAAAAATGAAATGCGGGGCACGAACTTTTCAATGTCGAGACCGGCCCGCATGCCCCACTCAACGTATTCGATTCCGTCACGCAAGGTGAAGGCGAGCTCCTGAAGCGCAGTAGCTCCTGCCTCGCGAATGTGGTAACCGCTCACGGAAATTGGGTTATAACGTGGAACATGTTCAGTGCAGAACTCGAATGTATCCACCACCAACTTCATAGCCGGACGAATCGGATAGATCCACTCCTTCTGCGCTATGTACTCTTTCAGAATATCGTTCTGCAGCGTGCCGGAAATCTTCCGCCAATCGGCGCCTTGCTTCTCCGCAACCACGAGATACATCGCCAGCAACACGGACGCTGGGGCGTTAATGGTCTGGGACACGGTAACTTTTTCGAGGTCGATTCCGTCAAACAAAGTTTCCATGTCCGCGAGAGAGGAAACTGCGACACCGCACTTACCAACTTCGCCTTCGGAAAGAGTCGAGTCGGCGTCGTACCCCATCAGCGTCGGCAAGTCATAGGCTACTGAAAGACCGGTCTGGCCTTCCTGCAAAAGATATTTAAAGCGTCGGTTAGTCTCCTCCGGCGTGCTGAACCCGGCGAATTGCCGCATCGTCCAGAGCTTGCCGCGATATCCGGTCGCGTGAATCCCGCGCGTGTAGGGAAACTCGCCGGGCGTTCCCACGTCGTTTTCCGGATCGATGGCGCGAATGTCATCCGGCGTGTACAGACGATTGATTTCGTCGAGTGAGACGGTGCGGAAACTTGCTTTTCGTTCCTCACGCCGCGAAGAGGTGGGTGATCCTTTCTTGGCTGGCGTGGCGATGTCGGTAATGGCCATTCTAAAGTTCTGCTTACGAGAATTTGATGTTAGTTAATGCAATATTGACTGTCAAACGACCTGTCATTAAGGATAAGCCAAAAAGAAGATGCGCGGCTGCGATCTTCAGCAGCCGCGCGGTTCTGGTAGGACCCGAAATCGTGGACAGAAAGCAGGGTAAAGCAGGTACTGTTAGCGGACAAAAGACAAACTTGCCAGATTTGTTCCTGATTGAGACCTTATGGGCACCACAATATCGTTTGGGCGCACCATGCCAAGTCGTGCGCGAGCCGCCGACTCGATGATTGCCGGTTCAGTAGTAATTTGACGGACTTCAAGTTCCAGCTGCATGTTGGACTTGCGCATTGCATCTATGTCGGATGAAACCTGATGAAGCTGACGCGCTGCAGAATTAGCCTGGGTTCTGCCACGCAGGTTGACCGTAACACAGATGGCGGAAGCAGCCAGTAAGATCATTCCGAGATAAATCCAGGACGGAACAAAGGCGATCGCCCCTCGGGCAATTCCATCAAATGTTGTGGCGTGAGTACGGAGAACCGATGCTCCGCCAAGCTGTGGGATTGCCATACGATTGATCGGACGAACGCTAAAGCGATAAGTGTTTGAGACGCGATTCAAGGAGCCACCTCCGATAGTTTCAATCGATGCTGAACTTTGCTGGATTTACCAGGGACACGGTTGACGACCGCTGGGGCAGGCTCACAAGCACTCTAAATTGCCTGCGTTGGTTGCTTACCCGAAGCGAGGCCATTTTCCGACGGAGGGTCACTCGCGCCGGTGAACGCTCATTTCGAATCTGGATTTTGGGTTTTGAAGTCATTGGTCGTTTTTGTTTTGGTTTGACCGTCTCTGCTAAAAAACCGCGTTTGCCACTACATAATGGGCTCTTAAAGGCTGTTGGCCGCAATATCCTGTATCTTTGAGCCGCCAATTCCTTGCGTCACAACGGTTTACGCGCAAGTGGGTCGAATTTAGCAGCGACCCGGACGAGGCGCAACACCATTTTGCCACAACGATTTAGCAACGTAACCTCAACGTTTACATAAAGTAACGGCGATTAAGCGCTTAATTTGGCGAACAGGCGGCGAACGGAAACTCCTTCTGCGCCACTGACCAGCTTGGCGCGTATCGCAATGCGCCGACCTCCGTTAGTAGTGTCGCGGTGGCGCGCGGAGGGGGCGCACGCAGCTCGGTCGACTACGCCGTGTAAACTCCGTGTCTGCAAGAGATAGGTGCGTTGTGAGGTTTTGGGTACGTACGTTGCTACGTTCAGACGCGCAGTTGTGTATCCCCTTAGCGGAGCTTGATAAATCAGATGAAGGCAATCAAATACGCGGAACGTGGTCTTACCTTAG
>DATNEI010000197.1:0-3158 GCA_035606795.1 Pyrinomonadaceae bacterium
CCGTCGTGTCCCCGCGTCGTCGTGTCTCCGCGTCTGCGCCTCTGTCTTACTTCACCGGCGTCTCTTGATGCGAGAAGGCCATCCATCTTCCTTTGCGATTTACCCAGAGGCTACTTGCCCAGACAGTTGGAATCGTTTGTCCCGCGCAGGTTCCGTCGGCCACGCCCTTATAAGTTATTACGGCGGCATCAGCATCGACCATCGCGAGTTTCCAATCGCTAAGCGCAAATGATTTCACCTCGCACGGCATCTGGGACATCATTTGCACCACGTCGGCCTTGGCTCCGACACCCTGTTCTCCGATCATGACGCCGTCGGAGGCTAGCCAGTTTTGGAATGGCTTCGAGTCCTTGTTCTTCCACGCAGTCCACAGGGCGGTTTCGTTCGCGGACAATTTCTTAAGCAGTGCTGCCTTACTCATGCGCGGCTTCGGCTTCGCGGCCGGTGATGGCGAGGCCGTGGCTTGCGGCTGTGCAAAACAGAAACTTGCAAACGCCATGACGAGAATGGCGGCCCAGGGGTAAATGGCTAAATGTCTCTTCATCCGTTCGATCTCCTTCGGTTGTCAGGGTGAAACGCGCGGAGTTTCTACTACTGTCAATCTGTTCGTGTCAATGCGTTGGAGGAAGATCGCCCAGCGCGTCAGTCTTCGGTTTGTCACCCACGCGGCTGGCGTGGCAAGCTTAAGCCGATGTTTGTTGACAGCAAGACAAAGACACGTCTGCTGCGGCGGATGGGAGAGGCGATTGAAGACTTTGGCATGATCGCCGACGGCGATCGAGTCATGGTTTGCATGTCGGGCGGCAAGGACAGTCACACGCTGCTCGATCTGCTGCTCGACGTCCAGCAGCGCGCGCCTGTGAAGTTCGATCTGCTGGCCGTGAACCTTGATCAAAAGCAGCCAGACTTTCCCGCTGAAGTGCTTCCCAGTTATTTGTCTGAACGCGGCGTGCCGTTTCGCATCGTCGAGCGCAACACGTATGCGGTCGTCAAGCGCCTGGTGCCGGAAGGCAAAACTTATTGCTCAGTCTGTTCGCGACTGCGACGCGGAATTCTCTACAACATTGCGGTTGAAGAAGGCTGCACAAAGATCGCGCTGGGCCATCATGCCGACGACATTATCACCACCTTCCTTTTGAATCTTTTCTATATCGGCACTCTGAAGGCAATGCCGCCGGTGCTGCGTTCCGATGATGGACGGAACACGATCATCCGCCCGTTGGCCTATTGCCGCGCGCGGGACATTGCTGAGTTCGCAGCGGAGGCGAAGTTCCCCATCATTCCGTGCGATCTGTGCGGCTCGCAGCCCAACCTTAAACGGGCCCGCGTCGAGCGGCTGATTTCCGATCTCGAAGAGGAAATTCCGAACATCCGCGCTTCAATGCTGACGGCGCTCGGCAATGCAGTGCCGACGCATCTTCTCGATTCGCACCTGTTCGACTTCAAAAGTCTCTCAGCCGGCACCGGCGACCTGGAAGCCGAACTCGACCTGGTTCTCGGTCACACCGATAGTGAGCCGGCGCTGGTGTCCATCGCGTGAAGTGAGTGCGCTACTTTGCGGCTTCGCCGCCCGATGTGCGGTAAGGCTCAGCCTTACCGACCCAGTCGTTAACTCTTGGGCTGCGCCCGAAAGACGGGCGTAGCCCGCTGATCTCTTAACCACCAACCGGAAGGTCAAAGACCTTCCGCACATCAAGCGGCAAGCCGCCAACACTCGCATGACTCGTGTTCTGGTTTGTGATTAAATCTGCGCCGCATGGCGACGACGAAGAAGACTGAACTCGATCTGGGAGAGTTTCCTCCCGGCACTGTGACTGAGTACACAACGTTCGTTTGTCTCGCGTGCATCTTCGACATCTTCACTAAACAGCTTCGCCTGGCGCCGCGCACAGCTTTTTCGGAAGTCAAAAAGCACACGCCGGAAATTGCAGAGCTGACCAGCCGCGGCGCGTTACGCCCTTACTTTGATAGCGATGAAAAGAAACCGCATTGCCCCTACTGCGGCAGTGCCGCACGTTGGCTGGCGAGGTTCGACACGTATTGCATCGAGGGCGGCAAGACGACTGATGCGGCGCGCCGCGCGCTCTTCAAAAAACTTCCAAAGTCCGGCGATCAATTCGTCGTGCTCGAAAAGAAATCTGATTCGCGGGCAGTATTTTTTGAATGGCTCGACACGCTGGGTTTGAACCTCGATCGCAACGAGGAATCCTGGCTGGTCGAAGCGACGCGAAATTATCTCGCCCGTCGCGAGCCGAAAACTGATTGGAATGAAACGTTCGAGGGCGTGCGGTCCATCCGTCGCTCGTCGCGCCTGGCGCCGACTAGTCGGGAATGGGAACGCGACGGTGCGCGACTCTATCTGGCGCCGCATCTCTACAGCGAGGCGATCCTGATTCAGTACCTCGTCAGTCGTTCCCATGCGCATGGCGGGATGACCCTGGAAGGCCGTCTGACGCTGATGGGCTTGATCCGGAAACTTCGTTACGGCGGCTATCTTGAACGCGTGGGCATCACCGAAATCGATCCTGGCGAAGTGTTCGAGCGGGTCGTGGATCATCTGGCGGCCACGCACGACTGGAGTTATGAAGCCCCGAGCCGGACGAAGGCGATGAAGAAAGCAAAGAAGTCCAAGAAAGCAAAAACCTCAAAGAAATCAAAGGCTGCGCCGCCCGAACCTGATGTAGTGATAGCTGAACCGGTGAAGCTTTATTACCTCGTTGACCGCCGCAACTTTCTCGATCAACTCAAGAGTGTCTATGCAAGTTATGCTGCTTGACCGATTCCCGGCAATCCCCTGGCAAACCCGTGGCGAGCTCCCGACATCCAGGCACTGAAAGGACTAACCACCGCGCGCTGCTTACCGGTTCCAAACCGTTGCATCTGTTGCGGACCGCGGTGCTATAATCGCGCGCCATGAAAACACAAATCTATCGCTCGATCGCAGTCGCACTCCTTGCGCTTTTCTTTGCTCAGTCGTCGTTGGCCACTTGCGGAGGGGGCGGTGGCGGTGGCGGCGGCGGAATGTCCGGCGGTGGTGGTGGTGGCGGCAGCGCCACTGTCTACAACGTGCCCTGGAAGATCCGCAAGGATGGCGATCCTGCTCCCGCAGGTTTGGTGTTGTATTGGTTTCCCAGATCGTCTGATGAGATCAAGGCGTC
>DATNEI010000220.1:0-9044 GCA_035606795.1 Pyrinomonadaceae bacterium
TGTCATTCTGCAGGACTTTCGCCCACATCGCCGCGACAATCAGCCGATAGTGACGACCCGGCCGCGTGGGACGGTAACCAAAATGCTTCCCTTCAAAGCTCACCCAGCCGATCTTCATCTTGCGCATGTTCTCTTCTGCGAGATCGCCGGCGTGCTTTGCTTCGAACGCAGTCATCTGGGTAACTTGCGCGCGCGTGTACTTCCATTCGAGACCGGGAAACTTCGCGCGCGGATCGTTTGGACCTTCGGGATAAAGCATTGCCTGCCAGAAGCCTTCGAGACTCGCATAGCGCTTTCCATGAAATACAAACGGAGTCGCCGCGAAATTCGACAGCAGGCCGAGTTCGTTTCGCTTCGAAAGAATTACCTCGCCGGGTTTGGCTTCCTGCGGCAGGATTTCCCAATCAGGCTTTTTAGGATCGTTGACCCAGTACCACCATTCCTTCGGATACTTTCGAGAAACGACTCGTACTGAACAAGAAGCTGTGTTGTTGCACGGGTTTGGAAAATTTGTTATGGCTACACTAGCCGTGACGTCGGTTGAGGTTTTAGCTACCTGAACTTCAATCGCGCCGGTGCCCTGTCCGCGAGCGATGCGCCCACCTGACACCGTCCATTTATATGTTGGCTCGTAATCAGTGCCACTCATGACATTCGCAGTGAACGTGGCAGTGCGGTCATTCGTGGCGTCCGGACAAGCGACCGAAACGAGTGGACAATCCTGTGAATAGATCGACGACGCCGCAAAGGAAGCGGTGATCACGACGGCCACAAACACGACGCATCTACTCATAGAATGTCGTAGAGAACTCATCAACGCGCGCGGCTACCACGGGTCGACTGCACCCGCACATCAGGCTTCAAATTGTCCACAAACAATTTCAAGATCCGCTTGTACTCATCCGCCCAACTCTCTTCGCGCTCGAAGCCGTGATCTTCGACCGGATAAGGCGCGACTTCCCAGTTCTCTTTCCGCAGCTCGATTAACTTTTCCACCAGCCGCACTGTGTCCTGGAAGTTCACGTTCACATCAACCATGCCATGACAAATCAGCAACGCGCCCTTCAAACCATTCGCGAAATAAATGGGCGAACTTTGCTTGTAGCTTTCGGCATCGTTTTGCGGCAGATTCAAAATGTTTCCGGTGTAACCATTGTTGTAGTGCGCCCAGTCGGTCACCGGCCGTAGCGCGGCACCGGCGGCAAACACGTCAGGCTGCGTGAACATCGCCATCAAGGTGATGAAGCCGCCGTAGCTGCCGCCGTAAAGCCCGACGCGTTTCGGATCGACGCCGAATTCATTCACCAAATATTTCACCGCATCGACGTGATCGGTGAGGTCTTTGCCGCCCATGTGTCGATAGATTCCGGTGCGCCAGTCGCGGCCATAACCGGACGACCCGCGATAGTCGATGTCGAGCACCACAAAGCCGCGTTCCATCAACAGATGATTGAACATGTACTCGCGAAAGTACTGCGACCACCAGCGATGAACGTTTTGTAAGTAGCCCGCGCCGTGAACGAAGAGTACTGCCGGACCACCCGGCTTGTGATTCGAAGAAATGTACAAGCGTCCCCACACAGTGGCGCCGTCGCGCGCTTTGAAACTCACCAAACGCGGATCGATCCAATCATTCGTGAAGAATTCTGGAATGGGCGAAGTCGTCACCGGCTTGATCGCGGACGAAGCTTGCTCATCCATCGGTTTGTTCGGCAGCAGATAAAGCTCAGGCGGTTTGTTGCTGAACGAGCGCACGTCGGCCAGCATCGTTTCGTCAGGCGAAATATCTACCTGGTTCTGACCGGTTAAGCCGGTGATTTGCGTGCGCGTGCCGCCGGCAATCGGCATTGAGAAAAGATGGCGCTGGAATACGCTGCCCTCACTCGACGTGAAGTAGAACTTTGTCTTGTCCTGTGACAGGCGCACATCAGAAACCTCGAACGGGCCGGAAGTGAGTTGCTTCGGCTCGCCTCCGTTGATTGAAACCGAATACAGATGCGCCCAGCCATCGCGTTCTGATTCGAAATAGACATGCTCGTTGTCAGGCAACCAGCCCAGCGTGAATGCTCCGGGACCGTCAACCCAAGCGTCGTCATGAATCGTTGCCAGCACCTTTGTTTTCCCGGCCGCCGGCTCGAGCTGCATCACCCAACGATCTTTGTTGTCGGCCGCGCGTCCCATTAATACTGCGTTCTTGCCGTCGTCCGACCACTGCAGTTGCGAGAGTTGCACGTCACGAGGTTTCGGCTCGGTTGAAGCCCTGGTTTGAGTATCAACCCGGTCGCTATCCCGACTTGTCGGGATACTGACTCCGGCGTTCATCTCCGTGCGCTGGGGCGGAGCAGTCGCCGGATGCTTCTGTCCGTGATCGACGTTCTTCGTCTCGCCCGTTTCCACGTTGATCGAAACCAGCCGGGTGCGATTCTGAGTGTCGCCAACTTTGGTGCGGCCGGGAATGTCTTCTGTGTACGCCGACTCGGTCACATAGTTCGGCACAATTGTGTTCTTGCTGCCGGCGGCCGGCTCGCTGATTGTCGCGATCACGTATTTTTCATCGGGAGAGAGATTGAGGTTGACGACGTTTTGACCCGTGGGAATCCCGAACGGTTTTCGCTGCTCGCGTTCTTTGCGCTTCTTCTCCTGCTCTTCGCGCTGTTCCGCGCGCTCGCGCACCGCATCGAGCAATCCGCGCTCTTCTTTTTTCAGATATTCCTGGCTGTCAGTTCCCTTGGGCGATGCTGCCGGAACAACGGCGCCAATGCGAATGTCGGTGAGTTGCTCGAGCATCCCGCCGTCCAGCATCATCACGTACAGATTGTTCGCGCGTGTGAAGTAGATCCGTTTCTGATCGAACGTGAAATGCGGATTCGTTTCCGCATCAACGGTTTTGGTGATTTGCCGCCGCTCATTCCTGACGTGATCGTAGATGAAAATGTCGCCCTCGTCGGTGAACACGGTCATCGACTTATCTTTCGATAGCTCACCGTTTGGTGGCGGCGCTTGTCTCGCTTCTTCGTCCGTCAATCGCCGCAAACCGCTCCCATCCCGGTTCACTACGTAGAGACTCATCTCTTTCAAGCGCGGCTCGTCTGCCTGCTTCCAACGGAAGTAGATGCGTTGACTGTCCTGCGACCAATAGACGCCGCTCGGCGGATAACCAACCAAACGCGGACCGCGCATGATGCTGTCAACGGTGAGTTCGAAGGGCTTTGCCGGCGCGGCCTGCTTTGTCTGTTGGGCGGTGGCGGGCTGCAGCCACAGCAACGACAGGCAAAAGAATCCGATGACGATCAATCGCGACAAATTAAATTTCATGATTTTTTCAATTGATGACGACAAGCTGATGCAGCGGAAATGCTTCACTTGGCTAATCTCGGCACTTCAAGCAGTTTTCTTCTGCGCCGCAAACGACCTTAATACCAATTTACGCGGCGGCATGACCGTTGCTCACTTTGAGCTGCAAGCGATTCGGTAATGCGAAAGCCGCGTCATTCTATACGAAGGAGCGGGAAAGATGAGAAGAATCAGCACAATCAAGTTCACCGTCATTCTCGGTGTGATAATGGCCGCGGCCACTATCGTATCTGCTCAGACAGCCGACCAGACAATCAACGTCAGAGTCATCCCGGCCACGAGCGTCGAGGAAAAGGTCGCGAACGAGATGAAAGAAAAAGAGCTGCGCAAGGCGGCGGAGGAAAAACGCGCCGCAGAAGAGGCAGCCAAAATCGCGGAAACCAACCCGAAAACCTTACTGAGCCGCGCGCGGATACTGGTGATGTGGTCCGGCACGGAATACTTTGAAACGGTGCAATTACAAAATGCTCTGCGTAAGCGCAGCGAATACGAAGCATGGCAGCTGGCCTTGATTGATGACTGGCAGAAACGTGACATCGCGGACACTGAAATCGATATTGATCGGCCGCTCTTTACGTTTACCTTTACTTACAAAATCATTAATCAAAAAACCGGGATTGTCCTGGCCACCGGAAAAGTGAACGCGATCGACGGCAACGCAGCTGCACCGATGCTGGCTGAGAGGATTGTCGAAGAGATTCGCAAAGCTCGCGGCGAAACCAAGTCTAAGAACTGACATCACTGAAATTGCAGCACTTCACAATCGAAACTATCGCGGCCAGAGCGAAACGACGTTTCGCTCTGGCCGCAGTTTAGAGAAGAAAGATTCTTAGCGACTGCAAATATCTCGTGCCTGCGGCACGAAATCGCGGGCTACTTACATCTTTCCCGCCTTCATGTCGGCGACGCGCTTTTCGAAGGCAGCCGTGTCCGCCTTGTCGGCTTTGCCTTTCGCGATGGCTGCGTCGGCCGTTGCGAACGCTTCTTCCTTACGTCCCGCGCCCCACAGAATATTCGCCTTCGCCGAAAGGTTGCGGAAAGTCTCTTTGACTTTGATTGACTGATCGACGAACTTCAATGCTTCATCCCAATTCTTCCAGTTCGCGTAAGTGTTGGCGACCTGGAGCGGCAGCGCTTCGTTGGTGGGATTGGCGGCAATTAATTTGTCGGCATTCGCGCGCCAGGCAGCTTTCACGTCCTTCACTGAAACGGTGAACGGCACGTTCACCTTCTCCCAACGAATGTTGACTTGCGCCGAGTTTTCGCCCACGGGATCGAAGGTGTACTCGAGCCATTCCTGATTGTCGGCCACCATTTGCGGTTTGGTCTTCACGCGCAGGGCGTCCTTCTTGCTGTCATAACTAAAACTGCCCCACTGCCCCGGATCGCTGTTAAAAATCACTGTCCATTCATCTTTGCCGGGCACCGTATGCAAGCTGTACGAGCCGGCCTTGAGCGGCTGGCCGTTGATCAAGACGTCATCAGTGACCTGGAACAACGTCGCCTCGTTCGCACCGGCACGCCAGACGTGGTTGTAGGGAACGATCGGCTCGCCGGGCTTGCGCTCGTTCTGATTGTCCAGCGTCGCTTCGCCCTTCGCGCGCTCTTCCATCGTCGCGGGCGGATCCGCGAAAATCGTTCGGCCCTTCACCGCGGGCCGGCTGTAGGTGATGGTGATATCGGTGACGCCAATCGTCTGCATGACACTGGCCTTTTGACTGGGGCGAATCGGCTTAACCTGGACCGGCGGCTGCTGTGCGGCGACATAGGTCACGCAGCTAAACACAAACAGAATCGCCAAGGTAAACATTAAAGCTCGTTTTGAAATCATGGTGGCACTCCTTGGATGTGGAATTTTCGGGCGCATTATGTAACGTGAGAATAGCAGGCGGCAAGCTGAAACTAGCGCGTTAGTGCTGGGAGCGCGGGCGCGCTGATCGAGCAGCGCGCCTGATCACTCACAAAGTGCGGACGAGGGCGTTCACATTACATTTTAGCTTTTAGGTCCGCCATTGCTTTCTCGAAGCGCGAAGTATCCGCACCTTCAGCCTTGCCCCGGGCGACTGCTTGTTCGCCGACGGCCAATGCTTCCTGCTTCTTGCCCATATTCAGGAGCAAATTAGCTTTGGTGCGCAGGTTCGCAAATGTCTCTTTGACCTTAATCGACTTTTCGACCCAGACCATTGCTTCATCAAGTTTGTCGTCATTGAAGTACGCGTTGGCGACCGCCAAGGGAATCTGCGGATCATTCGGGCTGGCGGCAACTGCAGCGTCGATCTTCGAACGCACCAAAGCATCCTGATTTGGTACTTCGACCGTGAATGGCACCGCAATCTTTTCCCAGCGCAGAACCACTTGCGCCGAGTTCGGAGTCATCATGGGAATGTCATAGGACAACTGCTCCTGCGAATCTTTCTGCCAAATAGGTTTTGCCTTGACGCGCAACGCATCCTGCTTGGCGTCGTAACGAAAGCTGCCCCATTGATCGGCGTTTTTGCTGAAGATGACGGTGAATTGATCTTTCCCGGGAATCATGTGAATGCTGTACGCGCCCGCTGGCAGCTTCTCACCATTAACGAGCACGTCGTCAGACACCGTGAACTTTGTCGCTTCGTTCGCGCCGGCGCGCCACACGTGGCCATTCGGCGCCATCGGAAAGTCCTTGCCGCCACCCGGTGCGCCATCGACGGTGCCTTCGCCTTCGGCAGCAGGAGCAACTGAGTTCGCTTTGATCAAGGCTGCAACTTTCTCGGAAGAGATATCGCCCCAAAGCGTGCGCCCTCTTACGGACGGACGATGATAAGTGATGGCCATATCAGTTATGCCGACCGTTTGCGAAACGGTTGCTGACGGGCTGGCTTGCGGCAGACGCACTTTCGGCGGCTGTTGCGAGACTGCCAACGATGCAGTCGCCATCGTGATCAAAAGGGACAGTGCCATCATCGAAATGCGTTTCCCAGCCTTCATTTTTGAAATCTCCTTTGTACCAAAATGTGAGCGCGGATTATAACGTGATGGCAGCAGAATAAGTTCACCGGCCGGGGTGAATTTACAACTTTTTACAAAACGAAAAGTGTCAGAAGCCCGGGCGTCAGCGAGGTCGCTAACTGACTACGATCGAGCTTCTGACACGGTCAATTACTCACAGCGATCTCAGAAAGATCAACAACTGGTTCTTCTGTGGGATTTGTCAGATTGCGGAAGTTATGCAAAGGCGAAGTCGCGAACCCGCGGGCGTTGTGAAGATCGCGACCGCTTTTTTGTGACTAAGTTTCTACGCGGCTGGGATCAGTGTTGTCAACGGTTTATTCGTTTCATTGGGAATCAATTTGAATGTGAATATTTTGCGGACGATCAGGGAATTTCTTACGCTTTGTTTCTCAGCTTGTTCAGTGCTTCTTCACCGAGAAAGTCGAGGAGGGATTTCATTTCATCGGGAGCGGCCGCGTCGCTGACGTTAATGGTCTTTGACTGCCCGTCGTGTTCAATCGTCACCTGGTAGTGTAAATCGTCGGGAAGATTGGGCTTGGAGGTCGAAGGCTGGTCGAAAGGACGCGCCTCTTCGACCAGCCGTTTCAACTCTTGCGCGCGATCGGGCTTCATTTCTGATGAATTAATTTCCGCACGCAGCGGAACATTCGCAAACCCACCCGATCTTTCGAACTTAACGCGCATAATTTATTTTGCTCCCGCAGCTTTCGCCAGCGGAGCACCCACCGGAATTCCGACGACTGCCCAGCCAGCCCTCACGGCTTTTTGCTCGGCGCTGCCTTGACCGAACAGAGTGCCGGCAACTTCAAACGTCATTCCCGCACACTCTGCGAAATTCGTCAACGGCTGAATCTTGTCCATCAACGTGCGATACCAAATCTTGCCGGCGCGCTCCCAGGCTTTTCCGCCTAAAGCCACCGCTATCTCGTAAAACGCCTTGTTGGGAATGCCTGAGTTGATGTGCACCCCGCCGCTGTCAGAACTTGTTTTGACGAAATTCTTCATGTGGGCGGGCTGTGGATCACGCCCAATCAACGGATCGTTGTAAGCCGTTCCGGGATTTTTCATTGAGCGCAACGCCACACCGTGAATGGCCGGGGCAAAGATGCCTTCGCCGATCAGCCAGTCGGCCTGTTTGGCTGTTTGCTGCTTCACGTATTGCTTCAGCAACGAACCGAACACGTCAGAGAAGTGCTCGTTCAACGCGCCTGGTTGATCCTGATAGACCAGACCGGCTTCATACTGCGTGACACCGTGTGTCAGCTCGTGCCCGATTACGTCGATGGACTTGGTGAACCTTTGAAAGATCTGACCGTCTCCGTCGCCATAAACCATCTGTTGGCCGTTCCAGAACGCGTTGTTGAAGTTCTTGCGATAATGAACCGTGGAATCCAGTCGCATGCCGCGATCGTCAATCGAATTGCGCTGAAAGTTGTTCAGATAAAAGTCGTAAGTCTTGCCTGACCCGTCGTAAGCTTCGTTCACCGACGTGTCCGAGCTCTTCGGATCGCCTTCACCACGCACGAGTTTGCCCGGCAATGTAAGGCCGTTCTTAGCATCGTAGATCGTACGACGCTTGGTTCCCGTCGGTGTGGTCGCCAACACGGCAAACGTTGTGAGGACTTCGCGCTGACCGCGTAAACGGGAAGACACGGTCAAATTTCGAAAGGCGTTTTCTTTCTGCTTCTCGTTGCCGTTGCGCGCGATCTGTTCTTGAATGTGGGATGGAATTATGAAACACAAAGGAGAATGGGATGGATCTTTACACATTTTGTTCTGCCTCCAGGAATGGTGTGAGCGGAGAATGCAACCGCGCGAGTTGGGGAACCGAGCCTTCGGGACATCTGGGGCGGGCACCGGCGCTCGAAATCCGAAACATCAATCGATGAGTCATCGCTCAGATGTGCTCATCTTTCACGGACCCGAACATCCTTGCGAGCGAGGGAGAAACCAACAATTCCGTCAGTTCCTTTGGAAGTTCAGGCGCACTCTACGCCCGATTCAACTACGGGTCAAGATTTTGATTCGCACAGCAACAATAGTGGGAAGCAATAAGATGCGGTATTGCAGACAGAGACGCGCCCCGTCAATTCCGACGTATCGGGACTGGCGGGGCGCTACTTCCGGGTAGGTTCGGGTATTAACAAGGGATGACACTGTAAAGACTTGAGAATCGTCACTGATGGCCGATCCTGTTCTATTGGTAGTGCTTGTTGACGGGCGAGATAATATCTGCGGCCAGGTACGATAAAAAAATAGCCGCATTCGCTTTCGAATAAGCGCCACCAACACTGGCGTCATCGACTCTGTCAAATACCTGAAACGTGCTCGGTAAGGCGCAAGTTATACCCATTCCCAACTTGAGTCAAGCGAAAATCCACAGAATGTTGACAACTTTGTGACAGACCGCATACCGCCTAACCGGTTCGGGGTCGTCGCCTTCTTGCTAAAGAAGTAGCCCCTTCGGGAGCGCACAACCAGTTTCTTGTTCGCTTTCACGATCTCTGGCGCCAACTGCACTTTGACGTGGCGGAACTTCCCTTCTTCAGTGTTTTCGGGCGCGCGAAAGCCGAGTGTGTAACGCGTGCGCAGCCGCGTGAACATCTCACCGAGGCGCGTGTCCACCTCTTTTCGGTCCGCGCCGAGAACTTCCCCGCCAGTTTCTTCGCAGTACGAGTTGACGGCATGAATTGCGCCGA
>DATNEI010000221.1:0-23331 GCA_035606795.1 Pyrinomonadaceae bacterium
CTGACCACTGACCACTGACCACTGACGAATGAAGATTCATCACATCGGAATTGCTACAAACGAACTCGACGCTGCGGCGAGTGTCTGGGACGACCTGCTGGGATTGCCGGCGGCCCACACTGAAGAGGTGCCCGGGCAAAAGGTGCGGATTTGCATGCTGCCGCTGGGTGAATCGCGTTTGGAATTGCTCGAACCAACGTCACCGGACTCACCGATTTCGAAGTTTCTGGAAAAGCGCGGCGGAGGCATCCATCATATTGCCGTGAGCGTCGAAGACATTCGCTCAGCTTTGCAGGATTTGAAAGCCAAAGGCGCGCGGCTGATTGATGAAGAGCCGCGAGCCGGCGCGGGCGGTTGCCTTGTCGCTTTCATTCATCCATCATCGACCGGAGGCGTATTACTCGAACTGGTAGAAGAACCCAAGGGAATCTAGTTTTATTTCGGAAAGGACCCTGTTTTGAATTCAATTACTAAAGCCTGGATTGCCGCCGGAGTCGGCATTCTTTTTTCATTAGGCATTATTTTTTGGCAGGTGCGTGCAAGTCAAGCGGCTGCCATCAACCTGAGCGCGGACGACATGTCTTTGATTGCGGCCGACCAAGCGCCGCAGATTCGTATGCGCTTGTCTTCAGACGATACCGCCCGCCGCGAATTCGCGAAAAATGTCCGTGAGTTGTTTGCGGTCGCCGAAGAAGCTCGAGCAAAAGGTTTCGCTAATCGGCCCGAGGTCAAACGCCAGCTCGATCTGATGCGCGCTTTTATCATCTCGCAAAATTATTCAACGACACAGAATGTCGCACCGTTTTCAGAGGCTGAGGTCGATAACTTTTTCAAAGAGCCGGGCCAGGAAGACCGCTTGAAGCAATTCATCGTGGACGCACAAGCGCGCAATCCCACCATGAAGGGCCAGGAGATTCCTCCCGATCAGATGAAGGAGATTCGGCAACAGTTTGGCCAGGTGCTGCTGGCCGAGCGTAAGGCAATGGCGGCAGGTGTCGACAAACAGCGAAAGACGCAGCTGCAAATAATGCTTCAGCAGGCACGGCTGCTAGCCTCGATGTACGAAGAAGAGAGCCTGGCGAAATCGGTCAAAGCGTCGCAACCTGAGATTGATGAATACATGAAGGCGCACCCCGAAGAACAGGTGCATGCGCGTCATATTCTGATTTCGGTGAAATCAGCCGACGAGGTGAAATCGCCCGACGCGGCAGAGGGCCTGGATAAACCGCAAGCGCGCGCCAAGGCTGAGGAAGTCCTGAAGCGAGTTAAAGCCGGCGAGAACTTCGAGGCGCTAGCGAAGGAGTACTCGACTGATCCGGGCAGCAAAGAAAGCGGCGGCGACCTCGGTTGGTTTGGCAAGGGACGCATGGTGCCGGAGTTCGAGAAGGCAGCCTTCGCTTTGCAGCCGGGCCAAATAAGCGACATCGTCGAGTCACCGTTCGGCTTTCACATCATCAAGGTCGAAGAACGTCGCAATGGCGATCCGCAGTCCGCGGGTCAACAAGTCGAGCAGGAGAAAGAGAAAAAGTTGATCGAAGAGATTGTGAAGCGCCAGAGCGGTCACATCACCGTTGCCGACAATTTCGCGGTCCAGCCACCGCCGCAACAACAGGCACAGCCAGGGCTGCCGTTCGCAACGGAACCGCCGCCCGCGGCGGGAACTCCGGCGCCGAAAGGGAAGAGTTCACCGGCCAAGAAACATTAATTCCGTTCGTCGATGAAATTCGGAGATTATCGCGTCGAGATCGTGCCTGATTGCGAGTTTCGACTTGATGGCGGGGCAATGTTCGGCGTCGTGCCGCGCAATCTCTGGTCAAAGTTGTGCCCGCCCGATGAGCAGAATCGGATTCGCATGAACATGAATTGTGTGTTCGTCGACACTGGCCGCGACCGCGTACTGATCGAAACGGGTATCGGCGACAAATGGTCCGACAAACATCGAGTGATGTATGGCATCGATCGCAAACGATCTTTGGGTGAGTCAGTGAAAGCGATTACCGGCGTCGCGCCTGAGGAAGTGACCATCGTCGTCAACACACATCTGCATTTTGATCACGCCGGGGGTAACACGGTGCGGGATGGGTCAGGCACAGAGCGGCCGCAGTTTCCCCACGCGCGCTACTTCATTTCCCAGGCTGAGTATGAACACGCGGAATCGCCAACCGATCGCGACAAGGCGAGTTACTTCGCTGAGAATTGGCGGCCTTTGAAAGACAGTGGCCAGTTGGAACTGAAGCCGAGTACTTACGAGGTTGTGCCCGGGCTGACGATGGAAATACAGCCGGGTCACAATCGTTCAATGCAGTGTTGGCGTCTGCAAGCGAATGGGCAGACATTATTCGGTTTCGCCGACCTGGTGCCGATGCGCGCGCATGTGCCGTTTGCATGGGTAATGGGCTATGACCTTTATCCGGTGGAGACGGTTGAAGCGAAAAAGAGATTGCTGCCGCAAGCGGCGCGCGAAAATTGGACTTGTTTGTTCTATCACGATCCGGAGCAGCCGCTGGCGCGCATAGTTGAAGACGAAGGAAAGCTTCGCGCCATTTCAATTGAAAATGTTTAGAGGCGGGCTACCGCCCGCCTCATTGTCGGGCAGTAGCCCGACTCTAAGCGCAAGTTAGTGTTATGACAGCAGCGAAAATTGGAATCATCGGCGGGAGCGGCCTGTATCAGATGCCGGAGCTGACGGACATCGAAGAGATGGAGGTGCAGACTCCGTTCGGAAAACCATCCGACAAGTTCATCCTCGGTACGCTGGAAGGCGAGCGCGTTGCGTTTCTGCCGAGACACGGCGTTGGCCATCGCTTCACGCCGACCGAAGTGCCGTTCCGCGCCAACATCTATGCGATGAAGCTGCTGGGCGTCGAGCGAATCCTGTCTGCTTCTGCTGTGGGTTCACTGCAGGAGAAGTACGCGCCACTCGACATGCTCATTCCGGATCAATTTTTCGATCGGACGCGTGGGCGCGTGCGTGAATCAACGTTCTTTGGCGAAGGAATAGTGGCGCACATGGCTTTTGCTCATCCGGTTTGTGCGGCCCTCGGCGATGCGTTGGAATCGTCATCGAAAGCCGTCAAGGTAAACGTGCATCGTGGCGGCACTTATCTCTGCATGGAAGGGCCGGCATTTTCGACTGTCGCCGAATCGAATGTCTATCGCTCGTGGGGCATGGATGTAATTGGCATGACGAATTTGCAAGAGGCGAAGCTCGCGCGCGAGGCCGAGATTTGTTATGCGACGCTCGCACTGGTGACCGACTACGATTGCTGGCATGAAGGCCACGATTCAGTAACCGTCGAAATGGTAATCAATTACCTGACCCAGAATGTGCGCAACGCGCAATTGATAATTCGCGGCGCCGTCAAACGTCTGGCTGGGGAGTCGCGCGATTGCAAGTGCGGAAGTGCGCTCAAAAACGCGATTTTCACGGCCCCTGATTTGTGGCCGGAAGCAACCACGCGCAAGCTTGACGCCATCATTGGAAAGTACAGGAAGTGAGTTTTCAAGTTTCGAGTTTCAAGTTTCGAGTTTCAAGTTTCAAGTTTCGAGTTGGAGTGGTTATGAAAAAACTAATGTTCCCGATAATTGGGTTGGTTGTGCTCCTCGGGTGCCAGTCGATTGTGTGCGCGCAGGGTGGGTCTAAACAGGGACCGCAGATAACCCGCGACGCAGATCTTGAAAAAGATTCACTTCACAATCTCGAAGTCGCGCGCCACTATTTCAAGCTGAAGAAGGCTTACGTGGCCGCACTGGAACGCTGCGAAGAAATCATGGCGGCTAATCCGGCTTTCTCAAAGATCGACGAAGTTCTCTTCATGGCCGGAGAGAGCAGCTTGCACCTGGCTGAGGGCAAAGGAAAGCAAAACTCTTCGCTTTACGTGATTCATGATGGAGACACGAAGCGAACTTTGACTGCCGATCAGCTTCGCGATCAAGCACGCGATTACTTGTCGCAACTGGTGAATAGTTATCCCGAGAGTACTTTTCGCCCTCAAGCCGAGGATGCTCTGCGTCCATTGGGGGGAGCTAAGCCCAAAGCCAGTGGGCGGTGACAGAAAGCAGAAGGCAGAAGGCGGAAGGCAAAAGGCAGAAGGCAGAAGGCGGAAAGCAGCTATCTCGGCGGATGGTCAAAGTCCAAAGTTCAAAGTTCGATCTAAAATCACAAATCAAAAATCAAAAATCAAAAATAACCTATGTCTCTTCTTGTTGTTGGTTCTGTAGCCTTTGATTCAGTCGAAACGCCGTTTGGCAAACGTGAGCAGATGCTGGGAGGCTCTGCTTCGCACTTCTCAATCTCCGCGAGTTTCTTCACCAGCGTGCGCGTGGTCGCAGTCGTCGGCGGAGACTTTGGCGCCGAGGAACGCGCCGTGTTTGAGCGTCACCACGTTGACACCTCTGATTTGGAAGTCGTGAGTGAGGGCAAAACATTTCGCTGGTTTGGCCGCTATGAATACGACCTGAACGTTGCCCATACGCTCGACACGCACCTGAATGTCTTTGCCGGATTTCAGCCGAAGCTCTCGGACGCATCGAAGCAATCGCGTCTGGTCTTCCTCGGGAATATTCAGCCCGACCTGCAACGCGATGTGCGCGCACAGGTGCCGAACGCTGAACTGGTTGCCCTCGACACAATGAACCTTTGGATCGATACCACCAGAGAGAGTCTGCAGAAAACGATCGAAGTAGTAGACCTGCTGATCGTGAACGATGCGGAAGCTCGGCAACTTGCGGAAGAGCCAAATCTAATTAAGGCCGCACGCAAAATTCTCTCATGGGGTCCGCATACTTTGATCGTGAAGCGCGGCGAATACGGCGCGGCAATGTTCACCCGGAGCGGATACTTTGCGATTCCCGCTTATCCACTCGAATCGGTGTTCGACCCGACGGGAGCGGGCGACACGTTTGCCGGCGGGTTGATGGGTTATCTCGCGAGCCAGGAAAAGCTGGACGAGGCAGCATTGCGTCGCGCGATGATTTTCGGCTCAGTAATGGCTTCGTTCAATGTCGAAGAATTCGGGACAGAACGCGTGCAACGTCTGACTCACGAAGAAATCAATCAGCGCTTCAGTGATTTCAAACGATTTACCAACTTCGAGGATATTCCCTTCGAGCGCGCCGCCCAGGCAGGCTAATTAGACTTCGAATCCGTCACAACCTGCTGCGTCCTCAAGATTTTTCGGGTATCCTAACTTCGATGCGCGTTCTAATCGTCAGGCTTTCGTCGATGGGCGACGTGGTGCACACGTTACCGGCACTGACTGACGCCGCGCGCGCAATTCCGGCGATCCGATTTGACTGGGCTGTCGACGAAAAGTTCGCCGACATTCCCGCCTGGCACTCACATATTGAGAGAGTGTTTCCGGTCGCGCTACGCCGCTGGCGTGCGGGGCTAGCCTCAGGCGCCGGCCGTGCCGCAGTTAAAGACTCTTTGAAAGAGCTGCGCAGTGAGTCGTACGGCGCAATCATTGACCTGCAAGGCGAGTTCAAGAGCGCGTTCATCTCGCGTCTCGCCAAAGGAGCGCGCTACGGATATGACGGTGCTTCAGCGCGGGAGTGGGGCGCGCACACCGCTTATAACCAAAAGATTGGCGTTGCCAAGAGCGCTCATTCCATCGTCCGCATGCGCAAGCTTCTGTCGCAAGCACTCGGCTATTCTTACGACGAAACATCCGTGGATTACGGCATCGTCCAGAGCCGTCTGCCGCGATCTTCAATTGCAGTTGATCGGCCGTACGTAGTGTTCATTCATAGCACGAGCTGGGCTTCAAAAAACTGGCCGCTGGAATGTTGGCGAGAGTTGGCCGCGTCGGCCACAACTGCCGGTTACTCAGTCGTGATGCCGTGGGGAAGTGAAGCCGAACGCGAACGCTCAATCGAAATCGCCGCCCAACGAACAAACGTGGTCGTGTTGCCTCAACTTTCGATTTCCGCGAAGGCTTCCATAATTAATGGCGCAGCGGCAACGGTGGGTCTCGACACCGGTCTCAGTCATATCGCGGCCGCGCTCAGCATTCCGTCGGTGACTCTGTACGGAGCGACTGACCCGAACTTGTGCGGCGCGATTGGCGCGAATCAAACTCACATCAAGTCTGATTTTGAGTGCGTTGGCTGTCACGAGACCGATTGCTCGTTTACAAAAAGCAATTTCAAGCCCGCCTGTTTTGAATCGGTATCACCGGCAAAAGTGTGGCGACAACTGGAACAAGTACTCGATACGTCGCTAAAATCGAATCGCATTTATCAAACTGCTTAACACTCTGAGATTGGAGAACTATGTTCTGTCCTGTCTGTGAATCTGAATACGAAGCCGGCATTACAAAGTGTCCTGATGACGGCGGGGAGTTGGTCGAACGTCTTTCGGCCGAGGCCGGGGCGACCGACGACAGCGACGCGAAGTTTGTGACGTTGCACACTTTGTCATCGCCGGTGGAAGCCGAAATGGTGAGCGATCTGCTGCGGCAAAACGACATCCGCGCGGTGGTGCAATCCGGCGGCAATGACGCGTTTTCGCCGGTGTTTTCAGCCGTGTCGCCAGGCGCCGCGGTGCTGGTCGACGAACGCGATCTTGATCGCGCGAAGGAGCTCTACATGTCATTCTTCGGAGAGGACACCTCGCCCTTGACTGGTCCCGCCGATGAAGGCGACGACGACGACACGGAAGCGGAATGAGCGACGCGATCCTCGTCTTTATGACGGCCGCCAGTGCGGATGAAGCACGGCGAATCGCCGATCACGTCATTGAGCTGAGCCTCGCCGCGTGTGTGCAGATACTCCCGGAAATAGAATCCATCTACAGGTGGAAAGGAAAAGTGCAGCACGAGAAGGAAGTGTTAGTGCTCGCTAAGACGACCGCTACGCAATTCGACGCGCTCGAGGAAGCCGTCCGCGCGATTCACAGTTATGAAGTACCTGAAATCATCGGAGTACCGATGGCGAGTGTTTCCGAACCCTATCTTGGCTGGTTACTTTCCAATGTCAGCGCCGACGTCTAGTTGCCCCCACGAGATGCCAGGGCGCTCTTGTAATCCGAAATAATTTTCACAATCCCGGCGGGCGAGTCGGTTACGTGCAGACGCCTGAAGTCTTCGTCGATAATCTTGCGTTCCTGCAGCATTGGTCCCTTCAACCAATCCAGCATTCCTCTCCAGTATTCCGAACTGTAAAGTACGACCGGAAAGTTGTGAATCTTGTGCGTCTGAATCAGCGTGAGAGATTCGAATAATTCGTCGAGGGTCCCAAAGCCCCCGGGAAAGATGATGAAAGCATCGCTATATTTCACGAACATCATCTTGCGCACGAAGAAGTATTTGAACTTCAGCGACAGCGTCAGGTAATCGTTTGATTTCTGTTCGTGCGGCAATTCAATGTTACAGCCGACAGATACCCCGCTCGCTTCGTAAGCCCCTTTATTCGCGGCTTCCATAATCCCCGGCCCGCCCCCAGTGATAACTGAAAAGCCGGACTTGGCGAGCAGCCCCGCCGTTTCGCGTGCGGCCTGATAGACAGGATCGTCGGGCGAAGTGCGCGCCGAGCCGAAAATGGCCACACCGTTTGTGATGTGCGCAAGGTCTTCGAAGCCCTGCACGAATTCGCCCATGATGCGAAATACGCGCCAGGTGTCTGTGTGCAAAAACTCGTCCGGCCGCGGCGTTTCCAGCAGACGTTCGTCGTGAGTCCCGCCGGGAACTTTTCTGTAATCGTCATTAGCCATTACAAACCCATTACGTTGTAACCACAGTCAACAAAGATTGTCTCGCCGGTGATTCCCGACGAGAGTGAACTGCACAAGAACAAAGCCGTGTTGCCCACTTCACGAACTTCGACGTTGCGCTTCAACGGGGCGCGTTCGGCATGATGCTTCAGCATAGTTGATAATCCAGAAACGCCGCGGGCCGCGAGCGTCTGAATCGGTCCGGCGCTGATCGCATTCACGCGAACGTTCTTTGGGCCGAGGTCTGAAGCCAGGTAACGAACGCTCGATTCCAGCGCGGCCTTCGCCACGCCCATGACGTTGTAACCCTGATAGACCTTCTCGGCGCCGTGAAAGGTCATCGTGACGATGCTGCCGCCTTCAGTCATCAAAGGCGCTGCTGCCCGCGCCAGCTGCGTCAGCGAGTAGGCACTGACTTCCAGCGCTGACAGGAAGCCGTCGCGTTCGACTTTCATGTATTCGCCTTCGAGTGCTTCACGCGGCGCGAACGCAATGCTGTGCACCAGGAAATCGAGGCGGCCGAATTCTTCGCCGACACGCTTGAAGGTGGCGTCAACCTCATCCTGATTCGTCACGTCGCAGGAAAATAGCGGCGAGTCAGGCATCTCTTCCTGCGTCAACTTCTCGACATTCTCTTTCAGACGTTCGCCCTGGTAAGCGAACGCGAGCCGCGCGCCGGCGCCATGCAGCGCCTGCGCTGTCGCCCAGGCAATCGATCGCTTGTTAGCCACGCCGAAAATTATTCCGTTCTTGTTCTCAAGCATCATGTTTACTGTTCTCGGTCCTTTATCTGCGTCTTCAATTCATTCGTACGCGCGTTCGTGACATCTGCCAGGCAGATGGCCGCGATCATTGGACGCATCGATCCGCCCTTGTATTGATCGGCCACAAACTCGCAGTTGGCGTCGCGATACTTCAGCCACGCGACTTGCGCATTCTTCAACTGCGCTTTTTCCGATTCGTCGAGTTTCGACATGAAATCCTGGTAGGTCTTATTGAGTTGCGCATCCGCGGCTTTGTATTCCTTGCCCCAGCAGATATTCATTTCCCCCTGGCTCTGCGCATCGGCGCACGGTTCTTTCTTTTGTTCTTGTGCCCGGAGAGCCGCAGCAAAAGTTAGCACGAGCAATCCAGCAATTAGAAAAGGCTTCATCGAAACTCCGTTCAGTTGATTCACTCAACGAGCTTGTGTAGCAGGCGAAAGAGTTTAGCCCAAGGTGAGCGAGCGAAGCGAGCGTACCCTGGGATCGTGTCACTAATGCTTGAAGTGCCTGACTCCCGTAAACACCATCGCCAGACTATGCTCGTTCGCCGCCGCAATCACTTCTTCGTCGCGAACTGAACCGCCCGGTTGGATGACCGCTGTAATGCCATGCTTCGCAGCTTCATCAATTCCATCGCGAAAAGGGAAGAAGGCGTCAGAGGCGAGCACTGACCCGGTCACCGGAAGTTGCGCACGCGCCGCGCCGATTTTCACTGAATCGACGCGCGACATTTGGCCGGCTCCGACCCCGACGGTTTGCTTGTCGCGCGCGTAGACAATCGCGTTTGACTTCGTATGTTTGCAGACTATCCAGGCAAACATCAGATCTTCAATCTCTTTTTCGGAGGGTGTCTTAGTACTCACAAACTTCAGCGCTGCGCGCGTGAGTTTGTGAGTGTCACCTTCTTGCACGAGCATACCGCCAGAGATCTGTTTGTACTCGAAGCCATCGCCACTTTGCGTCTGCCCCACGCGTAACACGCGCAAGTTTTTCCTAGCTGTCAAAACTTGAACTGCCTCTTCGTCAAAACCAGGGGCAATGACGACCTCGACGAAGATTTCTGCGAGCGCTTGCGCGGCGCCCGCGTCCACTGGCCGATTGAACGCGACGATGCCACCAAAGGCTGAGACGGGATCGCAAGCCAGCGCGCGACGATATGCTTCTTCCACGTTTGCGCCGATAGCCGCGCCGGCCGGATTGGTGTGCTTAATAATCGCGCACGCGATGTCATCGAAGTCAGATACAAGCTGCAAAGCGGCATCAGCGTCAACGTAGTTGTTGAAGGACATTTCTTTGCCGCCCAGCTGTTCCGCTGCCGCCACGCCGGCCGAAGAACCGGCGCTGGTCCGAGACCCGAGTTCGTAAAGCGCGGCCGCCTGATGCGGATTCTCGCCATAACGCAGGTCCGCGGTTTTGTTGAGCGCAAACTGTTGATGGGCAGCGAACTTCTCGTCCTCGGCGGTTTGCAATTCGTCACCATGCACGGACTTCATCGCCGTCGAAAAAAGGTTCATATAGGTCGACATGCGCTCGATGATTTCCGACACGGGCGGAAACAGTTTCGAGTCTTTAGCGCCCTCGAGATTTCCCGCCAGGTAAGGAAAGATGGCCGAGTCATAAAACGCCGTGCGCATGAAGGCCAGCCGCGCCAGTTGTTCGCGAGTCGCCAGCGTCAGCGCTCCATCATCCAGAATCATCTCAGTTCTGATCTGCCGGTAAAGATCGGGCGAACTAACAACGGCTACGTCGCGGTAGTTCTTGGCCGCCGAACGAATCATAGCCGGGCCTCCGATATCGATCTGCTCGATGGCTTCGTCCAACTTGATGTCGGCGCGCGCCACAGTCCGTTCGAACGGATACAGATTAATGACGACCATATCGATGGGCTTTATCGCATGCTCTGACATCGCCGCCACATGTTGAGGGTGATCGCGCAGGCCAAGCAGCGCGCCGTGAATTTTCGGGTGCAGTGTCTTCACGCGGCCATCCATCATCTCCGGGAAACCCGTTACGTCGGCGACGTCGAGCACATCAATGCCGGCTTCGCGCAGAGTTTTCGCCGTGCCACCGGTGCTAATGATCTCAACGCCGAAGCTTGTGAGCTCCTGGGCGAAGTCCACGATGCCCGTTTTGTCGGAAACGCTGATCAGCGCGCGCCGAATCTTGCGCAGTCCCGCATCAAGTTTTTCAGTCATGTAGTTGTTAGTGAGTGCGGGGATATCTTCACTGAATAGGCGGGCGTGCGCAAGTAGAGGATTTCAGTGGGCGCGTTCAGTTTGCGAAAGTGGCACGAGCGTCCCGCCCGTGAATCACGCGCAAGATGCGCGTGCCCCACTCAAACTGAACCAGCATTATTCAGTGGACTGTAAACTTGTGAGTGTTGGCGAAATCTCGATCCGCAATTTGATATTCGAGACCGTTCGGCAGACTCAACGACAGTTGGTGAAGTTTGCCGTCATGCGCCTTGGCGGCAACATAGAATCCGATCAGGTATTGGCTTCTGAGATCGTCTTCAATGGCCTGGAAAATTGGCGCTAGATCCATCTTGTCACGCACCGCCAGCGGCGCGTCAGTCGCGAGAAAATACTTGCCGCCGGTCTTCCCTGCGAGTTCGCGAAAGCCTTTGGCCGGTGAACGGACCGCGAGTCTTCCGTCGCGAGGCTCAAACAGCGGCAGGTGAATGACGTAAAAGGAAACGTTCTTGTCACGCGCCGCGTCGATCACTGCGTCGGGTTTTATCCTGCTCGCGTTATCCAGTCCATCGCTGACCAGGATGACAATCCGGCGCTCGCTGCGAATCCGCGGCAGCGTGCTGAACATAGCGACGGCTGTGGCGGCGGCGTCGAAGATCGCGGTGTGTTGATTTGGGCGCGCGCTAACTTCAAAAGCGGATCGCGCGCCGGCAGCGTCGCGCGCAAATCCGGCAGCAATTTGTGGCGTCTCGGCGAAATGCAGGACGCCAATGCTCGACTTGCTGCCGAACCGTTGGTAAAGCTGCAAGGCCGCGTCTCGTTGCTCGTTAATGATATCTCGCAAGCTGCCGGACTCATCGAGCGCGAAGATCATTGCCACGCGATCGACACCGGCAGCCAGATAGAGACCGGAGGTCGCGCGGTCCGGATCGTTCAAACGGAGATCGCTTTCCGTCAGTCCGTTCGGCCGTTCGCCTCTGCGGTCGCGAATACGCGCCGGAAAGACAATCAGGTCCGTGCTCACCCGTAATACTTCATCGTCAGGACGCTGAGGTGTTTGCCCCGCCAGCGGCGACACGAGAATCACGCACGCAATAGTAACGAGAAGGATCGAACAGACAAGGAATCGTTTTGCGGGTAAGCGAGGATCTGCGCGCAGGACCAGCGTAAGTCGAATCATCCGCAGGCCGCTAAAACAGAAAGCGGCCGAAGAGCAGGATGCTGAGGATGATTACAACCGTGATAACGATGAGTTTGACCAGCGTCATGGCATGCCTCAGAACTGGCGCAAGTGTATTTAGAGCGATCGGCGGTGTCAATAGACTTATGACGCGACGGGCGCGATTTCACAAGATTTAACAACTCTAACTCCAACCTTTGGCGACGGTCTCAACGACGTACGCGGCCCGTTCGAGAATCTTCGCCAGACCGATGCGACCGAGGTAATTGCCCACCAGAGCTGTATTTGGCGGTGGTGCGGGCAAATCTGAGAGGGTGCGTTCGAGGTCAATCGAGTAGTGCGGCAGCGCGTTTGGCCAGCGAGTTATCTCAGTGGCGAGCGGAGTGTCAGACCGTCCATAAAACCGATCGCGATCCGTCAGCAGCGTCTCGCGGATTTGATCATCTGCCAATTCAACGATGTCGCCATCGAGCGCGCCGCCAAAAATCCACGTCTCTGCGTGGGCCGGCCCGCGTCCTTCAAAGATGCAATCATTGAAGAGCACGCCCCGCGCGCGAAAACCCTGATCGCGCGGAAATAAGCATCCAAAGCCTTTTAGCTGAGCGGCTTGTTGATCGAAAAAGCATGTCACCGTCAGCAGCGACAGCATTTCAACACGCGCAAGTCGCGCCGCAATGTCCGGTGCATGTTCTTTGAGGTATGCAGACGCAGCGTTGGCCGGCAGACAAACAACGGTTGGCTCTGCGTCCTTAAGCTCGCTGTTTGTTTGGAAAACGATTTCGACGCCTTGGCTTTCCAGATAGTCACGAAGTCCGTCGATTAACTGCTGCATGCCTCGCGGCGGCGCAACCGTTCCACGCGCCCTGGCTTTCGCCGGCCGATATGTTTGCAGATGAGCCGGCAATGCAGCGCTGCCAAAAATCAAACTTGCGCTTAAACGATCCGCATCGCCGGCGTAAATTCCGCCGAGCGCTGGTGTCAGAAGATAGTCTGTGGCCCCATTGCCGACGACACGTCTGCCCCATGCGGCGATTGTTTCGCATGGCTGAGGACGCAAGCGTGTCGCGTTCGCGGCGACGCCGAAGGGAATTCGCACAGCTTCGAGAGCTTTCAACGGCAATTGCCTGGGCTTGGCGCGGAATATCAATCGTTTGCGGGCGTCGCGGCGGGTCGACAGAAGCGGGACACCAATGTCGGCGCACATCGCTTCGAGACGCGCCGAGTTAAGAATCCCGTTAGCCGCAGTTTCGACAAGGCCGTGTTTGGTGTGGATTGTCTGAATCAGTCCGCCCGCGCGTGAATTTTTTTCGATGACTCGCACCTCACGGCCGGCTTTACTCAGCAGGTACGCGGTTACGAGTCCCGAGAAACCTGCGCCGACAACTGTGATGGGCTTGCGGGACATGTGGCTCAAAAGGAATAAAAATTCCCTCTCCCGTTGGGAGAGGGAGTTTGGATTAATCCTTCACAGCGCCTGTGAGAAGGTCTTCGCCTGCGGCTGTTGCCGCCTAAGGCGATAATCAAAAAACATGCAGGCGTTGCGCAGAAAAGGCCGGCCGCGTTCGGTCAGCATCAGGGTTTGATCTCGAACTTCCACCAGGCCATCGTCGATTAGCGACGATAAAAAGTTTTTGGCTTCTTCGGTCTGATCGTCGTGAAGACTGACCTCAAAGCGCGTCATGAATTTCAGAATCTGTTCGCGGAGGACGCGATCTTCTTTCGAAAGCAGGTGGCCGCGGAACGTGGGAATCTCGCCATGCTGAACGCGCCGCTCGTAAACGGGGAAGGCTTTTTCATTTTGATGAAAGCACGTCGGCGTTTCAGAAATCGCGCTCACGCCGAGACCCAGCAGCACGCTGGTGCGCGTTTCCGTGTAGCCCTGGAAATTCCGATGCAGGGTTCCCGCGCGTTGTGCCCTGGCCATTCCGTCATGCGGCAGCGCGAAGTGATCCATGCCGATTTCAATGTAGCCCGCGCGCTCCAGCTTTTGCCGGGCCATTTCGTAGAGCGCGCGCTTCTCGCCCGCCTTGGGGATGTCTTCGTCGGTGTAGCTGCGCTGCGCCGGCTTGATCCACGGTACGAGCGCAAAGCTGTAAAGTGCGATCCGATCGGGCCGCAGCTCGATAACTTTTTCCACGCTTTCTGCGAATCGTTCCAGCGTCTGCTTGGGCAAGCCGTAGATCAAGTCGTAATTCACTGACGTGTACCCGAGTTCACGCGCCACGTCGGTGCAGGTCTTGGTCACTTCATATCGCTGATGGCGGTTCACGATGCGCTGCACTTCAGGATCAAAATCCTGTACGCCAATCGAAATGCGCGTGAAGCCAAGTTCGCGCAGGGTGACGAGGTGTTCCCGCGTGGTGTGGCCCGGATGAACTTCAACCGAAGCTTCAAATTGCTCGGGATCGATTTTCGTCTCGGACAGAACCGGTTGAAGAATGTGTTGCAACTTCTCGGGCGCGAAAAACGTGGGAGTGCCGCCGCCCAGATGAACTCCAAGTAGCCGGCGTTCGCGCAGTTTCGGAATCCGATCGAGGTAGTAGCTCCATTCTTTCAGCAGCAGCTCTTTGTAACCTTCTTCGCGACCGTGATTTCGAGTGATGACTGTGTTGCACGCGCAAAACGTGCAGAGCGACTCGCAAAATGGCAGATGGAAATAGAGCGACCAGGTGGCAGACTGATCGTCAAACGCTTCCCCCAGCTCATGCAGCCACTCCTCAGTCGTTGGCGTGTCGCTCCAGAAGGGAACTGTGGGGTAACTTGTGTAGCGCGGCGCCGGGACGTCGTACTTGGCAAAAAGATCGCTCACTGCAAAACCTCTCTCACCGTATTAACAACCAGTCGTACGTTTTCTTCCGGGGTGTTTGGCAGGACACCGTGACCCAGACCGCAGATCCAGCCCTGAAGCTCGTTATGCAACAAGGGATTTAAATAATTTCTGAGATGTTGTTTTAGATCTTCGGTGCTGCTGTCGCGCAGCAGATTTTGATCGAAGTTACCCTGAACGAATCCTCCGCTAAACATTGCGAGTGCATCTCGCAAATCCCAGGTCTGATCGACACCAATGCCGGCAAAACTGCCATTTGTGAACAGCGAGTGATCCAAATGTTCAGGTCGCGTCGCCTTCGAGTAGTAACCGAGCGCGTTCGGAAACACATCGGCGAGCCGTTCAAGTTGTGGCACAACGGCGGATTTAAAAGTCTCCGGATCGAGTTCGCCGGCAGCGGTGTCGAAAACCATGACGAGCTCAGCACCATTCTCGAACTGAAGCGCGAGGTTGCGGGTGAGTAGTGGCACCATCGTTTCACAGAACGTTTCAAACAAAGACACTTCTTTTACCGCCCGGTCTACATGTTTGTGCGTGCCTTCGACGGCATAAACAAAAAGTGTCCAGGGACCGCCCACGAAACCAATCAGGCTCTTGTCGTCGGGTAACAACTGACGCGTCGCGCGCACGGCTTCGCCTTGAAACAACAAATGCGGCCACGCCTCATCCACGTGGCTCATCTTCTGAATCGATTCCCGCGTCAGCTTCCAATCCAGCTGTGGCCCTGCGTCCGTATATTCCAATCCCATGCCCAGAGCTTCGAGCGGGAAAAGCAGATCGCTAAAGAGAATTGCTGCGTCAAAATCAAAATCCACAACTGGCCCGAGCGCAACGCGCGCGGCCAGCTCCGGCCGTTTGCACAAATCCATGAACGAGAATTGGCGTCGCAGGTGCTGGTAGTGGCCGTGATAACGACCGGCTTGACGCATCAGCCAGATCGGCGGAGTAGGTTGCGAAATGCGAGCGAGAGCATTTTGGAAACGCGGATTGCCCGGCGCCTTCGTACGAACTCCTGACGATTCAATCTCATTCTCACCTCGCTTCAGCGAGGTGCCTTCGGTCATGACAGGACTATTGAGCCGTTTCAACGGCTTATCAGAAAACCGTTCAAACGGTTCCCGAGGTTGGGTCGTGTCTTGTTCACCTCGCTGAAGCGAGGTGTGAATGAGAGCCTCTTTCGTCATGCAATCACATTCCACTGGTATCCGACACCGCGCACGGACCGAATGATTTCGCTGTGTGTGTCACCCATTGATTGACGCAAGTGCACGATCATGTTGTCCACGGTGCGCTGATTTCCAAGTTTGTCCTCGCCCCAAAGCTTGTCGATGATTTCGTTGCGGCTGATCGCGCGGGGCGCGCTGGTAATCAGCAGCTCAAGCAGCTCAAAGTCTCGCGCCGGCAAATATTCACGTTGGCCGTCTGGTTGCACGATTGTACGGCTGTCGAGTTCCACGGTGCGACCGTTGCAAATGATCTGATGGCGCACCGGATGGCGTTCGAAGACATGCTGCACGCGCAGCAAAAGCTCGCGCAAGTGAAATGGCTTGGGGATGAATTCTTCCGCACCGATCTCGAATCCTTCGAGCCGATTTTCCGCGGTGCCAAGCGCTGTCATGAACATAATGGGAACTGATGAATTGGTCTTCACCTGCCGGGCGATTTCAAAGCCTGAACCGTCCGGCAAACTGACATCCAGGATAATCAAATCCCAAAGTCGTTCGTCTAACTTTGTCGTGGCCCGTTGTTTAGTTTCTACCCACGATACGTCGTAGCCTTCGCGCGCCAGCCGTTCGCGTAAGGTGGCGCCCAGCGAGCGATCATCCTCGACGAGCAAAATCGATTTCATGCCAGCTTCTGCTCTTGCTGTTCGACCATCACCGTGGGCGGAACGGACGAAAGGTTCAGTTCAGCCACAAAACCGCCGTTGTCATTAGGAGCAAAGCTCAATTGAGCATTCATGCGTTTCGCCAATTGGCTCGAAATGTAGAGCCCAACACCGCTCCCGCTTCCGCGCGCATGCCGCACGAAAAGTTGACCCAACTGTTTGAAATCACCGGGAAAGCCCTTCCCATTGTCAGCCACTCGCAAAATCAGCCGGCCGCTCCCGCGCGGCTCCGTCGTAATTTTGATTTCGGTCGCGTCGCCGTGCTTGACGGCATTGTGGATCAGGTTCATCAGCACGCTTTCGAGGGCTCGGCTGTCGCCCCGGACCATGCCGTCGCCGCGTTGCACGATCGTCAAATCCGGCCAGTGATATCGCACGGCGTCGACAATGTGGCCGACACGCACCGGCTCGTTCAGCAAACGACCTGTCGGCAGGTTTACCAGAAGTAGTGAGTTCTCGAGCTGAAGCTGCAAACGCGAACTGTCCTGAAGCAGACGATCGAGCAGCGGATTCGGAGTGGCGCCGAGATCTTCTTTCAAACTCTCTGCTTGCAAACGCAGACTGGCGAGAGCGGTTTTCGCGTCGTGGGTGAAGGCGGCAAAAAACTCTTCGATCTGACGGTGACGATTCTGCTCGCGCTTGGCATAGTAATAAAGTGCGAGGCCGCCGCCGACAAGCGAAGCGATTAGAATGCCGCCTTCCCACAACAGCATTTGGTAATGGCGTTGAAACTGATCCGACTGTTCGACATGAAACTGACTAAGAAGATCAAGCTGGCGCAGACCGAAGATCATCCACCACACCGCAAGCGTAACGGTGAACGTGACCCAGAGAGCCACGAGCAGAATCTTTATTCGGTCACGACCTTGTTTCATCTCGAAATCAATTGTTCGTTTAGAGGCGGGCTACCGCCCGCCCATTCGGCCTCAACCTAATATGGCGGGCAGTAGCCCGCCTCTAAACAAATCAAACTCTCGTTGCTTCTTCTACCGCTCCCCCAATCGCGGTTGCCGCACGTTCCAGCAATTCATCGCTATGCGCCAGCGACATGAAGCTGACTTCGTAACCGCTGGGCGCAAAGTAAATTCCCCGTTTCAAAGCGCTGTGAAAAATTGCGGCAAACCGTTCGGCATGGCCGGCGGGAATGTCCGCAAGTCGACGAATGACTTCGTCTGATTTGGCGTGCAGCCAAAATAGAGAACTCATGCGCGTGACTTGAACGGCCAGACCCTTCTGCTCGAATGCCGCATTGAGTCCATCGCAGAATCTCGCCGTGCGTTCTTCCAGTATCGAGAATCCGTCGACGGCTTCCAGCTTTTGTAACGTGGCGAGGCCGGCGCGCATTCCCACGGGGTTCGCGCTTAACGTTCCGGCCTGATAGACGGGCCCCACCGGCGCCACCAGTTCCATCAGATCGCGTCGGCCGCCGTAAGCGCCGACGGGAAAGCCCCCGCCGATCACCTTTCCATATGTCACAAGATCTGGACGAATGTTTAGCACCTCAGCCATGCCGCCCATCGCCACTCGAAATCCTGAGATGACCTCATCGAAAATCACGAGTGCCCCATGCTGTCGCGCGATGTTGACCGTCGCTTCGATAAACTCGCGGCGTTGCAGCAGAAGGCCATAGTTCGCGGGTTGGGGTTCGAGAATCACCGCGGCGATTTCTGAACCGTGCTCCGCGAAAATCGCGCGCACGCTCTCTTCGTCATCGAGCGACGCGACCAAAGTTTCACTGGCGACATTTTCCGAAACGCCCGCGCTGGAGCTGGCTGATTCGCCCGCGAGGCCGCTGCCCGCTTTTACCAAAAAGGAATCAGCGTGGCCGTGATAACAACCTTCAAATTTCAGGATGCGCGAACGGCCGGTGGCCGCGCGAGCGACTCGCAATGCGCTCATCACGGCTTCCGTTCCTGAAGAGACGAAGCGCAGCATCTCGACCCAGGGCACGCGTGACGTAATCCACTCGGCTAGTTCAAGTGAATAAGGTTCACAGGCGCCGAAACTCCATGCGGTATCGATTGCCTGGCGCACAACCTCGCCTACGTCAGGATCGCGATGGCCCAGGATTAGTGGACCGAAGCTCTGGCAGAAATCGATGTAATCGTCTCCTTCGACGGAGGTGAGGATTGCGCCGTGGGCGCTGCGAAAGAAAACAGGGGTGCCACCGACGCCTTTGAATGCGCGCACCGGACTATGTACGCCGCCGGGCGAGATGCGGAGCGAACGTGCGAAGAGATCAACGGAATTAGTAGCAGTGATTACTGGTGTAGCCATCCTCGTTTACATCAAGCCATGCAGATTCGTCCGCGAAGCGGACGTTTGAAAATAGCCCAGCACTTCAGTGCTGGGATCTGCGAAAAAAAATGAATTCAGAGCCCGTGAAACGGACGACAGAGGTTGAGTTCGTTACGAGTATCATCGCAAAGTCTGCCGTCCGCTTCGCGGACTTGGCTCTGTCATCGCTGTTCTAACCCGGCGATAAATCGCTGGGCTTATTTTCTTTCGTCCGCTTCGCGGACTAAATCCCCAATTGCTTCGCGTAGCGCGCACCATACGTGATGATGAACTGTGCCCCCGCGCGTTTGAAAACGTGCCAGGTTTCCAAAAGCCCGCGATCGAAATCGATGAGCCCATTATCCGACAATAGAGACAATCCGGCGTACTCACCGCTCACCTGATAAGCGCCGACCTGGAGCGAAGTCGCGTCTTTGATTGGCTTAATCAAATCAAGCGAAGTCAGTCCCGGCTTAACCATCAGTATATCCGCGCCTTCTGCGGCACATCGGACGCTGCACGCAATCGCGTCGGAGCGATTTCTTACATCGAGTTGATAAGCTTTCCGGTCGCCAAACTGTGGGGCGGAATCTGCCGCATTGCGAAACGGTCCGTAAAAGTTGCTGGCGAACTTTGTGCTGTAGCTCATCACCGGCACGATATCAAAACCATTGTCGTCGAGCTTCGCACGTATTTGCGCGACGCGTCCGTCCATCATGTCGCTCGGACTAATTCCGTCAGCGCCGGCTTCCGCAAACGCCAGCGCTGAGTTCGCCAGTTCATCCAGCGTACTGGGGAGATCGATTCCTTTCTGATCCAACACGGCGCAGTGGCCGTGCGTCGTGTACGCACACAGGCAGGTGTCGACCCACAGACACAGATTCGATCCGAACTCTTTCTTGATTTGCGAGATGATCTCGCGTTCGAACGCGTGATCAAAGTTGCTTTCACGTTTCTCGCCTGGAACCGGAAAGAGCAGAAAGTGGGTCACACCGTCTTTCAGATCGCTTTCGATTTGTCGCAACGCAGAAGGGATGCTGAGCCGGACATTTCCGCGCAGGCCGGCGATTGGCTCGTCTTCCTGCAAACCCTCGACGACAAAAAATGGCTGGATGAGTTGCGCGCGATTGAATTCCGTTTCCGCGCACAGGTCGCGCAGCTGTTGCGTTGCGCGCATGCGCATCAAGCGTTTCATAAAGTCATCTCCGTAAGCCATAGCGTCCTGTCGTTACGGGAGCGGTAGCGACCGGAATCAAAACTCGAGTTAAGGATCCCGTCGCTATCGCTCCGGGTACTGACAGATCTCTTCCAGCCATTGTTCGTGGCCCAAACATATGTGCGGCTCGATTCCATGTTTCTGCAAAGCCTTCTGCGTGTTGCCTGGTCCGCAGAAGTGCGTCATCGATGTGAGCCAAGGGTTTAGAGACAGCGCGCGATCGAACGCTGATCCGCTGCTCCAGAAAAAGTATTTTCTGCCGTCGAGACTCGGTGCATCGGTTTTCGGACCCAGTCGGTACGTCGCCAGCGCGCGCATGCCGTTTTCGCTCGGCGCGTCCGCGTGCGTCAGCTTGGTCCAATTCACAGCACTGCCCACGAGCGTTTCGATTCGCGGATCTTCCTGTTCGCCTAATCCATCCGCAGAACCGTTCACCCAGATGCCGCGACTAACAAGTTTCAGCCATGTCTTCGACCCAGCCGTCCAAACCAGTTGCGAATCTGAAATCGCTGCATCGTCGGGCAACGCATCTGCTTTCGCGACCCACAGAGGCGAATTCGGTATTGTCGCAGGTATCGACTCGCGTTTGAACCAGTCAGAGTCGGCACGATGAACCGGCCACATCAAGTCTTTCGCAATCCTGGGTGGACGCGGATGAGTCGCGCTGAGACGTGCGTCGTTAAGAACGATTCCATTGTCGGTGAGACCGCGCAGAAAAGTGACTTCGCCATAAGGTCGTCGCAAAACACTCGTGCCGATCTTCTGATGACACCCACCGCCATAACTTCGCAGGATCTCCCGTTCGCAGACTGTCGCTGCGAAGGCGTCCGCCGAATTGATGGGCGCAAACAACTCAGCCAGTTCTGACCGGTGGCTTCTGATTTCAACGGCGAGCGCGCCTTGGGCCGCAGCGGTTGGGTTCGCGCTCAAGGGGAGAACGATCCAACGACACTCGGATATCAATTCCTTCAATTCGGCCTTGGTTGCTGCGAACTCTTCTTCGGGCGCTTCCAGTAACCGATCGAGCGCCGCCTTGGCCACGACCAAGCCATCAGCTCCGGGATTCCACATCTTGCGAACGCGTGTGGGTACGTTCCCGCGCACGGGTTCAAAAATCAGTTCAGTTATGTTTGCAGGGAGCGCAGCCGGCAAAAACGTCTGCAGGTTGTAACTGCGGCGCGGCGAGGAAGTCAGAATCGTCAGCCGACCGCTCTTCCGAACTTCTTCCCAACGATCTGAGCGGACCAAAAGCAAATCACGCATGTCAGCGCGTGGCAGCGTGGCGACTATTTCGGTCTCGCCGTCGTCTTCGATCGCGAGATCTTTCCACGAATGCACCGCCAGGTCGTATCGTCCGGCCAGCAGACCTTCGCGCAGGTCCTGGGTGAAGACACCTTTCTCAGGCATTTGCCACAAAGGATCGTTCTGGTTCTTGTCGCCGAGAGATTCGTGAAAGGAATATTCGACTTCGATTTGGGGGTGTGCGTTTTGAAGAGTGCGGCCGACCTGAAATGCCTGGATGCGCGCCAACTCGCTGCGACGCGCAGCGAGAACTAGGCGCATAAATCTTCCCAACCGAAGGGGCGGAACTGCGCCTGCTCGATCAGCCTCTGCGCTGCTTTTGTGATTTCGTCGCGTGCAGCGGCGACGCGCGCGATAAGTCTGGGCCGCTCATCTTTCAGCGCCGCAAACATTTCCGACAGCCGAATGACGGGCAGGGAACTGTGAATTGGATCGGACTCAGCTTCGCCGCGCAGATCGATAATCTTCACGAACGGAGTTGCTTGCGCATTCATCCATGCTTCCACCGTAATGGCGCTGATGGGAGCAGCGATGATTACCGCAGTCTGCCGCGTTTCGTTGATTGGTTGGCGAGCATTGAATTGTGCCAGACGAGTTTCTCCGAATTGGTGAGCCAGCGATTTCGCCCGCTCGATATTTCGCGCGCAAACAGTAACGTCAGTCTTGCTGATAATCCACGGCAGGATTTCTTCGGCGAGTAGCCCAGCGCCAAGCACAATTACTGAAGGCACGCCTTTCAAATGCTGTCGCACCATCCCGCCGTAGGATTGGCTGCCAAGACCTTCCAGGTGACGCGCACGCACTCGCTTCGCATCAACGAGCAAGTCTGAAGTCAGCCGCCGCAGGAACGCACCCCATTCATTCATCGGAAAGCGTACGCTCGCGCAGAACTCTTTGAACTGACCCATCACTGCTGTTTCGGCGAGGAGCGGCGAACGCAGGCCGCAAATCACTTCCAGGAGAAAATTGTAAGCAGCTTGTCCTTCGTAAATCTCAGCGCACGCGGGCAACGTCGGAATCAGCGCGGCACTTTCGGATTTGTGCAGGAGAACGATTCGGCGCAGGCAGGTCTGCCATTCGAGCCCGTTGATCGCGACAGGCAAATTCTCACCCGACTTCTTCGGATGGTGCAGAACTATGAGATTTTCCAGCACGCGCGAATTTTAGTCAGGCTGGCAACGGTGATTGTCATAGTTTTGTCATCTGCTCAGGGAATTTTTCGATTGTTGCCGTCGCATGTGACGCGGGTCACAGGACTGGAGCGCAAGCGTCCTCGCTTGCCTCCGTTGCATTCGCTGCAAGCGGGACGTTTGCGCTCCAGTCTCCAAATCACTCTGGCAAAAACCGCCAGCTCGTCTTGAAATCTCTCGTCAGCTTTTGATTGGTCAGAATCGCGCGCACCATCTCAACCGGGATGCGGTTCTCTTTGTAAACCCAGTCGTGATACTCGCGGTTCTTCATCTTGCCGGAATCGACCAGTTCGTGATGAAGCGCATAGAATTGCTTCGCGCCAATCAGATAGGCGATCTGATAAAGCGGGCCGTAACTGCCGTCGAACGAGCGGCGCACTTCGGCGGTAGCGTTGTCACGCTCGTGACCGACGCGATCGACAAGAAAGTCGATGCACTGCTGCGGCGTCATCTTTTCCAGGTGGAAACTGAGCGAGAAGATGATGCGCGCGCAACGGTGCATATGCCAGAAGAGCATGCCGATCTTGTTTTCCGGAGTTTTAGGAAATCCCATGTCCCAGAACAGAAGTTCCCAGTAAAGCGCGCCGCCTTCAGTCCAAAACGGCGTTCCGAATAATCCGCGATAAGGTTTGTAGCGCGCGTTCATGAAGCCCTGCAGATGATGACCGGGAATCAGCTCGTGAAAAACAGTTGCGCGCGAGAAGTGCGGATTATTGCCCCGCATCGACATCATCTTCTGTTCGTGCGACATCGTGTTCGTGGGATAGGAAACCAGGATTGTTTC
>DATNEI010000024.1:0-10055 GCA_035606795.1 Pyrinomonadaceae bacterium
TCAGTGGGAGTCGCGCGGCTGAGCGTGCCTGAGAATTGGCGCGAATTATCACAGTCAGGTGACTCCGTCTGGTTTGCTCCGAATGGTGGTTATGGCTCCGCGAATGGACAACCCGTTTTCACCCACGGCGTGAACATCGGGACCTTCCAATCGAACAGCGGCAACCTGCAGCAGGCGACGAATGAATTCATCAGCAGTCTGCAACAGGGCAACGGCAATCTGCGGGCGCGCGGAGGTTACTTGCGCACCACGATCGATGGCCAGAATGCGCTATCGATTGCCCTGAACAATGTCAATGAAGCAACCGGTCGTCAGGAGATTGTTACTATCATCACCACGCAACTGCGCAACGGAGAGGTACTCTATATGATCGCGGTTGCGCCCGCGGATGACTTCGCCAACTACCAGAATACTTTCCAAAATATTCTGCGTTCCGTGCAATTGAATGCTTAATCAGCCCGCAGTCAGCCCCAGACAGCTAAGGCCCGTTCGCGCGGGCCTTTGCTGTCTTGACACTGCCGCTTCGCGTCCCTATAGTTTCTAGTTTCGCGCTGAGGCAAATCGTCGTCCTTGGCTCTGGACTTTAAGTAATTCGGAGATTTTGAATGCCTAACCATAAATCAGCAGAAAAGCGCGTCCGCCAAAGCGAGCGTCGTCGCGCAGTTAATCGCAGCAACCGGACACGTCTGAGGACCGCGGTGAAAGAGCTTCGCGGCGCCCTGACTAAGGGTGGAAAGACCGCCGGCGAGTTGTTGCCGAAGACCGTGTCGGAAATTGATAAAGCCGTGCAGAAGGGCGTGTTACATCGCAACGCCGCCGCGCGTCACAAGTCGCGCCTGACAGCTCGAGTGAATCAGGGTACTGCTAAGTAACCAGAGTTCAAGTCAAACGAAGATGAGGCGGATCGTTAATCGGTCCGCCTCATTTCTTTTTGCAGCGCGCACGTCCTCGTCCGCCTTTTTTTAAGGGAGCGTCAGAAATGAAAATTTATTACGAAACCGAAGAAGAGATTCGCACGCTCGTAGAATCATTCGAAGCGTGCAGCTTTCATCCCTCGGAGTTTCGTCACTATCAACATCTGACGGTGGCGTTGTGGTATGTGCGGCACCTACCGTTTGCAGCCGCCACCGAGAGAGTCACCAGCGGAATTCGCCGACTGGCGGAGACTTACGGGAAGACTGGCTACCATGAAACCATCACGCTTTTCTGGTTGAGAGTCGTGGCGGCATTCGCCGATGAACACGGGACTTTGACTTTGCCGGCTTTGGCGAACGCGCTCATCGATGAATGCGCCGATAAGAATTTTATTGGCCGACACTACTCAGCGGATCTGCTGGCGTCGGCGAAAGCGAAGGCCGAATGGGTCGAGCCCGATCTCCAACCACTTCCGGAGGTCTCCATACATCACGTTGAGTCAGGCGTTATTTGATTTCATCCAGCCGTTCTTTCGCCTGGACTATCATCCAGCGCAAGCGCGTGAATTCGTCGAGCGTCAAAAACAAGCGCGAACGGTCATAGAAACCACCTTCGATTGCTGCTGCAACGCCGCCGGTGGTTTGTTTGAAGACGATGATTTCGAAATCACCACGCGTGCGGAAGTGCGCTTCGAAGTTGGTCAACTTGGTGATTGAATCGCCCGCCTTCTCCATCACCTCGAATGCGCCTACCAGCGACTCAATCTCGTCGTAGTCGATTACGCAACGCGTCTCGGAAGCAGCGGTAAGCGTTATCGTCACGCCCGTTGCACGGGTGCCATTCACCGCGTCGCGAATCTCGGTGGCCTCGACGCGAGCCGACCCGGCAGCCGTGCGCAGGGTGGCGACCCAGGTCCGACCTTTTATCAGCAGCGTCGACGTCCGTGATTCGAATTCTTCAATCTTGTTGCGCGGGGCATAGAATTGCGCATCACGCGGCGGCGGCAGTCGCTGCCAACGCTCCTGCGAAAACGCCGGAACCACCGACGCGATCACGAACATCGCGCTCAGCATTAATGGACGAGTCAAGCTCATCTTGTGACTCCTTTGCACTTGATTAAGGGGAAAGCTGTTGACCTTGGCTGAAAGAGCCAAACGGGACATCGGGAGAGGTACGCACGGATTCTAACTCAGAAACGCCCCGTCCAGTTCCAAAAAGTTGTGGTCAATAGTGAGCGCGATTGACAGAAGCCCCGGTTCGCTCAACAATCTCTCGCTCTGATTGAAGAGATGACTCAGAAAACTTTTCGTTTTATCACACGGGCGCTGATCTTCCTGATCATCGCGAACGCTGCGACGCGGATGTCTGTGACCAGCGCTCAAGCCAATCGGGTCGACATCTTAATCATTCACGGCAAACTGATCGATGGCTCCGGCGCTAAGCCTCGCAATGCCGACGTCGGGATCCGTGGCAATCGAATTGTATTTGTCGGCGATGCGGGCAAAGCTAATTTGACGGCCGCCCACATCATCGACGCGAAAGGCATGATTGTCGCTCCAGGTTTCATCGATCCCCACACGCATACACTGGGCGATCTTACCGATGCCGCACACAAAGCCAACGAAGCGTACCTGCTGCAAGGCGTGACGACGGTGATCACCGGAAACGACGGTGGCAGCGTGCTGAACGTCGGCGAATTGCTCTCGAAGTGGGAGCAACAAGGCATCGGCACCAACGCGATACTACTCGCCGGCTTTGGCACGATTCGCGGACGCGTGATTGGCCAGACCGATGCTCAGCCCACGGCGGCGCAGCTCGAAGAAATGAAGCAATACGTTGCCCGCGAAATGGATGAGGGCGCGTTTGGCATGTCCACCGGCCTTTACTATGCGCCGCAGAGTTATGCGCAGACCGAAGAAGTCATCGAGCTGGCGAAAGTGGCTGCCGCCAAGGGCGGTGTTTACGACACACACATGCGCGATGAAGGTTCGTATTCAATCGGACTGCTGGGCGCCATCAACGAAACGATTCGCATCGGTCGCGAAGCGAAAATTCCTGTGCACATCTCGCACATTAAAGCACTCGGCCCGGATGTGTGGGGACAAAGCAAGCCCGCTATCAATCTAATGAAGAAAGCTCGCGCTGAAGGTGTCGACATATTGGCTTGCCAGTATCCCTATGACGCATCGGGATCGAGCTTGACCGCTTCCCTGGTGCCGCGTTGGGCAGAGGTTGGCGGTCGCAGCGAATTACTTCAGCGCATCGACAACGCGCAGGTCAATCCGCGTCTGCTGGCCGAGATGCGCGAGAACTTGAAACGGCGTGGTGGCGCCGATTCCCTGCTGATCCTCGATGCTCGCGATAAGAACGTGATTGGCAAACGGCTCAGTGAAGTGGCGAAGGAGATGAACACCTCGCCGGAAGAAGCCGCGCTGGCCCTGATAAAAGAAGGGAATGTGCCGGTAGCTTCTTTCAACATGAGCGACAAAGATATTGATCGTTTCATGAAAGAGAAGCTGGTCGTCACCTGCTCAGACGGCTCCGCCGGCCATCCGCGGAAGTTCGGCACTTTTCCGAAGAAGCTGCGCACTTACGTTTTCGATCGCAAACTGATTTCGCTTCCCTTCATGGTCCGCAACAGCAGCGCGCTCACGGCCGAATGGTTTCGCATTCCCGAACGCGGGCAAATACGTGAAGGCTATTTTGCCGACGTCATCGTCTTCGATCCAAAGACAGTAAGCGACGTTTCGACTTACGAGCAGCCGGAATTGCTGGCCGTGGGAATGAAGTATGTAATCGTGAATGGCCAGATCGCGGTCGAAGACGGCAAATTCAATGGAACGCTTGCCGGGAGAGCTTTGCGGAAACAGATACAGAACCGCGAGCGGTAACGAGCGGAATAAAGATACAAGCCCAGATTGAAGACGGTTTCCGGCCCATAATGCTCTCCTTATCCCGCTCGCTACTGCTCGCGGTTTCGGTAACGTGAATTCATTGCGTTGCTCTGAAACCGTGTAGTAATTTAGGCGCGCTTCTGATCTCGTCCAACTGATTCGTAGATTCTGAAAAGGAGTTTCAGTCGATGAAAGCTCGAATTTCTTTGGCAGTTCTTGCGTTGTTAGTCTTCACCGCGGCTGGTATTGCCGGCGGGGATCAACCGTTCATGCGCGCCGCGCGCGCCGATCTGATGACCGCGAAGAGCGAATTGCAAAAAGCAATTCCGGACAAAGGCGGCCATCGCGTCAAAGCCATCTCGTTGGTCAACCAGGCAATTGCGCAAGTGAATGCCGGCATGGCTTTCGACCGCCAACATAATCACGCCACGTTTAGCACGGTGCCAGACCAGCCACACATGACCGCTGCCCTCGCGGCGTTGCAAAGCGCGAAGAACAATTTGGACCATGCGACCAGCGACAAAGGCGGTCACCGGGGTCGCGCGATTGACATCATTAAAGACGCAATCGATGAAGTGAAAAAAGGAATTGAAGCAGGGCGGTAAGCTTCTGCAAAGGGCAAAGGGCAAAGAGCAAAGGGCGAAGAGCAAAGAGCTCGCGCAAAAGTGAACTCGACGCGATTTCTCTTGGTCCTTACCTCTTGGGCCTTTGCTCTTGGCTCTTGGCCCTTTGCTCTTTGCCCTTTGCTCTTTGCCCTTTGCGCCATCATGAAGGCAGTCATCTTCGAACAACACGGCGGACCTGAGGTTCTCAAGTTCACCGACGTTCCCGATCCCAAAATTAAACCCAATGAAGTGCTGGTCGAAGTGCGCGCCTGCGCGCTGAATCATCTGGACGTGTGGGTACGCAACGGCCTGCCGGGCATCAAAATTCCTCTGCCCCACATCCTTGGTGACGATATTGCCGGTGTCGTGCGCGAAGTCGGTGAGCTGGTGACCTGGGCGAACGCCGGCGACGAAGTGATGATCCAGCCCGGCGTCGCGTGCGGCCATTGCGCTGAGTGCCTGGCCGGACGCGACAACATGTGCGACGACTATGACATCATCGGCTATCGACGCGACGGCGGATACGCGGAGTTCGTGGCAGTGCCGGGCGTCAATGTAATTCCCAAACCAAAGAACTTGAGTTGGCCTGAAGCCGCAGCCTTGCCCTTGGTCACCTTGACTGCGTGGCACATGCTGGTGACGCGCGCGAATATTCAGCCTGGTGAAGACGTGCTCATCCACGCCGCCGGCAGCGGCGTCGGTTCGGTGGGTATTCAGATCGCCAAATTGCGCGGCGCGCGCGTGCTAACCACTGCGAGCTCGGATGAAAAACTCGCGAAGGCGCGCGAACTCGGAGCCGATGAGACCATCAACTACACGCGCGATGATTGGCCAAAGGAAGTGAAGCGGCTGACCAACGGCCGTGGCGTCGATGTCGTGTTCGAACACACCGGCGCGGCGACGTGGCCGGGATCTATTCTGTCTCTGAAGAAAGGCGGGCGCCTGGTTACCTGCGGCGCCACGAGCGGCTTCGACGCCAAAACTGATTTACGCCATGTCTTCTATCGTCACCTCACGATTCTAGGTTCGATGATGGGCTCAAAAGCCGACTTGCTGGCAGCGATGAAATTCATCGAATCAGGCCAGATTCGCGCTGTCGTGGATCGTACGTTGCCATTGAGTGACGCGCGCAAAGCTCACAAGCTGATCGAAGATCGCGCCCAGTTTGGAAAATTAGTACTAACGCTTTAACTTATCTCGATGCTTCGTTGGCTGATCCTTTGCTCGGCAGTAGCTGTCTTAGCCGTGCCAGTGCGTGCGCAGGTTGCCCCCGGCGCGAAAAAACAATCAGGCGACAGCTTTCTGATGTATGGGCCTGATCATCTGTTCGCCGTAAGGGCGCCGCTGGATTGGACTGTGGACGCAGCAACTGCGCAACAGTTGGGCCTTCACGCGGTTATGTATCCGCGCGGCTCATCGTGGCGCGAGGCTCCAGCCACGATGTACACGAACTTCGTTCACAAGGACAAGGATCTGCCTACCTTGGAAAAAATAATCGCCGACGACATCGATGGTTACAGAAAAGAGTCGCCGAACATCGTTATCGAAGAGGCAGAACCATTACCAATTGCAGATGGTAAGAAGCGCGTATCCGTGAAGGCTTTTCACGGCGACAAGGGCGGCAATTATGAAGCGGTGGCTTATATTGACGAAAGTAAAGTCGTTATTCTGATTGTCTTAACCGCCCGAAGTCAGAAGGATTTCGAACTCAACTGGCCGGTGTTCAAGGAGATGGTTCACTCTTACCGCTTTATAAGCGGCACAGTCACGCTTCCAAAACCCTAACGGCTACTTTCCCGAATGATCCTCAATCTTGTAACGCTTCTTTAGTTCAGGCTCATTCTCAGGCGGGATGCCGACGTTTGATCCGGCAATATAAGTTTTCCGGTCATCGGTGCCGATCCAATCGACCACCTTCGGAGCATTCGTGTGAAGCATTTCGGTGTCTTCATGCGTGAATTCTTTTCCGTCCAGCCTGCGGAACACCCAGACATAACGAAAGCCGCCGTCACGAATAAACTTGAGCTTCTGCTCGAATTCTGTCGCGGGTGTCGCGAGCGGACGATAAGCAGAAGTGTCCGGAGTGTTGTCGGTCGCGGGAGCAACATTGTGATGGCAGGCGGCTAACGCGAAGCTCGCAAATACTATCGTGACAAGTATTCCAAAGACACGAGCCATGTGTATTCCTATGAAAGACTGGAGCGCAACCGTCTCGGTTGCCCTTCGGAAATGCAAGCGGGACGCTTGCGCTCCAGTCTTAAACGCTCTCTCCTGACAATCGGGCTACTGTCTCGCGCAGCCCAGCGCGCGCTCAGGCCGCCTCTTTCTCACGGCGAGTTGTCGTTGTCGTTGCCGCTGTCTCCACCGCTGTCGTCTGTGTTTGCTTCCGGAGGCGGCTCGCCTTTCGTGTCGCGCAGGCGCATCACCTTACAGTCCTTGTCTTTATAGACCACATCGAACCATCCACTCTTCAGCGCATTGTCGGTAAACGAGACGTGATCGTCAGTGTTGTCGGTGAATACCCACTTTGCGCCAAACCGATCGCGAATGAGCGGGCCTGGATCCTCGGTCTCACCCGTCGTTATGTCGACGTAAAGTTTCGACAAGTCGGCGCTGCGGTCAAACAAGTAACTTGGATCCAAACCCGAAACGTACGCGTGGCCGGGATCGAAATAAAACAGCCGGGGAAAGTCGTCCCAATCCGTGTTGAAGACAACCTGGCCCTGGGGAATGTTCGTCCGCATCCAGGCGGCGCCTTGTGAGTAATAATCGCGCGGCTCGCTCTCAGCAATGTCGCCGGTGGTCTGATGCACATTGATCAGGAAAATCACAGCCAGACCCATGGCGGCCAGAGCGATCTTAATGATGCGCCACGTCTCTTCATTCTTGCGCTCTTTGGCCATGTCAGTCGGCGCCTGACGATCGAGAAACGGCTGCAAGTCCTCCAGCACTTCGTCCGGCAGACGCGTGAAGACGGCCCGGCCGCGCCAATACTGCTCGAGAGTGAAAGCGGCAAACAGGATCGCGAACGGCGGGAAATATTCAGCGAACCGTTTCCAGCGCATATTCATTACGAGTAAGGCCGTTGCCAAGGCCAGGAAGTAAAGCGGCTGCTTTGATTGCTTGCGATCGCTTCCATCGAAGGCCAGACATCCCGCGAACATCGCGACCAGCGCCACAAAACAGTTGGCGAGAAACTCGCGCGTGTCGTAGGGATACCATTCATTGCCAACCTTCGTGGCGAAGTCGGCTGCCGTGATCTTGATGCGCGCGTGCTCCCAAAAGAGATGCAGGTTATGCGGAAAGTATGGATTGATGACGAGGCCGAGCGCGCAACCCGCTAACACGTAAGCCAGAGGTTTCCACTCAAATCGCCCATCGGTCCACGCCCCTACGACAGTCCAGATTCCGACTGCCAGCACCAGCAATACAAACAGGTCGTACGTCCAGGTGAAGACGAGCGCGAGGGGTAACAGTTGCCAATGTTTTCGCTCGAACATCAGGTAACTGCCGATGACGAGGAACAGAATCGCGAACGGCGGCGCCTTCGTCATGTTCATGCGGTACAGAAACGGCGCCGAACAGGCGAGCAGCGCCAACAGCCAGAGCAGACGATAACGAATTTCGTAACGAACAATCAGCCAGTAACACGCAAATACAGCGATGCTCGCGAAAATGAAGGTGGCGACCTTAGCCCCCGTTTGCATATCGCGAAACCAGGTGAACGGAATCAACAGCACATGAAACAGCAGATGATGATCCACGTAGTCCCGCGGATTGAGAGTTGTCAGCGGGAGCCAGGTGAAAGCCGGCGGGCGAAACTGCCTGGCTTTGAGGTTTTCCCAAAGCAAGCGCGCCCACTTCATGTGGTAATAGCCGTCGAAGTCACCGCAGCAGATTGAAGTCGTGGAAAACTGCAGTCGCCAGAACAGGAGACCGATCGCCAGAGCCCCTACGCCCAGTTCGCTGGCGCGAACGGCGGATTCACTTTTCAGCCACGCTCGAAAGCGACTGATACGCGCCGGCTGTTCAGGGGTGGGCGCGGCTTCCTCGAACTCTTCCATCGCGAAAGAGAATGCCGGAAAAGAGAGGTTGAGGGCAAGACGTTAGGAGCAAAAGATCAGAAGCCAGACATCAGAGGTCAGTCGTTCTCTCGTCAGTGGCGTCTGTCAGCCGTCATTGATCACTCGCGATTCGTTCCCGACGATCTGGTTTCTGACGTCTGAAGTCCGACTTCTAATTTTTAATGATTCCTGCTGGGCTCTGACTGCGAGAGCAGTTCGGTCATTAGATTGAGCAGTTGCGTGGGCTCGATCGGTTTTGCCAGATGCACGTTGAAGCCGGCAACTACGGCGCGTCCGCGATCGTCGTACTCGGAGTACCCGGTCACGGCGATCAAAGGTGTGTTGTGATAGTCCGCCAGATCGCGCAACGCACTGGCCAATTCATAGCCATTCATCTCAGGCATGCCGATGTCGGAAATCACCAAATCAAAATGCTGCTGGCGGGCCATCTGTAACGCCGCTTTGGCGGACCCCGCGGTGGTCACGTCGTAACCGGCGTGCTTCAACAGCAGTTCGATCATTTCGGTCACGTCTGGCACATCGTCTACGACCAGGACTGTGCCCCGCCGCACGCGAATCTGCTTCGTGCTCTTCTTCGCTCGTTTTGCGGTTGAGCGGGACGCAGGTTTCTTTGAAGCAAGCGCCTGATACCCACGCTCTGAAGTTTTGTGATCTAACGCCGCAACGCGATCGGTAAAGGCGGCGACTCTTTCAGTTTTTATGTCTGCGAGCGACGACTTAGGCAATTCCATAAGGAATCCAGGGAAAACTTGACCAAGGGTTATTTCTTGCAGCGCTGTCATAAATCGGGGCCGGCGCGGCTACAAAAGTTCTAAGCTGTTCCAAGGGGGAACCCGTAATCTAGCTCAAATGGTCCAGCCTGTCCAGACACTTTCGCGATCGAATGGGCAATGTGACGAAATCGTTAAGCCTCAATCTCCGTGATACTCTTGCGCGCCATGAAGGGCCGCCTCGAAACGCGATATCGATTGCTCGGCGTGCTGCCATTGATCTTCTTTCTGGTGCAAACAATCCATTACTGGCGTTACGGCGGAATGGGAAATCTTTTGTGGATGTGCAATGCCGGGAACATTCTGCTGGGAATTGGATTGCTGATTGGACATCGCGAAATGATTCGGGCGGCAGCCATCTGGACAATTCCCGGGCTGGGGGTGTGGATCAAGTACGTCCTGCTGGCGAGCGGCTTTTACTTTTCGACGACGCTGGCGCACTTAGGTGGCATCACGGTGGCGTTGATTGCGCTGCAGCGCGTGCGCATGGATCGCATCGCATGGGTTTACGCCTTCGCCTGGTATCTGCTGACACAAATCGCGGCGCGCTTGCTGGCGGCGCCGGAGTTGAACGTGAATGTAGCAAATCGCATTCAGACCGGCTGGGAGACGACGTTCACGAGCTACTGGAAATTCTGGATTGTAATGTCGCTGGTTGTCGCGGCAGTTTTGTGGTTGATTGGATTCGGGCTGTCGCTGATATGGCCCGCGAAGTCACGTACAAAGTCGCGAGCGAGAGTGAGCGGGTCAGGCGCTCAAGGTTGAAGGCGTGGGCCCCTTGCTGAA
>DATNEI010000031.1:0-10999 GCA_035606795.1 Pyrinomonadaceae bacterium
GTCTTCTGCGCGTCGTTGCCGCCGTGTCCCAGCGAAAATGCCGCGGCGGAAAACAGTTGGCCCTTGCGAAAAAAGCTGTCGACTTTCGCGGGGGTCACCCGGCGAAAAATCCAATGCACCAAAACCATCAGCGTGAACCCGAGAATCATGCCGATCAGCGGTGACAGCACGATGAATTTCAACGTGCGCAGCCAGATGTCGGTTTTGAGCAAGCCATTGATGCCACCATACGCGGCGATTCCTGCTCCCGCATAGCCACCGAGCAGCGCGTGCGAACTGGAAGTCGGCAAGCCCAGATACCAGGTGATCAGGTTCCAGATGATGGCGCCGATCAGCGCTCCGAGCAGTACATAAAGACGCCACTCAGGCGCGATTAGATCCATGCGCACGCCATCGCCGATAGCTTTCGCCACGCGGGTTCCCAAAACGGCGAAGGCGACAAAATTGAAAAAGGCAGCCCAAAGCACCGCAATCCCTGGCGACAAAACGCGCGTGGACACGACGGTCGCGATCGAATTCGCCGCATCATGAAAGCCGTTGATGTAATCGAAAATCAGCGCAAACCCGATCAGGACGACGACGAAGGCGAAGGTGGCGGTCATAGACGAAAGGTCAGTGGTCAGTTGTCAGTGTTAGTGGTCAGTGGTCAGTGGTTAGTGGTCAGTGGTTAGTGGTCAGTGGTTAGTGGTCAGTGGTTAGTGGTTAGTGGTCAGTGGTCGGTGGTCAGTGGTTAGTGGTCAGTGGTCAGGTGGTCAGTGGTCGATCGTCGTGGTCATTCGCACTTCGAAGCGTCAACATCTCCCGCGTGAGTTTTCAACTAACAACTGACCACTAACCACTGACCACTAATAACTGACCACCGACCACTGACCACCGACCACTGACCACCGACCACTGACCACTAACAACTGACTACCGACCACTGATTATTTACGTATGCTTGATAATTACGCTCTCAATGATGTTGGCGACGTTCTCACAACGATCGACGGCCGCTTCCAGCTTCTCGTAAACCTCTTTCCACTTGATCACGGTCAGCGGATCGCGTTCTTCGTGAAACAGCTCAGCCACCGCGGCGTGGTAAATGTCATCGCCGTCATTTTCCAGCCGGTGAATTTCGACCAGGCGTTGCGTGATGTTCTTGGGCTTCTGCAAGGTCGCGACGATTTCGCGGAGCTGTTCGGCCATGCGCTCCAGCACACCCGCGAAGTCATTCGCATAATCGCGAATCTCTCCGATGTCGAAAATGATAATGGCGCGCGCTGCGTCGTCGATCAGATCGACGATGTCATCCAGGGCGCTCGACATCAGGTAAATGTCCTCGCGGTCGAACGGGGTGATGAACGATTTGTTCAGCTTGGTCGAAATCGTGTGCGTTAGTTCATCACACGCATGCTCAAGCCGCTTGATGCGTTGCGAGTATTCTTTGTAATTCTCCGGCTTGTCAGCGAGCATCTGCTTCAGCTCGCGCGCCGCATCACCGATGTACAGCGTCATCTGGATGAACAAGTCAAAGTATTGTTCTTCCTTTGGAATGAGGTTCAGAATTCCCATCCGATTAATCCTTCGCGTGCTGTGAAATCGAGAAGCGCAATATAGCTGACGATTTGCGGGTTGTCCAAACATCACCCTCCGAGAAGGGTCCTGCTCGCAGTTTTTCTTGGCGTCTTGGCGTGAACCAGTTTTTCGAAAAAGCAGATCTCACGCGAAAACGCTAAGAAGCAAACCCTCGCAAAGTCAACAAGTCGCTCCGTTGACTGTCACAAATGACAGTACCGACTCCGCCTTTCCCGAGCTAACTTTTCCGGCAGCGCTCTGCTCGGGCGCTTATTTCGCCTGCTCAGCTTTGCACCCGGATCGATTCGAATCGATCGACCATGGCGACGATGGCTAAACCGGCTTCCGAACTTAAACGCGATGCACCCTCCAGTTTGTGGGACACGCTGATTCGCGTCAGCTTAATTGCCGCACTGGGGTTTCTGTGTTTCCAGGTGCTCTCGCCTTTTCTGAGACTGATAGTTTGGTCGATCATTCTGGCAGTTACCATCTATCCGTTACATCAGTTGCTGGCCCGCCGCCTCGGCGGCAGACAAAAGCTGACCTCCACGCTGCTGGTAATCCTGGCCCTCTTGCTGGTCGTCATTCCGACTGCGCTACTAATGAATTCATTTGCCGACTCGATTCAGAAATTCGTCGGCGCCGTGCACAACAACACGCTGCAAATCCCAGCCCCGCGAGAGGGCATAAAGAATTGGCCGGTAGCCGGCGCTCCTTTGCATGACCTCTGGTCAAAAGCTCATGCGGACATGCCCGGCCTGGTGCAAAACATGCAGCCAAAGATCGCCGACTTGGCGCGGAGCGCGCTATCCGTAGTCGCCAATATCGGCGGCACCATTCTGCTGTTTCTTGGATCTTTTCTGGTGGCCAACATCGTGATGGCTTACGGCGAGTCAGCATCGCGCGGCAGCCGGGCGTTCTTTCATCGCATCGCCGGATCAACCAGGGGCGAAGCGTTGGTGAAACTTTCAGTCGCTACCATCCGCGCGGTGGCGCTGGGAGTCATCGGCGTCGCTGCGATTCAAGCCATCTTCGTGGGGCTGGCGCTGTTGCTCGCGCATATTCCGGTGGCCGGCGTGTTGGCGATCGTGGTCCTGGTGCTGGCGATCGCCCAATTGCCGGCATCGCTCGTGACGATACCGGTCATCATTTATATCTGGACGAGCGGGGGTTACAGTCACGGCGCGGCCATCGCACACACGATCATCCTGCTGCTGGTTGGTTTGGTCGACAATGTCTTGAAGCCACTGATGCTCGGGCGCGGAGTCGATGTTCCCATGCCGGTGATTCTCCTGGGCGCATTGGGCGGCATGGCGAGTGGCGGAATCTTAGGAATGTTTGTAGGCGCCACAGTTCTCGCGCTCGGGTACGAGATAGTTAAGAACTGGGTGGCTATCAATTCAGAGTCGGTAACGCTGCGCCCCGCAAAAATTAACTGATAAGTAAGATCCGCTTAACCGAAATTTAGCATGCGGCCGCTAGCTTGCTGTCCAGGCGAAACCTCTCGAACAACCAGGCGGAAGGGGCTATGTTGGCGGCCATTCACCAACGTAGCCCTTTTTTTCAGCATTAACCGCGGCCGCTGACTTCCAGACTCGATCAATCATGTCGAACCGATCTAAAAACCGATTCGTACTATTCTGTTCCAGGTAGACTTATCGTTTGAGGCGAAATATGACGTGTCCTAAATGCGGATTGCCGGCCGTCGCGGAACAAAAATTCTGCCGCTCGTGTGGCGCAAGCTTGGAAATGACCATCCAACCGCTTGCTGACCTGAGCGCAACGACATCTCAAGCGGAGCGAACCGCGCGCACACCACCCAACGAGAGAACAAATAAATTAATGCTTCGGGGATTCCTCGTCATGTTTGCAGGAGCAGCAATCGGCGTGGTGGGGAAGAAATTGCTGCACGAAGACATCGTTACTGTCGTGGGTATCTTGATGTCTTTGGCGGGAATGTTCCTGACGGTCTACCCGTATCTCTTGCCGGCCCGCGCGAAGCACAACACCAGTCCGAGCCCACAGCCGAACGAGCTACCTGCGTTCCCACGAAAGAATCTGCCGCAAGAGCGCGAGATCGACTACGTCCCCAGCATTACCGAAAGGACGACTAATTTATTGGAGAATCGCCCGGCCGCGAGACCGATACCAAAGCAAAGCGGAGAATTGAAAGACTAGCTTCACGCGAACTCTCTGCGTGCCTTTGCGGTCTTGGCCTCTTCGCCTGAATCGAGACCCTTCTTAATCAGGGAGTTTCACGCAAAGACGCAAAGTCGGAAAGAATCGCCAAGCCAAAATAGAACCACCGCTTGCTTCTTCCGCCGATGACTGATTGAATGCGGCGCGCATCAAATCGCAAAGGAGTACTCATCATCATGTCGAGTCCAGCACCAAATCCAAATAAGGCGCTTTGGGAGAAAGGTGATTTCACGCGGATTGCCGCGACCATGCGCGAGAGTGGCGAGGATCTTGTCAAACGTATCGGAATCACGAAGGGTCTTAAAGTTCTCGATCTGGGCTGCGGTGACGGGACCACCGCGCTCCCAGCCGCGCAGCTGGGCGCGCACGTGACCGGCGTCGATATCGCCCGGAACCTGGTCGAGGCGGGTAACCGGCGCGCCGCAGAGCACGGCCTGTCGAACTTAAGTTTTCGCGAGGGCGACGCGACGAATCTCCAACCGATTCCAGACGGTGCGTTCGATCTCGCCATGAGTATCTTCGGGGCGATGTTTGCGCCGAAGCCTTTCGATGTCGCCAAAGAGATGGTGCGCGTCACTCGGCCCGGCGGCCGAGTCGTGATGGGAAACTGGATTCCGAACGATCCCACGCTCGTCGCGCAAATTCTGAAGATTAGCTCGGCGTACACGCCGCCGCCCCCGGAAGGTTTCATCAGTCCGATGACTTGGGGCGTTGAGAGCCACGTCACTGAACGGTTTACCGGGGCCGGAATTCCCTCGGAAAATATTTCCTTCGACCGCGACACTTTCATCTTTCGCTTCGCCGGGTCGCCCGCGGAATATGTCAGTGAGTTCAGAAATTATTACGGGCCGACAATGAATGCATTCGACGCGGCGGAAAAGAACGGCCGTGCGAATGATCTGCAACGCGAGCTGGAAGAACTGTTCACAGCTCAAAATACCAGCGCGAACGGTACGGCGATCCCGGCAACCTTCCTGCGCGTGACAGTGGCCCGTTGAGATCGGCGCGCATCGCCAAAGATGCTCCACAACTCCTACGACCTGATCGCCGACGAGTGGCACAAGAACTCTCGCGGACGCGAGTACATCGATCGAACTCTCGGTTACGTCGATCGGGTACTCGATAGCTTGTCGCCAAACGCCAAGGTTCTCGACCTCGGTTGCGGGACCGGAGATCCAATCGCGCGTCACGTCATCGACCGCGGCTTTCGCGTGGTCGGCGTCGACCAATCACAGAAGTTGCTGGACATTGCCAAAACTGTCGTTCCCGAAGCTGAGCTAATTCACGCCGACATCGTTGACGTAGAACTGACGGAAAACTTTGCCGCAGCCATCGCCTGGGATTCCGTTTTTCATATTCCGCGTGAACATCATCGAGGCATCTATCGCAAGCTCGCCGGTGCGCTTGAGCCGGGCGGCAAGCTCTTGTTGTCAGTCGGGGGCACGGGAGCAGAGTCGCTCGATTCGCCGTTTGCAGGTCTTACTTCAGAAATGTTCGGGCAAGAGTTTTTCTATGACGGCTACAAGCCGGAACTCGCGCGCGAATTGATAGAAGCCGCCGGATTCGAAATCGAGTTATGGGAAGTTGATGACCCGTCTTCCCACGGACACATTGCCGCAATCGCGCGACGGGCTTGATGAACGATTGACCCGTCGCTACGACCACCCGCGGGCTGGCGCGGGGACTCCGGTTCGCTCCGGGCTGTATCCCTAGCCTAAGTTTTCGAACGCATCAGTCGATAACCCACGTTCACCAACACATCGATTTGCAGGTGATGAGGCCGCAATTTGTTTCGCAGGCGATGGATGTATACGTGCAGGCTGCCGCAGTTCAGGGGCTTGTTGTCGCCCCAGGCGGCGCGCCAGAGATCTTCCGCAGGCACCACGCGTTCGATTGAGCGCCAGACGAGAGACAAGCAGGAACTCAACACGCGGCAAATAAACCGGCTGTCCATTGCAGGTCAGGTAATAATTCGGGTGCTCAATGCGCAGATAACCATCGTCGTAAACGTCCGGGTCGAGAGAAGTGATTGGCTGCGCGAGTGACGTGGCGATCCCAGCTGCAGGTTTTTGAAAGCGCGTAACGGAGGAGCCAACAGCTTCTGTCAGCTCCTCGGTCACGGGTTTGCCATTTCCGACCACGCTCATCAGAAATTAAGGCGCTTCAATCGGCTGAATCTGATCTTCCGTCTGCCCCGGGCCGTAATAAATTCCCAAGCCACCACGCAGCACTGTTCGGCCACCGCCGAAGAAACCAGTCGCTGTCGGATTCGGCGACCAGGTCACGGCCACGCGCGGACCAAAATTGGACTTTGAGGAATTCAAAGGCTCACCGGCGGGATCGCGAAGCACGCCCGTCACGATATCGAAGAGAATTTGGCGATTGTCCTTCTCGCGCAGCGGTGTGTAGTACTCGTAGCGAAGGCCATAACTCAACGTCAGATTCGATTTCAGCTTCCATTCGTCCTGCACGTATCCGATGTAGTACGTTTGCCGCGCTTGCGGCTGTCCCGTTGAGCTGTTGAAGAAGGGCGAAGGAGCGGACACATCGCCAAGGTATTGCGTCGACTGCAACGCGTTCGTCAGAAAGTTGTTGATGCTGGCCCACGTATAAGTCGTACCGCCGATTCTATCGGTCCACATGCGAATCGCGCGCACTTCCCCGCCAAATTTGAACGAGTGGTTGCCCCTGGTCCAGCTGAGGTTGTCGATGAACGACAATGAATAAGGAGTGTAAGGCTGTCCGCGTCCATTCGTAGCGCTGTTGGCGCGCACGAGTCCACCCGGTGATGCCACACCCGCATTCGATCCCTGGCCGGGCAATGCAAATCCGGCGACGGTGCCGGCGATGTTGAGTGACAGGGTCGAGAGATCGAGACCATTGAAAGTCGGCGCCACCCCGTTAATCCGCGACAGCGCTCCGTTGTAGCCGACTTTGAATTCGTTCAGCAGCGTCGGCTTTAAGACTGACTGCAATGCCCAAATTCCGTTCTGCGGAATCGAGCGAATAACGACCCGTCGTCCGGTCACGCCTTCCGGCTGATCGTTGTTCGCCTGGTCCCGGAAAAAGCGAAAATAGGTCGAATGCTTTTGATTGAATTTGTAATCGAAGCGAAACGCCAACGAGTTCTCATTGACGATGTTTGTTGCTTGCCGCTGAACGGTGTCGAAAAGGTCGGGGCCGACTCTGAGCACGGCCACATCGGACGCGCGAAACGCCGGAATCAAAGCAGCGGTCGTGGCATTGCACGCGATTGAACCGGTACCAAGCGGCGCCGCGCAGATCCGCGAGGCAAGACCAGGCACGGCTTCAATTGAATTGATGCCGCCGCGGAGCCGGTAGCCTTCATACGAGAAGAAGAAGAACGCTTTATTCTTTTGGATCGGGCCGCCGATCGATCCGCCAAACTGATTTAAGCGCAGCTTACTCTTCACTCCAATAACGTTGTCAAAAAAGTTGGGTGCATCCAGTGCGTCGTTACGGAAGTACTCGAAAACTGATCCGTGAAACTTGTTGCCGCCCGACTTCGTGACCACGCTAATCTGACCGCCCGTTCCGGTGCCAAATTCTGCCGGATAGTTGTTTGAGTCGACGCGGAATTCCTGCACGTTCTCGAGTGAAGATTGCAGTCGGAACGGCGTTGGCACTTCACCATTAAGATTGCCCGGGCTGGTGTCGATGATGGCGGTGCCTTCGATTCCATCATAGCGAATCTCGTTCTGTTCGACCGCGCGGCCTGAGAAGCGAATGTCTCCGTAAGTTCCCGAGCCGCTGTTGACCGAGCCGGGTGCCTGGAGATAGAGCTGCGAGAGTTGCCTTCCATTGAGCGGCAGGCCTTCGACTTCACGCGGGTTAACGTTTGCGCCCATTGCTGCCGACCCGGTGTTGGCCAAAGTCTCTTCGCCGCCGACAACATTGACGGTAGCGGACACGCCGGTGGGCGAGACAGCAATGTTGATTGTCGTCTCCTGGCCGACGTTGACACTGACATTCTCGACTTTCCCTGACAGATCAGTGCCGCTCGCGGTGATCGTGTAAATGGAAACCTTCAGAGCCGGAATCGTGTAGGACCCATCATCATTCGCAGTCGCAGTTCGCTCGTCGCCGGTGCGATCATTTCGCGCAGTGACAGTCGCTCCAGGCACCAGGGCGCCGGTCTGATCTTTGACGGCGCCGGTAATGCGTCCGGTGTCCGTCTGTGCGAATGCTGCGCTTGATCCGAGCAGCACCGCGACCAGAGCGGAAAGCAGAAAGTGAATGAAGCTGTGGCGTACAGTTGGGCGCATGGTTATCTCCTTTTGACTTGAGGGCGTTATTCGCTGGCCGTGTGAAGGAGAAAACTAGAGGCTGGCAGTTACACGTGCGTAAACGAGGCGTTAAATTGAAATTAATTTGATTTGCAGAGAGATAAATCCAAGCGCCGCAGATTTAACCTCGAATTAACATCTGCGTAACGCGCGCGCTGTAGGATGCGCGCCTCTTTTATCGCAGCGATCGACAATCCCTGAAACTCGATTCAGTCGCCAGATGTCAATTCAAAACGAACTCAGCAGCGACATTGCTGTCGCGTTACTGGCAGGTAAAGACAGAGATCCCCAACGGTTAGACGATCTGAAAAAAGTCGTCCTCAAAGTGCATTCAATTTTGCAGGAAGCCTCGAAAAATGTTTCTGCGCGTCGCTCTCGCGCTGCAGCCGCCGGCGACGACCGCACGAAGCGGCCGGCGGAGTGAGCGCTATCGCGCTGTCGCGATTTGTGAGAGTCCGCCCACCACCGTCGCATCCGACATCAACCAATAACGATGGCGCTTCTGAGTAAGCGTGTCCCGCTGATCAAACGCGAGCCGGACGAATCTTGTGCGGAAGTCGCTGCGTTCAGCGGCGGGAAAGAAAGTGAAGAAATAATCGGCACGCAGGGGGAGATTCATTTCGCGCCGCATGAGATTGATGTGATCTTCACACTCGCCAGCTTCGTTTAGGTCCGCGCCGTCCGAGAGATCGTTGACTACGTGATCGAGTTCGTGCAGAAAGGCCCAGCCAACATCGAATGCTTTGCGCGCAGCATCATCGCCGAGCAGGTGATCGAAGTCGGCAAAGTCGATCAGCACGACAAACGTCTCCGGAATTTCTGCAGCGTGGTGTTTCCACCGGCCCGGAACTACCCGGGCGAACGCTACATCCTGACGATCACTCGCGTCCTCCAGAATCAGCACTCGCTCTCCGTTGAGCGCTTTGGTCAGCAAATTCCGGGCGGTTTCCGACCCGCCGCGCGCATCGGAGTGCGCCAGGCGCAAGGCTCGGTTGGCATCAAACTCAACCGCCAGGCCCGTTATCGCGCGTAGCCTTGCCGCCAACAGTTCGCGGCGCGCGGCCGAAAGTTCTTCGCGGCAAATGATCGTATTGATCGGATGAGGGGCAGCTGAAAGCTGAAGCGGGCAGACGAGCAGCGCGCAGCAAAAGAAACTGACTCTGACAAGTGCAGAGACGACTCTTCTTTGAGTCTGGCGTCGCACTTCTTCTCCTTCAAGTATTGGACCGGCGAAAGCGGTTGGCCGCGTCGGTTCTGACTTACCGTTGCCGCGCTGAGGGGCAGCGCGATGCGGGCATGTTAACAAAATGTTACGCGCCTGAGTACAGGTATCTTTTCCTGAACGTCCTCTGAATGACGTCTGAACAGATCGTGTGCTGCACTCTCTTTAATTAAGTGAGTCTTAACGGCTGGGTAACCGGCGCGTAACACAGCGGCGGTACCGTGTGGCTGAAAATTAATAATTCTGAAAGGTTAATCAGGCCATGACACTGATGTTGATAGAAGACACCTTATCAGAGGAAGAGCAACTCGAACTGCTGGCGAGCCCCACGGTCAAGTGTAGTTGGTGCGGCGCGTTGATTCGCATCGACGGCGAAGAACTCGCGCTGGCGATGTGCCCGCCGTGCTATGAACGCATGCTTACTGAGTACGAACGCTCGCTAAAGATCAGGCAGCCTGAAAATCGCGTCAGCGATCGCTGACGCGCCCGCGCGCCCAAAGCGGTGCGTCATTCGCCTGGCTGCTCACGTTTTTCCTGCACAAAATTTTCAAACTTTGTCGCGACCGCGAGAATAATGAGCGCGAGAATGGTCGCGAGAATTGCAATGCCGATCGCGCCAAGACCAACCGAAACGCCGATCGCGGCGGTCATCCAGATGCCCGCAGCAGTAGTGAGTCCTTTAATCTCGTGTTCGTGACTCAGTTTCAGAATCGAGCCGGCGCCGATGAAGCCGAGGCCGGTGACGATGCCTTGAATCACGCGCGACTGAGCGTCCACGCCCATGCCGACAGCGCCGCAAGTCGTGATAAAAACGGCAGTCCCCAGACAGACGAGCATGTGCGTGCGGAGGCCGGCAGGCTTGTGGGAACGTTGCCGCTGAATGCCGACCAGTCCGCCCAGAATCATCGCCGCGATCAGACGAATAACCACGCGCGCAATCTGTTGCGGATCATGTAGCCCAAAGGTGAGTTCGTGGTAAAGGGTGTTCATTAGTTAAGTGATGAGTGATGAGTGATGAGTGAAAAGATTAGGCTGACGCCTTTCGCTTTGCCACAGCCACTCGTAAGCCGCCGATGATTTTCCATACTTCCATCGCAGTAGACATCAATTCCTGAAACTGAGACCGAGAGAGGTAATTAGCATCGAAGGCCACATACAGTTGAGAGCGCAACTCGGCGCAAGACGCTTTGGCGATCGAGAGGAACTGATGAAATTCAGTATCCCTTCCGCGCTCAAAGCCCTCGGCAATGTTCGACATGATCGAGATTCCCGCTCGTCGTATTTGGTCTTTCAGAGCAAAATCACGGGAGAAGCCTGGAAGATTTGTTGCTTGATAGATCTTCCGGCTAAGTTGGCGTGCTTTCTGCCAAGCAATGAAGTCTTCGAACTTTTCGATTTTTTTGGACATATGTCCTCCTTTGGGAGTTAAGGGGTTGTCACTCATCACTCATTACTCATCACTCATCACTTTTTTACGCCCCCCGATAAAGATCATCGATCAAATCCGCGTAGCGGTCGTCGATCACGTTGCGCTTAACTTTGAGTGTCGGGGTCATCTCGCCCGCGTCGATCGAGAATTCGTTTGGCAGCAGCGCCACGCGACGGACACGTTCGTAATCTGCCAGGTGTGCGGTGATCTTGGTAACGTCGAATTGAACGAGCTTCGCGGCCGCCGGTTGCCTGGCAATCTCGTCGTGACTGTCAGCAACTGACT